>NZ_JAMYRE010000015.1:0-206173 GCF_040321265.1 Mesorhizobium sp. M0491
CCGGTGGGGTGCCGGCCGGCCCCACCCCCCGCCCCCCCCCCCCCCCCCCCCCCATATATATTTACATCTTAACAAACCCCCCCCTTCGGGCCGGGGGGCTCCGGGCGGGGGGCCGCGGCCCCCCCCCCCCCCCCACCGGCCTTGGGAGGATTTAGCGGGCTGCGGTCCAGCCCTTGTAGTCCTTCAGGTTCTCGGCCGTGATGAGCTTCGGGTCGAGCAGGACGGTCGGCTCCGCCGGCTTCTTGCCGGCCAACAGTTCGGCCGCCATCGTCAGCGACTGGCCGGCCATCACATAGGGATCCTGCGAGGCCGAGGCCTTGATCATCGAGGTGCCGGAGGAGAGTTCCTTCTCGATATCGGGCGCGCCGTCGACGGCGGTGAAGATGAACTCCGAGCGGTTGAGCTGCTTGGCGGCAAGCTGGGCGCCGATCGCCGTCGGATCGTTGATGGCAAACACCGCATCGATCTTGTCGAAGCGGGTGAGCAGCGACTGGAACACCTTCAGGCCGCCGTCGCGCGAGCCTTCGGCATTCTGGTCGTCGGAGAGGATCTTGATGTCGGGATGCTGCGCCAGCACGTTCTTGCAGCCCTTCACCCGCTCCAGAATCGACGACGATGCCGGTCCGTTGAGGATGACGTAGTCGCCCTTGCCGCCGGTGTGGTCGACCAGGTATTGGCAGGCCTCTTCGCCGGCCTTGACGTTGTTGGTCATCACGGTCACGTCGGCGCCCGGCGCCGAAACGTCGAAGGCGGCAACGACGATACCCGCAGCCTGTGCCTTCTTCACCGCCGGCGCGATCGCCTTGGCGTCGACGGCATTGAGCATGATCACGTCGACACCGGCGGCGATGAACGAATCGACCTGCGAGACCTGCTTGTTGAGGTCATAGTCGGCCGACACCGAGGTCACCTCGACCTTTGGGTTGATCTTCTTGGCCGCGTCCTCGATGCCCTTGATGGTGGCGACGAAGAAGGGATTGCCGAGCAGGCCGACCGAGATGCCGACCTTATTGAGGTCCTTGGCCGAAGCAGGCGCGATGGCGAGCGACGCGAGTGCGACGCCGCAGAGCAGTTTGGCGATGGTCTTCATTGCTTTCCTCCGATTGCCCCGCGCCTCTCACGGTGCGTTACATGAAACCGGTCGTTGACGCCGGCGACTAAGGTCAATCACGTTCTTGCTCCTGCCTGGAGCCTGTAGCGGTCGAGGGCGACCGCCACGATGATGACCAATCCCTTGATGATGTACTGCCAGATGTCGGAGACACCGGCCAAGATGAGCCCGTTGGAGAGCACCGCGATGATCAGGCCGCCGATCAGCGTACCCCAGATCGAGCCGACGCCACCGACGAAGCTGGTGCCGCCGAGGATGACAGCGGCAATGGCGTCGAGTTCATAGGACTGCCCGAGCTGCAGCCCGTTGGCGGCATAGAGCCGGGCCGCCGACATGGCGCCGCCAAGGCCGGCCAGCAGGCCGGAAATGCCATAGACGAAGAGCAGCACCAGCGGCACCTTGATGCCGGTCAGCCGCGCCGCTTCGGCATTGCCGCCGACGGCATAGATCCAGGTGCCTAGCACGGTGCGCTTGAGCACCAGCCAGGACAGCACCACCACCGACAGCGCGATGATGACCAGCCACGGAATGCCGAACAGCGAACCGTTGCCGATGAAATCGAACGGCAGGTCCGAATTGAACACCGTGGTGTCCTGGCCGAGCAGGCGGGCGACGCCGCGCACCGCGGTCAGCGAACCCAGCGTGACGATGAAGGGCGGCAGCTTGATATAGGCGATGAGCAGCCCGTTGATGAGGCCGAAGCCGAGGCCGACCAGAATGGCCGCCGGCACACCGAGCAAACCCCAGTCGGGCACCAGCGACACCATCACCGCCACCATCGCCGATGCGGCGAGGATGGCGCCGACGGACAGGTCGATGCCCCCGGTCAGGATGACGAAGGTCATGCCGGCCGCCAGCACGATGTTGATCGACGACTGCTGGGTGACAATCAACAGGTTGGTCTCGGTCAGGAAGCGCGGGTTCAGGAACTGGAAGCCGGCCGCCAGCAGGATCAGCACCGGCAGCATGCCAAGGGCAGCGAAAGCCGTGCGCAACCGTCGGCTCGTGCCGGTGGCCTGGCCGCCTGCGCTGATCTCGGTCGCCTTGTCGGTCATTGCTGAGCCGCTCCCGTTGCAAGTTCCATGATTTTCTCCTGGCTTAGCGGTTCGCCTTGCGATGCCGTCACCTCGCCCGATATCGTGCCGTCGCGCATCACCAGCACGCGGTCGGCAACGCCGATCACCTCGGGCAGTTCGCTGGAGATCATCAGGATGGCGATGCCCTGTTTGGCGAGATTGTCGATCAGCCGGTAGATTTCCGATTTCGCCCCGACATCGACGCCGCGGGTCGGCTCGTCGAGGATGACGACCTTCGGCTCGGTTTCGAGCAGGCGGGCGAGCAGCACCTTCTGCTGGTTGCCGCCCGACAGCGAGCCGGCATTGGCCTGCACCGAACTGGTGCGGATGGAGAGACCGGCAACGGCCTTGGAAGCGCGCCTTTCGGCGGCCGCGAAGTCGCGCAAGCCGCCGGCGCGCGAATCCCGCGCCAGCACGCCCATGCTGATGTTGTCGGAAATCGACATGTCGAGGAACAGGCCGAGTTCCTTGCGGTCCTCGGTCAGATAGGCGATGCCGGCATCGAGCGCCTCGCGCGGCGAGCCGATGGTTACAGGTTTGCCGTCGAGTTCCAGCGTGCCTGACACGCGCCTGTCGGCGCCGAAGATCAGCCGCGCAAGCTCGGTACGGCCGGAACCGACCAGACCCGCCAGCGCCAGCACCTCGCCCTTGTGCAGGTCGAACGAACAGTCTTTCAGGAGACGGCCGTCGGACATGCCACGCACCGAGAGCGCCACCGCGCGCTTTTCGTCCGGCGGCCGATGATCCTTCTTGTAGAAAGCCGACAGATCGCGGCCGACCATCATCGAGACGAGGCGCGAGGCGCTGAGGTCGGCACGTTCGAGCGTACCGACATAACCGCTGTCGCGCAGCACGCTGACGCGATCGGCAAGCTGGTAGACCTCTTCCATGCGGTGACTGATGTAGATGATGGCGATGCCTTGCGATTTCAGCGTCGCGATGACCTCGAACAGCCGGTCGGTCTCGCGCGAGGTCAGCGACGTCGTCGGCTCGTCCATGACGATGATGCGCGCATTGGTCGACAGCGCGCGGGCGATCTCGACCAATTGTCGCTCGCCGAGCGACAGGCTGGAGACCATGTCGCGGGCCGAAAAGGAGACGCCCAGACGCGCGATGATCTCCCTGGCGCGCCGGGTGCACTGGTCACGATCGACGATGCCGAAGCGTCGCGGCTCGTTGCCGAGGAAGATGTTCTGCGCCACCGTCAGATTGGGCGCCAGCGACAGCTCCTGATAGATCACCGCGACGCCGCTGGCGCGCGCCTTGATCGGATCGCCGGTCGCGGCCGGCATGCCGTCGATCAGGATCTCGCCACCGGCATCCGGCCGATAGGCGCCTGAAAGCACTTTCATCAATGTCGACTTGCCGGCGCCGTTCTCGCCCATCAAGGCGTGCAGCTCGCCGGCATGGACGCTCAGCGAGACATCGTGCAAGGCACGGATGGTGCCGAACGTCTTGGAGATGTGGCGCATCTCCAGCACCGGCTGGCGCACCGTCTCGGCCTTGGCAATCGCACTCATCGCGCGCCTCCCGCCACCGCACCAGCGACGCCCCGGTCCATGGTGGCGGCACGCCAATTGCCGCGATAGCCTGCCAACCCGGTGAAACGCGACGCGCGCACCGGCTCCGGAACTTCGGCGGCGAATTCGCGCCCAACGCTCTCGAAGGCGAGCGCCGCTGCACCGGTGGCACTGCCCTCCAGCGTGGCGCCCTGCAGGAAAGCCTGGTCGGGACGCAATTGCGCCAGCAGTCCGGCGAGCAGACCGCCCGTATTCAGCCCGCCATCGACGATCACCGTGTTGTTCGAATGGATGAGGTCGAGGCAGAGATCGACCATCAGCGCGACGTAGAGCAGCGCCGTAGCCGCGCGTTCCTCGACATTGGGCGCGCGCCCCGCCAGTCGGCCGGAATGCCCCGTCATCGGCCCGCCCGGCGCGAAGCTCGGCAGCGCCATGATGCCGGCATCGATCACCCGCTGCACCGCCGGGCCGGCGATCTCGCCTTGCCAGCCGGCGCTGATGGTTGCGAATTCACGCCCGCCCATGAAGCGGATGGTCGGCACTGGGCCGCCGCCGACATCGACATTGACCAGCATGTCGCGATCCCGGTCGAGCGCGTCGAGGGGACAGGACGGATTGAGCACGACGACCCAGGTGCCGGTAGAAACGACGGTGACCGGGCCAAGCTCCTGCCGGCGATAGGCATGCAGCGCCGCATTCGAGTCATGGACGCCGTTGTGGATGGCGATCGGGCTTGCCGCAGCGCCGAGGCGCTGCTCGCCGATAACGGTGCCGGCGCGCTCGAAGGCAGGCATCCGGTCACGCCAGCCCTGCGCGTCGACCAGCGAGGAAAAATCTTGGCGGCGCGGCGCCCACAAATGCGAATGGCAGCCGAGATAGGATACTTCCGAGACCGCCCGTCCGCCAAGGCGCCAGCTCCAGTATTGCGGATAGCCGAGGATCGATTTCGACGCAGCGAACGCGTCCGGATCGACCTCCTGCAGCCACAGCATATGGCGGCCGTAATTGAAGCCGAGCGGCAGCCGCGGCGAGAACGTCTCGGAAAAGTCAGGAATGCGGCGGTCGATCCGCGCGGCAATCTCGGCCGGCGGCTCTTGCTCGTAATCGAGGAGAGGATGCGTCAGCGCCGCCTCGTCCACCAAGGCAAAGGTGCAGCCATGGCCCGACACCATGACCCCTTCCACTCCATGACCATCGACCGCATCGGCAACGGCGCTGAGCGCCCAATGGTGGAGCGCCGCCTCGTCGAGCACGCTGAAGCCGTCTTGGCGCACCCATTTCGGCTGTGTCCGGCGCTCGTCGATGATCCGCCCGTCCTGGCCGAAGACGAACAGCTTCGAATTGGTCTTGCCGAAATCGAGGACAGCCACCTTCACTGGATGGCTCCCGAGGCTATCCGCACCATGACGCCGGCGTCCTCCAGCATGCGCGCATCGGCGTCGGAGAGACCGTCGTCGGTGACCAGCGTGCCGATGCGGGAAAGCGGCAGCGCAACATTGCGCGCGTGGATCGACAGTTTGCGGCTATCGGCCAGCACCACGATCTGGTCGGCGCAGAGGCTGAGATCGAAGATCGAGCGTACCAGCAGCGGGTGCGATTCCATCACGCCTTCCTGGCCAAGGCCTTGCGCGCCGAGAAAGAATTTGGAGGCGTAGAAGGGCACGGCCTGGGTGAGCGAATGGATGATGCCGGGTTCGCGATGCAGATCACCGCCCGCAACCGTCAGGCTGCAATGGCCGTGGTCGCTGAGATAGGCCGCCAGCGGCATCGAGTTGGTGTAGAGGCGGATGTTGCGCTCGGCGAGCTTGACCCCGAGATGGAAGCAGGTCGAGCCGCCATGCACGATGACGGCGTCGCCGTCACGCACCATGGTCGCCGCGAGAGCGGCGATCTGCCGCTTGGCCTCGACCGCAAGGTCGCGGTTCTCGTCATAGGGCCGGGCGTAGGCGACACCGGCCTGGGAAGCGCCGTCGAGCGCCGAGATGCCGCCATAGACCTTCCGCGCTTCGCCGGCTTCGTCGATCCTGTCGATATCGCGCCTGACCGTCGCGGCCGAAACGCCAAGCCGTTCCTGCAGCTCGCGCACCGAAGCGAACGGACGATCCCGCAGCAGTTCGACGATCTGACGCTGGCGGCCGGAGTCGCTCAATTCTTTCCTCCCGGATGCCATTTCCATGGCAGTTGGCGCAACTTACTCAACATTAGCCGGATTGCAAGCGGGTTTTGATGATACTAGATCACTGTTGACGTAGATCACTCGTATCTGCGATATCAGCGCCAATTCGACCCCGGCAACGGGATTTCGCGCAGGACACGGCCGAGCCGTTGGAGGAAAAGCGCCATGGCGACCCAAGCTGATGCGCAGGAGCTGGCGGCCTTACGGGCGCTTTCGGCCAGCATCGGGCAGAGCCCGCATCTGACCCAGGCGGCAGGCGGCAACACCTCGCTGAAAGCCGGCGACACGCTGTGGATCAAGGCCTCCGGCACCTGGCTGAAGGACGCGCTGGTCGATGACATCATGGTGCCGGTGGCGATGGCGCCGTTGCTGAGAGCCGTCGAACAGCGCGATCGCGCCGCCGACCAGCCGCAGGGTTTCACCATTGCAGCGCTCAACCCGCGCGGCCTGCGGCCGTCGATCGAGACCACGGTGCACGCCCTGATGCCGCAGCGCGTGGTTCTTCACGTCCATTGCGTCGACACCATCTCGCTTGCCGTGCAGGCCGATGGCGAGGCCGAGGTCGCCAGGCGGCTCGATGGCATCGAATGGGCCTATGTGCCTTATTTCCGGCCGGGCCTGCCGCTTGCACGCGGCATTGCCGAGAAACTGCGGCCTGGTGTCGACGTGCTGATCCTTGGCAATCACGGGCTGGTCGTCGCCGCCGAAACCGTCGCCGAGGCGGAGCTTCTGCTGCGCCGTATCAGGTCATTGCTGGCCCGGCCGGCGCGCGCGACCGCCGCACCCGACCTCGATGCCTTGGCGGCGCTTGCCGGCGGCAGCTTCTACAGATTGCCGGCCGATGTCGAAGCGCATGCGGTTGCGCTCGACCCTGAGAGCCGCCGCATGGCGCAGGCCGGCAGCCTCTATCCGGACCACGTCATCTTCCTCGGCCAGGGCTCCATCGTGGCGAAACCAGGCGAGGCGGTGGCCGATGTCATTGCACGACTGGACACGTCGCCTGCGGCGATCCTGTTTCCCGGCGCAGGCGTGCTGATGCGCGGCGACGCCAGTGCCGGCGCCGATGCCATGCAACGCTGCCTCGCCGACGTGACGGCGCGCATCGACGTCGCCGCACGGCTGAACTATCTCACCGCTTCCGAGAATGACGAGCTGGTCAACTGGGACGCCGAGCAATATCGCCAGAAGCTCAACGCGGCTGGCGGCTAGCATGGACATGATGCCACTTGTCATCGGCATCGACCTAGGCACATCAGGTGCGCGCGCCGTCGCCATGCGCCCGGATTTTTCCATAGCCGGGCATTCGGCCGTTCCACTCGACAGGTTTGGCCGCGATGACCGAGCCCCCACGGCATGGTGGCAAGCGGTCAAGGCGGTGCTGACGGACCTGCTTTCCGGCATCGACCGCACGGCGGTCCGCGCCATCGCCATCGACGGCACCTCCGGCACGCTGCTGCCGGTCGACGTCGCCGGGCGGCCGCTGGCCGAACCGCTGATGTACAACGACAAGGTCGATGACGACGACATTCTGGCCGCGATCGACCGCACCGCGCCGGCTGCAAGTGCAGCGCACGGAGCGACATCCGGCCTCGCCAAGGCCCTGCGCTTCCAGCATCTGCCGGGCATTGCGGCGGTGCTGCATCAGGCCGACTGGATTGCCGGAAACTTCTCCGGCCGCTTCGACGTCAGCGACGAGAACAATGCCCTGAAGACAGGCTATGATGTCGAGGCCCGCCGCTGGCCGGAATGGATCGCCGCGACCGGAATGCGCGTGGAGTTGCTGCCGCGCGTGGTCGAGCCGGGCGAAGTCACCGGCGCCCTCACCGCGGAAGCCGGGGAACTGTTCGGCTTGCCGCGCGATGTGGCCGTCGTCGCCGGAACCACGGATGGCTGCGCCTCGTTCCTGGCGACCGGTGCTGCCGCGATCGGCGACGGCGTCACCGCGCTGGGATCCTCGCTGACCATCAAGATCCTGTCCGACCGGCCGATTTCGGCGCCGCGCTTCGGCATCTACAGCCACCGGCTCGGCAACGCCTGGCTGGCAGGCGGTGCGTCGAATTCCGGCGGCAAGGTGCTGGCTCAGCATTTTCCGCTCGCCCGTATCATCGAACTCAGCGCAAAAATCGACCCGGAGACCGACACCGGCCTCGATTACTATCCGCTTCCCGCCACGGGCGAACGATTTCCGATCGCCGATCCGGCGCTGCCGCCTCGCCTTGCACCCCGGCCGGCGGACGACGCCGATTATCTGAAAGCGATGTTCGAAGGCATCGCCGCGATCGAAGCGCTCGGCTATGACAGGCTTGCCGAACTCGGCGCGCCCGCGCTGATATCGGTCAGGAGCGTCGGAGGCGGGGCGGCGAACCCAGCCTGGACGGCAATCCGGCGGCGCAGGCTCGGCGTCGATTTCCTGCCCGCGCTTTCCGACGAGGCCGCCGCCGGCACGGCGCGGCTGGCGCTGATGGGTGCAAGCCGGGCAGGACTCCTATGAGCGCGAAAACGATCGAACGTCTCGACGGCATCGGGCCGCTGGCGGAGCGCTACGACGTGTTCCTGCTCGACCAGTTCGGCGTGCTGCATGACGGCACACGGCCCTATCCGGGCGCGGTGGCAGCGCTGTCGGCGCTGAAGCGCGCCGGCAAGACCGTGGTGCTGGTTTCGAACTCCGGCAGGCGGGCACGACCCAATGAAAGCCGGCTCATAAAACTCGGCTTCGAAGCGGGAAGCTGGGATCATTTCGTTTCTTCCGGCGAGGTGGCGTGGCGATCCTTTAGGGAGATGGCGACGTCGGGGAAGCTGCGCCCAGGGACAAAATGCCTGCTGATCAGCCGTGAAGCTGACCGCTCCGCGATCGAGGGCCTGCCTTTTGTGCTGACCGGGTCCGGCGATGAGGCCGAACTGGTGCTGATCGCGGCCAGCGAGGGTGACCGCTTTGACCTCGACCATTATCGCAGGCTGTTCGCGCCGGCCGCAGAGCGGCGGGTGCCGTGTTTCTGCACCAATCCCGACATCATCATGCTGACGGCCGTTGGCCCTCGCTTCGGCGCCGGCCGTCTGGCCGATCTCTATGAAAGCCTGGGCGGCAGCGTTACCCGAATCGGCAAGCCCGACAAGGCGATTTTCGACGCCGCGCTGGCGCTGGCCGGCGAGCCGGACCGTGGCACCGTGGTCTGTGTCGGCGACAGCGTCGAACACGATATATCGGGCGGAAACAGCACCGGCATCGCCACCGCGCTGGTGCTGAGCGGAATACTGGCGGACACACCGGATCTCGCCGCTGTTTTCGACGAACAGCAGGCCTGGCCGGACTACATCACGGACAGCTTCAGCTTCCGCTGACCGCTTCCAGCATGCGCCGCGCGCTCTCCTCGTCGGTGATCAGGATGGTTGGGGCAATGAGGGTCATGGCGCCGAGCAGCGCTTCGGTTTTCTCCTCGCCACCGGAAGTGAGGATACGGATCGGTGCCTTGCGCAGACGGTCGACATCCACCGACATCACGTGGCTGTTGACGGGATGGTCGACCAGATCGCCGTTGCGGTCGAAGAAATGGAACAGGAGGTCACCCACGGCGCCACGCGCAAGCAGGGCCTCCCGATCCGCCTCCTTGAGGAAGCCGCCACGAGAGAAGGTGGTGGCCGAGGCGATCCCGCCGACGCTCAGCAGAACGGCATCGAGCACGTCGGCCATCTCGAAAATCTCCTGCAGGCCGCAGCGCTCGATCAGTGCGATCTTGGTCTCGACGCTGTCGACGACGGCTGGTGTCGGCATCAGATAGCCGTCGCCCTGGAATATCTGAGCGAAGCGCCAGGCGAACTCGGCTGGGTTGACCCGGCGCACGACGCCGACACCGCCAAGCAGCGAAATCACCTTGAAATCGGTGAGCGACTTGGCGCTGATGAAGGGCAGGCTCGAGAACAGCGTCTGCCCCCAGCCGACGCCGACCCGCATCCCGGACTTCATCGTGTCCGACAGGAAACTGCCGGTCTTGGCGCTGATCGCTGGTATCGGATCGGCATCGGGTGCCGAAAGCGGCGCCACCAGCGCCTGCTGCAGCCCGAACGTCTTCTCCAGCGCGCGCTCAAGCCGCACAATTTCCGACAATTCGCTCTCGATGGTGATCTTCACTTCGTTGCGCGCCCGGGCATCCGCCAGCATGCGCACGATGGTGACGCGACCGACGCCGAGCACGTCGGCGATCTCGTTCTGCGTCATCTGTTCGACGAAATACATCCAGGCGGCGCGAATCCTGAGGCGATCCGTCCGGCTTTCGCTGGCGACCTGCTCGGTTGCCTCGCCTCGACCGTCTTCGCTTTCGCCCTGTCGTCGTCTGCCCAAGTCTGTCTCTCCCCCTGCGGCGACGGACGAGCGCGCCGCCGCCGATTCTGCATGCTGGTCTAGTATCGCCTATTGATCTACCAATCGATAGGAGCAATGTAGAGAGTGGCGGCTGCCCCGGTTGGCGGCTATCCGCAGCAAATTTCAAGGCGATCCGCGATGCTCCGACAAATCTCCGAGGATGTCCGCGTCAATCTGAAGGACCGGCTGCGGGAAGTCCGCGAAATCATCCGCCAGAGCCGCCATGACGGCAGCGGCAATACCAGCATCCTGCGCGAAGCAACCAGCCATCTGCCGCCGTTTCCAGGCAAGGGCATCGAAGGCCTGCTCAGCCATGCCGCGAGTGCCGTCGACGAAGCGCTGTCGATCGCTGAAGCTTTCGTCCCGCATGAGCGCCCGATCAAGGTGGACGGCACCACGGTGAAGGGCCTCGGCACCTATTTCCCGGTCGGCAACGAGGATCGCCAACTGGGCGCCGAGCGCCTGTTTCGGCGCGATATGTATTATCTGACCAAGGCGGTGCTTGCCGGTCTGAACATCGACAGTGCCCGCATCCACGAAGCCGATTTCGCGGCCGTCCATGCCACGATGCGCAAGCGGCATGGCGATCTGCTGGCCGCGTTGGCCGCGCCAGGTGCCGGACTGCAGGCAATCGCGGCCACCTGTTCGGCGCTGCTGGTCGAGTGCCTCGGCCAGCGTCCGGTCCGCTTTGCCGAAACGGTGTCCGAAACGCCGGCGGTGGTGGGCAGCAGCGCACTTGACGTAAGCTGCCTGGCACCGCTCGCTTTGGCCTGCGGCCTGGCGACCGCCGGCAGGGACGGCGCGCCGGAGCCGGATATGCTGGAGATCGCGATCCTGGCGGCGGATATCCGCCACGACCGCATCGTTCAGGCCTGCGCCAAGGCAAACCCGATCGCTGAACTGACACCGGTGTTCGCCACCTTGCTTGCCCATCTGCCGTAGTTGGCCGGCCTGGGCTAGCCTTCAGCGGCCATGGCCATGATCGCTTTCTTGGCGCGCTGGATGGAAGCCGGGCTCATCGAGAGTTCGGTCAGCCCCATCTTCACGAAGGTCGCAATGAGATCGGGACGGCCGGCCGCCTCACCGCACATGCCGACCATGATACCGGCGGCGACGCCGGCTTTTGCCGTCATTTCGATCGCCGACATGACGGCCGGATTGGTGACATCGTTGAGCTTGGCGACCGTCGGATTGAGCCGGTCGGCGGCCATGATGTACTGGGTCAGATCGTTGGTGCCGATCGAGAAGAAAGCAACCTCCTTGGCCAGCGCCGGGGCGATGAGCACGGCGGCCGGGGTTTCGATCATGACGCCGAGATCGAATGACGCGTGCGGCACGCCTTCGGCTTTCAGCTCGACCGTGCATTCGTCAATCAGCACGCGCGTCTGCCTGACCTCCGAGATGTCGGACACCATCGGCAGCATCACCTTGATGTTGCCGTGCACGGCGGCCCGCAGCAGCGCCCGCAGTTGGCGCTTGAAGATGTCGGGCCGGTCGAGACACATGCGGATGCCGCGCCAGCCGAGGAAGGGGTTTTCCTCGTCGGGAAATTCGATGCCGGCAATCGGCTTGTCACCGCCGATGTCGAGCGTGCGCACAATGACCGGATACGGCGCAAAAGCCTTGGCCAGCGCCGCATAGGTCTCGGCCTGCATGTTTTCCGAGGGCAGATGCATGTGGCGCATGAACAAAAGCTCGGTGCGGAACAGGCCGATGCCCATGGCACCAGCCTCTTGCGCCGCTTCGATTTCCTCAAGTGAGCCGATATTGGCCGCGACCTCGATGATCCTGCCGTCGGCAAGCTTCGGCGTCACCGTCTTGAAGATGGTCAGTCCGGCGCGCTCCTTTGCCGCCGCTTCGACGCGGCCGGCGAAATCGGCGCGGGTCGCCTCGTCGGGGTCGATGATCACATGGCCGGCATTGCCGTCGAGCGCGACGTCTCGCGCGGTACGCAAGGCATTCACCTGGCCGCCGAGGCCGAGCACTGCCGGAATGCCGTGCGAGCGGGCAATGATGGCGATGTGCGAGGTGGCGCCGCCATGGCCGCACACCACGCCGCCGATACGCTTCAGCGGCGCGCGTGCCAGATCCCAGGCGCCGATGTCATCGGCAATCAGGATAGCCCCTTCGGGTATGTTTTCGAGGCTGACATCGTCCTGCCCGAGCAACACGAGGCAGATCTGCCGCCCGACCGCATGAACGTCATCCGCCCGCGCGTTGAGATAGTGATCGTCGACCGCGCTGAATTCGGCGGCAATGTTGGAGGCGGCGGTGATGACGGCGGAGACCGCGTCATTGCCGCCCTTGATCAGGCCCTCGGCCTCACCAGTCAGGCTATCGTCGGCGGCGATATCCCTGAGCGCGGCGACGATGCCGCGGTCTCCAGCCGACAGGCTGTCCTGCGCCAACGCATAATCCATGCGGGCCTGGACCGCGCCGACAGCCGCGCGGAACCTGTCGATCTCGCCTTCTATCTCCTCGGCCCGCAACATGCGGCCCTGTCCGGCGATATCGGGCGGGAAATGCGCAAAGGCCGGGCCGATGGCGAAACCTTCGCTCGCGGCCACGCCACGCAGGCGGTTTGCCCCGTCAGGTGCCGCTGGCGCCGGTTCGGACGCGGGTGCCGCTTCCTGTCCGGCATCGTTCGCCGGACTCTGTGCTTCTGCTTCATCATCGAGGCCGGCCCGCGGATTCTCGAGATAACCGATCAGCGCCTCAAGCGCCTCGATGGCATCGGCGCCATTCGCCCGCACCGTGACTTCCTGGTTCTCCTTGACCGCCAGCAGCATCAGCTTGACCGAGCTCTTGGCGCTGACCGCCTTGCCGTCCTTGACCAGTTCGACGTCGGATTCGAAGCCCTTGGCGAGCTTCACGAACCGCGTCGCGGGACGGGCGTGCAAACCTTCATGCACTCTGACGATGGTCGAGCGTTCCATGGCAATACTCTGGTTTTGGGCGCCGCTCCCAACATAGGCCACGGCGCGAATGCTGTCAGGCGGCGATGGTGATGATCGCGCCGGTCTTCAGGGCGGCCACCAGCGCTTGCGGGTCGACTTGCGACGCACAGATCTCGCCCGGCCTCTCGGCCTCGGTAGCGCCGTTGAACGAGATGACGACATGGCCCATTTCCAGCACCTTGCTCCACGCGCTGGAGCCGACCGCTGTGATAACAGCGACAACCGGGCCGAGGGTGATCGAAGCGCCCTTGGCGGGCGCTCCGTCACTTGGTCCCTGCTCCGCCTTGTGGAGCACCGAAACCTCGGCAAGCTCCGGCGGCGAGCCATCCGCAAACAGGATGACCACGCCCCCTTCGGCAAGGTCCGCCACTTCAGGGCCGATGGCAGTGACCCGTGTTCTCAGCAGAACCGTCATATGGCGAACCTCATTTTCTCAACTTTCCCTAGAGCGGTGAACCGCTCTATCTCTTTGTTTTGACGCAATTTCCAAGGGAAAGCATTGTGCGCTTTTCCCTGGAATTGCCTTAGAACACGATCAGGCTGACAACCCAGGCGATCAGCACCGAGACCGGGCCCATGATCTGGCGGCTGATCAGCACCGCCGGAACACCGATTTCGATCGTCTTCGGCTTGGCCTCACCAAGCGCCAGGCCGACGGGGACGAAGTCGCAGCCCACCTGGGTATTGTAGGCAAACAGCGCCGGCAGTGCCATCGCCGGCGAAATCGTGCCGTTGGCGATCTGCGGGCCGATGATGGCGACGCCGATGACCTGCGCGATGACCGCACCTGGCCCGAGGATGGGCGACAGGAACGGCAGGCCGCAGATCGCCGAGATGATCAGCAGGCCGACGATGTTGTTGGCCAGCGGACCCATCGGCTGCGCCAGCACATCGCCGATGCCGGTGTACAGGATCAGACCGATGAGCATGGTCACGAAGGCCATGAACGGCAGCACGTTGCGGATGACCTGATCGATGGTGCGGCGGCCGGCATTGAAGAAGATGCCGACGATACGTCCCATGACGCGGCCGATCGTGCTGATGAGGCCGATCAGCCCACCTTCGCTCGGCAGCGGCTGTGGTGCCGCAGCCGCATTGTTGCTTGAACTCATCGCTGCTGCTCCCCCTGCAGTCGTGATCGTTTCGGATCCGTCCGCCATTGTGATGTTGGCCGGCTTCACGCCCGAAACGTAGATGTCCTCAGTGATGAACTGGGCCAGCGGCCCGGATTGACCGACCGGCGTCAGATTGACGGTCGGGATACGCTTGCGCGGATAGACGCCGCATCGCGCGGTGCCGCCGCAATCGACGACGACAACCGCCATCTCGCTTTCGATCGGCGGCGCCCTGAAGCCGTCGACGGCTTCGCCACCGGTCATGTCGGCAATAAGCTGCGCCACCGGGTGAATGCCACCACCGGTGACGGAAACCACCTTGCTGCGCTGTTCGGTCGGCTCGATGACGAGCGGGCCACCCCAGCCGGTTTTGCCCTGGGTGATCCTTACGGCTTTATATGTCTTGGCCATGATGTCCTCCCCGCCCTTACAGCTCGACGCCCTGGCGGCGTGCCATGATGGCGGTGATGCGTTCGGTCAGCATCCCCTTGAGCAGGATGACGACGAGGCCGACGATGGCGTACCAGATCGCCACCTTGACGTGGTAGCCGGCGACGACGACGCCCTTCTTTTCCAGCTCCAGCAGCGCGACGAGAATGCCGCCCCAGACGAAATACTCGCCGGGATTGATGTGCGGGAACAGACCGAGCGGCGGGTGCACATAGGACACGGCCGCGTCATAGAAGGCCGGCTTGTGCTTTTCTTCCAGGAACGATCCGAACGTATAGGCCATCGGATTGGTGAGGAAGAACACCGCCAGCAGCGGCAACAGCGTGTAGCGCGTCAGCGCGATCCGGCCGGCGCCGCGCGCCAGGCCATGCACGCGCTCTTCGCCGACCAGTTCGGTGACGGCGTAGAAGGCCGTCATCAGCACCACCAGCGTCGGGATGATGCCGGTGACGAAGCCGGCGAAGACCTCGCCGCCCTTCTGGAAGATGCCGATGAAGTACTTGCCGATGGCGGTCAGCCAGCCGAGCTGCTCTTCCTGCTGGACGTCCTTCAGCTTTTCCTTGAACTGATCGACGGTGATCGGTCCGCTGTCCGCTTGTGCGAGGACAACGAGATGGTCGGAGGCATGCTCGACTGCGAGCTTGCCATGCAATGCGGCATCCGAGACCATGGCACCTGCGACATGCAGATTGTGCACGGCCATGTCGGCATGCTGCGCCAACAACGAAAATACAGACATTTCTCCTCCTTATGCCACCCGCCGGTTGATCCCAGTCGGTGCGCGGCGTCCTCTATCCCTTTGATTTAGAGCCCGAAATCCTCCGGCCCTAAGCCCTTGCTATGTTCAAGCCGGACAGGCCCGGCTTCTTCCCCGGCTCCGACCGTGTCTTGTCGATCTGCTCGATCGCCCGTTTCACGGCCTCGGCCACACCGGGTTCCCCCTCCCCCATTATTGCAGGGTTGGACCGGAGTTTATCGAGGGGAACACCCTCGAATTCTTCATGTCTTTTGAATTTGGTGAAGACGGAACGGCCGCTCATCACCATCAGGCGGCGCACGACCAGATCGGGCGTCACCACGACGAGCGCGATGGTGCCCTTGGCCAACCGACCGCGAAAATTGCCGGCTCCGACGAAGCCGTCCTTGTACTGGTCGGTGACGCCCCTGAAGACATCCGAATAGTGCCGCATCTGCAGCCAGACGCCGAGCGACTGCAGCGCCCACACGATAACCAGCAGAAGCAGTCCCCACTGCCAAATCGCCATTCGGTTCTCCTCCCGAAGCCTCAGTTGAACCGCACCTTGGACCGGCGCGTGACAACAGCAAAGTGAGAACATTTGTTTCCGAGAATGTCAATATGTATGATATTGGCCTCGGCTGCGGTCATCTACAAGGGCGCTGACCGATTTCGGCCGTGGCGCTGTTGTGCTAGGCTGACCGGGAAACAGGATACGAGGAACATGGAGCTGCCCTTCAGGGACGAGCTGGCCTTGATGCCGGATCTTCGCCATCGGCTGCGGCAGCTGCGCTGGTTCCGCGCCACCTTTCGCGGCAGCGCCAAGGTGGTCTCGGACACGTTCGGCGTGCGCTTCGAGATCGACGAGGCCAAGCTCACCAGAGCCTTTCTCGACTGGGTCGAGATCATGGAAGCGCAGAAGCGCTTCGCCGCGATCGACCGCGCCGACTTCATCGTCTTTGCCGCCGGCCTCGTGCTGCGCGAGTTGATAAAACAGGCGCCGGCAAAAGAAATATCCGGCCTCACCCAACTGATCGAGACGGAAACGAACGCCGGCACGCTGGAAATCGTCCGCTTCTGGCCGGAGGGTTTCCTCTACACCAACTACTGCGTCTCGGTGATTTCGGCGATCCACGAGCAGGAATTCGGCACGGCACCCGGCATCGACAAATGCGCCGACGATTTGCGCACATGGTGGTCCTATCGCGAGAATGTGACCGAGATGCCGGCCTATGCGGTGGCTTTCCTCGACCGCTTTCTCGGCGCCGAACCGAACTGGATCACCCCAGATCGCGCGCAGTCCCGGCAAGCCATGCAACGGGCGCTCGGGTCTTCCCGTGCGAGCGATGCGTTGCGCCAGCTTTGAGCCCGCTCTTCGCGCCCCCAAAACGCACGCGCTATTGAACATTTGACTTTTTGCCGATAGCGATGTGCGAAAATTGACTCGAGAGGGAAACGCGTGGCGCGACCAAGGCCTATTATTTTCGATTGCGACGGCGTTCTTGTCGACAGCGAGCCGCTGGCCGCCCGCGCCTATGAGCGCGTCTACGAAAAGCACGGCATGCCCGGTGTCAACACCAGCATCATCGCCCAATGCGTCGGCATGAAGCAGTCCGATATCATCGCCAGGATCAAGGAATTGACCGGGCACCAATTTCCGGCGGCGGCGGACGGCGACATCTGGGCCGAGACCAAGGTGCTGTTCTCGCAGGAATTGAAGCCGACACCGGGAATCACTGCGTTTCTCGCGACGCTTGCGGGCGACCGCTGTGTCGCCTCGTCCTCCTCCGTCGAGCGCATAAACCACAGCCTTGCCGTGACCGGGCTGGCGCGTTTCTTCGGCGACGCGATCTACAGCTCCTCGATGGTCAAGAACGGCAAGCCCGCGCCGGACATCTTCCTCTTCGCGGCGGACAAGATCGGCGCCAATCCCGTTGACTGCATCGTCATCGAGGACTCGCCCTTCGGCATCCAGGGCGCTGTCGCCGCCGGCATGACGGCGATCGGCTACACCGGCGGCGGCCATACCTATGCCGAGCACGCCGCGCGGCTGACAGCTGCCGGTGCCGATTTCGTCTGCGCCGACTGGCAAGAAGTTAGCCGGCAATTGGCTAGGTTTGGTGTGCCGGCCTAGTTTAGGCGATACTTTGTGAATCCACGGCTGGCCCATTCGCCAGGCGGCACCAATGAGCCCACACGGAAGTTGAAGGACAGGACCTTGGTCGCATCGGCGTCGACTTCGCATCGGAAATTTAGGTTATACCAGGCGTTTCTGGTGCTGAAGGCGGCCTGCGGAGGATTGAGAACATTGCCTTTGTCCAGCGTGATGGTTGGCACCCATTGGACCGTATAGTCGGCAGTTTGCAATTCCCGGCTCAGAACGTTGCCGCAAAGGGTGGCCACGCGCTGACCGCGCGGCACATTCTCCATGGAGCTTGTAGCGAACGCATTGCCGGTTGCCCCTTGCGAGTAAAGCTTTCTGACGCCAGGAAGGCCGGAATAGATCGGTGATCCCGCAAGGGCGTTGTTGGTGGGATTTGACCTTCCAGCATTCCCGCTCGGCGCTTTGAAAGCTTTTGCGGGTTTGAACGTCATTGTCTTGGCAGGTTTGGCTTTGGGCTTTGCCTTTTCGGTCGAGGCTGGAGGCGCCGGCTTGTCACCGGTCTCAGCCGTCAATGGCTTTGGCGTCACGACGGCTTGCTTTTCGTCGGGTTGCGGTGCGGGTTCCTGTTTGTCCGGCTGCTGTTTGTCGGTGTCCTCGGTCGCCTGCTTCTCCTCGCTTTGCGCGGGCTTTTCGTCCGGCGCAACGGTGGCTGGCTTCTCGTCAGACTTGCTGGGCTCTGCCTTCTGCTGTGGCGTTGCAGCCGGGGCGGGCTGGGTCGGCGCGGGTGTCGGTGCTACAGGCGGCTTCGGCGCCTCATCCTTGGCCGGCGACGGCGTGTTGGGTTTAGCGCTGCTTCCGTCGAGCGATTTCTCCGGCCCGGTATCTTTCTGGCCGTACTGGAAAACGCGCTTCAAAACCTGGTCGTCTGGCGGTTTCGGCGGTTCCGGAGGCGGCTTTTGTTCAGGCGGCTTTTCAGCCTTCTTTTCAGGTGTCGGCTCCGGTGGCTTTGGAGCAGGTTTCGGCTTGGGCTTTTCGGGCGGGGGCACGATCGCGACATTGACGGGCTGTTCCTGCTGAGCCGGCTGCTGCTCGGGTCTCGGCAGGCCATAGACCAGAAACGCCGCGATGAGTGCATGCAGGATCAGCGATGCGGGCAAAGCCCACAGCAGATGCCGCCGCCGTTCTCCTGTTTCGCCCTTCATCCGCACCGATGTGGAATGAAATGGCGGCGGCTTCAAGCATAGGTAGTGGATTGGCTTGATTTAACCGCTGACAGGTTGGTGATCGGATGACGACGCGCAGACCCCAGGTCAGCCAGTTTGCCGCTGGCGCGGGATCCTGTCCAGAAACCGTTCGTCCAGCCGTGTCTCGCCAAACCAGTTCAGCCGGTTGATGCTGATAAAGCCGGCATCGATCGCCTCGTTTTCGTCACCCGGCTCACTTGCATGAGCGCGCCCGCGCGGCACGGTGATGACCGTGCGTTCGCCGTCGCTTTCCACGATCTCGGCCTTGCGGGCGATCTTGTCGCGGCCGATGCGCGGCTGCCGGATTTCGGCCGGCAGCAAGGTCGGCAGGTTGATGCTCAGCCAATGCCCCTCAGCGGCCCAGTCGGCGCGCGATTGCCACAATGAAGCGATCAGCGCGCCAAGCCATTGGTCGTCGCCATCGGTGAAATCAGGATTTTTCACGCGTGAGAAGCCGATGGCTGGAACGCCCCAAAACGTCGCCTCCCGCGCAATGCCGAGCGTGCCGGAATAGGCAAGGTCCTCGGCAACGTTGCGGCCATCGTTGACGCCCGACAGCACAAGGCCCGGTTTGTCGGAATCGGCGAACAGCCAGGTCATGGCGCTTACCACGCAATCGGCCGGGGTGCCGGAACAGGAGTACCAGTTCGGCTTGACGCGCCCCATGGTCAACGGCCTGGCAATCGTCAATGACGAGCCGGCAGCAGTGCGCTTGCCGTCGGGCGCGACCACCCAGACATCGTCGCTCAACCCGCCGGCGGCCTTGACGAGACGGGCAAGCCCCGGCGCTTCGATGCCGTCGTCGTTGCAGATCAGAATTCTCATCGTTTTCTTGCCTCCGACACCACCATGCGCTGGCCGGTGCGGCACTGCGTCCGCAGCGACGGGATGTGGGTTTGCAGATCGCCGAGAAGGTCCGGCGTGCAGGAATGACCGAGTGCTGCGGGACGCCCGGCCTTCTCCCAGATGTCAACATTGCCCGACAGCGTCGGATGGGTCGGCATGCGCACCCAGTCCGCCCGGCCGGCCTTGTGCAACAGATCGCCCGGCGAACCTGACGGCAGATGGCCGGTAAGCAGCACCGGAAAACCGGAATTGTCGGCACGCGGCAAGAGGCGCGACGACGGGCCGGCCTCACCCATACCGTCATCCGCCAGCAACGGCATTGGCGGCAGAGGATCGGCATCGGTCCAGTCGGCTGCGTCTTGCAGGCGGCGAAGCAAGAGTTCTGAGACACCTGGCAACAGGGATGCGGTGGCGCCGATCTGCGCTTCCAGCGACGAACGCATGCCGGCATGGATCGCGAAAGGCCCAGGCAAGGCCGCGATCAGCTCCAGCGACCGACCCGAGAGCGGCGTCGGCAAAAGACACCCGCCCGAATGCCTCGCAACCCACTGCGAGATTTCGAGCGCCCGCGCCGCCCCCGGCACCGGATCGGCGCCATAGGAAGCATCGAGGACAAGAAGATCGCACCCGGGAATCGTGTCCATCACGAAGACATTGCTGTCCGGCACCACGTCGGCGGAATAGGCGACGCGGCTCTCGCCATCGTCCACGGCAAACCAGACGCCCCCCACCACATGCCCGGAGCGTCCCGTCCGGATCGTGAGATTTCCGCTCTTCAGCGTATCGCCGGGTTCGAACAATTCGATGCGGTCTCCGGGGAAAGGGAACCGCCTGAAATCCTCGGGCTCAGCATAGCCGGCGAGCGTGGCAGGCGCCTCATTGCGGGTCTCCGCCGTCATGAAAATCGGGCCGGCATAGCCGCGCGACAGCAGCCAGCTCAGCGCGCCGACATGATCCTCATGCGCATGCGAGACGAACAGCGCATCGATGTCGGCGGCCGACCCGTTCAGCACCGGATAGTAGTCCGCCCCCGAGGCGCCGACCTTGATGCCGACGTCGAGCAGGATGCGATCCTTGCCGCTGCTGACAGCAAGGCTGGTGCGGCCCTTTTCGCCAAAGCCGCCGAGCAGGTCGAGCATCATCACGCTGCTGCCCCCGCCGCCGGGATCAGCCAGCCGGAGCGTATCCGCAGACGCGCCTGGGCTCCGCTCTCCAGCACGACCGGATCGGGCTGTTCGAAATGCAAGGTGAGATCGAGGCTGGTCGAAGGCGTGAATTCGATGCGCGCCGAGCCACCCTGGTAGATCACCCGCTTGACCAGGCCGTCGAAGCCGGGACCGTCCGGCGACACGTCGAGATCAGCCGACCGGCAGCAGATCTTGGCGCCAGCGCGCGGCCGCTCGCCTGGCCGGCAGCGGACAATCAGCTCAGTCCCGAGAACCCGGACCTTGCAGTGGCCCGCCTGCTCCGCGCTCAGCACGTCGGCGGGCAGCAAAATGCCTTGCGAAATGAAGGATGCGACCATTTCATTTGCCGGCTCATGATAGAGCTCGCGCGGCGTCGCCAGCTGGGCAAGGCGCCCGCCATCCATCACCGCGATGCGGTCGGCCAATGCCATCGCCTCGGCCTGATCATGGGTGATGTAGACGATGGTGGTGCCGGTGCGCTTGTGGAACGATGCGAACTCGTCCTCCATCGATGCCCTCAGATGCACGTCGAGATTGGCGAGCGGCTCATCGAACAGCACTAGCGAGGGCGCGGCGACAAGGCAGCGCGCCAGCGCCACGCGCTGGCGCTGGCCGCCGGAAAGATTGGCCGGCCGACGCTCGCCCAGCCCTTGCAGATTGACAAGGGCCAGTGCGTCTTCAACCTTCCGGCGGGCGACGGCCTTGTCGAGCTTCGCCACCTTCAGCGAATAGCCGATGTTCTCGGCCACCGTCATATGCGGCCACAGCGCATAGTTCTGGAAGACGATGCCGACGCGCCGCTTTTCCGGCGCGACGCTGCCGCCCTTGCCCGACACGACCTCGCTGCCGATGCGGATTTCGCCCGACGTCACTTTCTCGAATCCGGCGACGAGCCTCAGCAACGTCGTCTTGCCGCAGCCGGAAGGGCCGAGCACTGCCAGGAACTCGCCGTCGGCGACGTCGATCGACACGTCCTTGACGGCATCGAAATTGGCGAAGCTCTTGGTCACATTGTCCAGGCTCAATCGCGCCATGGCAGCACTCCGGTCGGAAGGTAGGGGGCAAGCAGATTGGTCACCAGCATCAGCGCGAAAGTGACCGCCACGGTGATGACGGACATCGCCGCCGCATAGTTGGAATCGCCGCCCTGCTCGAAGGAGAACATCACCACGCCGATCGTTTCCGAGCCCGACGACCACAGCAGCGCCGAAACGGTGAGTTCGCTCAGTGCCGTCATGAAGATCAGCAGGCCGCCGGCGATCGCCGCCGGTGCCACCAGGGGAAAGATGATCGTGCGCATGCGGGTGAACAGCCCGGCGCCGGCCACTTGCGCAGCCTCCTCCAGCGCCCGGTCGATCTGGTGATAGCCGCTGATGGTCGGCCGCAGCGCCAGCACCAGGAAACGGGCGAGATAGGCGTAGAGGATGATCCAGACGGTGTTGTAGAGCTGGATGCCGGTCAACGGGATCGGCCGCAGGAACATGAGCAGCGAGGCGATCGCCAGCACCACGCCTGGCAAGGCATAGGGCAGCTCCACCGACAGATTGAGCAGCCGCACCCAGCGCTGCTTGCCCCACGCGATCAGATAGCCGATCGGCACTGCGACCAGAACCGCGAAGAAGGCCGCCGCGATCGACAGCCAGAAGCTGTTGAAGAAGGCGCGGCTGGCCGCGTCATGCTCGAACAGCACGAAGCGATAATTGTCGAGCGTTGCCGTCTTGGCGGTGAGCGCGATGCCGTAGCCCGGCACCAGCGATGTCAGAACCAGCCCGAACAGCGGCAGGAACAGCACCACGATGATCAGCAGCCACATGCCGGCCTGGACCGTAGGCCGCCAGCGACCGAGTTCATAGGGCTCGGCCGAAAGCGACGTGGAGCTGATGCGATAGTCCCGGCGGCGGCTCATGATCTCCTGGGCAAGGATGCCCGCCATGGCGATGATGCCGATCAGCACCGACAGGAACGCGGTTTCGCCGAGCACGGCAGCGCCGCCGCCGGCCAGCTTCTGATAGATCAGCGTCGGCAGCACGAGATAGTTGGCGGGAATGCCGAGAAAGGCCGGAATGCCGAAATTGCCGACGCAAGAGACGAAGGCAAGTGCGGCGGCGGCCATGATCGAGGGCGTCATCAACGGCAGCACGATGGTGACCAGCACGGTGAACCAGCCGGCACCGCCCGCCCGCGCCGCTTCGACCAGTTCGCGCGGCAGCTTGCGCAGGCCGGCGCGCACCAGCAGGAAGACCAGCGGGCCATACTGCACGCCGAGCAGCAGGATGATGCCCGAGGTGGAATAGAGCGGGTTCCTGGTCCCGAGCGGCGGTGCCGCCCCGAACAGCTTGAGGAACGGGCTTGCCGGGCCGAACAGCTGCAGCCAGGCAAGCGCCGTCACCTGCGGCGCGATCATCAGGGGCATGACGTAACAGAGCACCATGGCGCTGCGAGCGCGGATATCGGTCAGAGTGACGAGGACGGCCACCAGCGTTCCCGACAGCACCGCAAGCAGGGTGCCGCCGATACCGACGACCAGTGTGTGCCAGGTGGCGATCCAGGTCGCCGGACTGGCGAGCCCCACCTTTATCGCGACGGTCGACAGCGTGCCGCCGGGTGCCACGATTTCCTTGATCAGGCGCAGCATCGGCAGCAGCGAAAGCAGGACGATGACGATGGCCACCGCCGCCGTCAGGACCATTTCCTGGCCCCGGCGTTCCCTGATCCGTGTTGACATGATTGCTTTTCCTGGGATCGATCAGCCGATGCGCTCGGGTTTCGCAGTCGGCATGCCGCTAGAGGGGCATGCCGACTGGATTGCCGGCTCAGCCGCCGAACAGTTCCGAGAATTTCGCCTTGTCGGCGTCGGTCTTGGCGACGATTGCCTTGGTGTCGAACGACATCACCTTGACCTTGACGCCTTCCGGCAGCCATTCGGGGCGGCCGACCGAGGCGCGCGCCGGCAGATAGCCCATCGAAAGCGCAAGCTTCTGGCCGTCATCGGAAAGAATGAAGTCGACGAACTTCTTGGCGCCATCGACATTCCTGGCGGTCTTCATGATGGCGACCGGTTCGGTCACTGCCGGCACACCTTCCGAGGGGAACACGAATTCGACCGGGGAACCTTTCTTCTTGGCGTTCATCGCCATGAAGTCGACAAGGATGCCATAGGGCTTCTCGCCCGATGCCACCGACTTCAGGACCGCACCGTTGCCGCGCACGCTGACGGTGTTGTTGGTCTTCAGCTTCTGGAAGAAATCCCAGCCATAGTTGGTATCGCCGACGAAGCCCGAAAGCAGGTAGGCGGCGGCACCCGAATAGAGCGGGCTCGGCATCACCAGGCCATCGGCATAGGCGGGCTTGGCAAGATCGGCCCAATGCTGCGGCTTCTCGGTCGCCGCGGTGTTGTAGACGATGCCGGTGGTGATCAGCTTGCTGCCGAAATAGGTCTTGTCGGCATCATAGGCATCCGCTTCGATGCCGTCGAGCTTTGCCTCGGGATAGGGCAGCAGCCGGTCGTCCTTCTTCAACAGCTCCATGCTGACCGCGTCAGCGATCAAAAGCACATCGGGCTGCGGGCTGCCGGCGGCAAACTCGGCTGCCATCTTGGTCAGGATGTCGCTCGTTCCCGAGCGATAGATATTCACATCGATACCCGGCTGCGCCTTCTTGAAGGCATCCACGGTCTTGGCCGCGTCGGCTTCCGGCTGGGACGTGTAGAGAGTCAGTGTTTCGGCGTTTGCCACGCCAGCAAACAAAGTTGCCGCGAGCGCCAGCTGGCTGGCCAGCAGCTTGATGAAGTGCGTCTTCAATGAGACCTCCTGTCTTTCTGTGCATGACCGGTCCGGCTCTGGCCGGCTACCCGTCTCTTCCTCCCTGCACGGCGCATATGACTGGTGGATGACACAGCGCGTGAAACCCACAAAATATGTTCATATGTACGATGTCAATTACAAATGAACAAAACTGTGCGACAATC
Organism: Mesorhizobium sp. M0491; assembly: GCF_040321265.1. NCBI lineage: Bacteria > Pseudomonadati > Pseudomonadota > Alphaproteobacteria > Hyphomicrobiales > Phyllobacteriaceae > Mesorhizobium > Mesorhizobium sp. M0491. The sequence goes on from NZ_JAMYRE010000015.1 coordinate 24,847, forward strand.
GACGCGCCGGCGATCGGCATCGATTGACATCCGGCCGGTGTTTCCTGATGAGCGCCGGGCAGGCCACGGCTCATGAGGGACAGGAACCGATGACCACAGAAAAACCCAGACAGGCTCGCCTGCCGATGGTCTCGTCGGACCTTACCGTCAAAACGGCATGGCTCTACTATGTCGAAGGTTTCACCCAGGAACAGATCGCCGAAAAGCTCGATGTCTCCAGGGTGAAGGTCATGCGTACGCTGGCCTCCTGCACCGCCGAGGGCATTGTCGTCACCATGATCAACGCGCCGACCGCCGGGCAGGTGGCGCTCGAGCGGGAACTGGAAAAGCGCTGGGGTCTGAATGCCGCCGTCGTCATCCCTACGCCTTCGGCGCATGACCATCTGGAGAAGGCCATCGGCCATGCCGTCGCGGCCTATCTCGGCGAGCAGATGCAGGACGGCATGACGCTGGCGATCGGTGGCGGCGCGACCCTGCATGCCAGCCTCGGCTTCCTTACCCGTCGGCAGTTGAAGCGTGCCTGCGTGGTGGCGCTCGTCGGCAGCCTGCCGCACTCGCAATGGATCAATCCATCCATCGTTGCTGCCAAGGTCGCCGATGTCTTCGAGGTCGACAGCTATCAGATCACCGCGCCGGTGACGGTCGACAATTCCTCGCTGCGCGATCTCCTCTGGGCGCAGCCGACCCTGCAGGATGTACGCCAACGCGCGGCCGCCGCCGACATCGCGCTGCTCACCGTCGGCGACATGTCGCCGGACGCCACCATCTTCCGGCACGGCATCGTTCCGTCATCGCTGATCGCTCCGTTGAAAGCGAAGGGCGCGGTCGCCAACATGCTGTGCTATTTCGTCGATGCCGCCGGCGGGCTGGTCGACCACGAGGTCAACAGCCGCGTCATGGCCATCGATCTCGATGTGGTCAGCAACGTGCCGAACGTGGTTCTCGCCGCGGGCGGCAAGCGAAAGGTCGCGGCGATCCTCGCCGCGCTGAAAGCCGTCGACACCAACGTGCTGATCACCGACAGCGATACCGCCACGGCGCTGCTTGCCAAGGGCGGCTGAGCCGGTTCGACTGGCCCCGGTGTTTCCCGCTACCCGTGTTTCCCGCTAAATGAGCCCGCGCTCGCGCAAAAAATCCTCGACACCGACATGGGTCATGGATTCGAATTCGGCGACCGCTTCGGCCACCCGCTTGCGCTGCGCCGCCAGCAGCGTGAACACCTGCTTCATCTCGCCGGAAACGCCGAAACGGCTCCACCGCTCGGCGATGTGGGTGGGCAAGCCGATATCGGCGCAGAACGCATCCAGGCTGTCATACCCGAGGCTGGCGACAAGCTGCCTGGTCTCCTGCGCCGACATGCGCGGCTCGAAGGCATGATCGTGCAGGCGCTGCGCCACCAGCTTGATGTCGGATGGCGACGCGCCCATGACCTTGCCGAACAGGGTTTTGACGTCAGACGGGTCGAATGCAGGCATATTTGGCCTCCCTGGATCGCAGTCCAGATAGAACATGGGTCAAGGGTTGGTGCCTGACAAGTCGTTTCTGTTTGTGAGCGCGCATGATTTGGCACCGGCTCCCGACAGGACCTAGACCAGCATGCCCATCGGGTTCTCGATCAGGCGCTTGAAGGCGACCAGCAGTTCGGCACCCAGCGCGCCGTCGACGGCGCGATGGTCGGTCGACAGCGTCACCGACATCACGGTGGCTATTCTGATCTCGCCGTTCTTGACCACTGCCCGCTCCTCGCCGACACCAACGGCCAGGATGGTCGCATGCGGCGGGTTGATGACGGCGGCAAAGTCCTTGATGCCGAACATGCCGAGGTTGGACACCGCCGTGGTGCCGCCCTGATACTCTTCCGGCTTCAGCTTGCGGCTGCGCGCCCGGCTGGCCAGATCCTTCATCTCGTTGGAGATGGTGGACAGCGTCTTTTCGTCGGCATGCCGAATGATCGGCGTGATCAGCCCGCCCGGGATCGACACGGCGACGCCGACATCGGCATGCTTGTGCTTGACCATGGCGCTTTCGGTCCATGAGGCATTGGCATCCGGCACTGCCTTCAGCGCCATGGCCATCGCCTTGATGACCATGTCGTTGACCGACAGCTTGTAGGCGGGCGCATCGCCCTTATCGGTCTTCTTCACCGGGGCTGCGGCGTTGATCTGCGTGCGCAGCGCCAGCAGCGCATCGAGCTCGCAGTCGAGCGTCAGGTAGAAATGCGGGATGGTGGTCTTGGCCTCGACCAGCCGCCGCGCAATGGTCTTGCGCATATTGTCATGCGGGACGAGGTCGTAGGAGCCCTGTTCGAACAGTTTCAGCACCTGCTCGTCCGACATCGCCTTCACCGCAGGCGCAGGAGCGCCAGCAGGAGCCTTGGCGGCAGGCGCCGCCTGGGCACCTCCACCGGCAATTGCCGCATCGACATCGGCCTTTACCACACGGCCATGCGGGCCTGTGCCACTGATGCTGGCAAGGGCAAGGCCCGCCTCGCGGGCCAGGCGTCGGGCAAGCGGTGTTGCACGGCCGGCCGATGGCGATTGGCCGATCCCCCCCCTCGTGGGGGAGATGCCAAGTGGCGGCAAAGAGGGCAGGGCAGAGGGGGGCGTGACAGAATGCGACGTTGGCGGGGCAGCGCCCCCCTCTGTCGGCTTCGCCGACATCTCCCCAACGGGTGGGGAGATTGGCGCTTCGTCCTGCTTTGTCGCAGCGACATCAGCCCCATAAGCCTCATCGTCAGCATAAATCCACGCGACGGCAGCGCCGACCGCAATATCGACACCTTCCTTGCCGCTGACATCGCGCAGGACGCCGCTGGCCGGCGCGTCGATCTCCATCGCCGCCTTGTCGGTCTCGATCTCGAACAGCACATCGCCCTTCTTGACGCGCGCGCCCTCCTCGGCGAACCAGCGCGAGATCTGTCCGGTCGCCATGTCCATGTCGACCTTGGGAAGAATGACTTCGGTCGGCATTTCTCAGCGAACCCCTTTCACGAGGTCGCGCGCGGCGGTGATGATGTCGGGAACCTGCGGCACCGTCGCCTTCTCCAACTCCGGATTGTAGGGGATCGGCGTTTCGGCGCCGCCCAGCCGCACGATCGGCGCATCGAGATAATCGAACGCTTCGCTCTCGGCGATCATGGCGCTGACCTCGGCGCCGATGCCCAGCGTCTTGACCGCTTCGTAGACGCACATCAGCCGCGATGTCTTCTTGACGCTATCGATGACGGTTTGCTTGTCCATCGGCCGGATGGTCCGGAGATCGACGACCTCGACGTCGATGCCTTCGCTCTCCAGCACGGCAGCGGCGTCGAGCGCCTTCTGCACCATGATCGAGGTGGCGACGATGGTGAGGTCCCGGCCCTCGCGGCGGATATCGGCCTTGCCGATCGGCACCGTGTAATAGCCTTCGGGCACCGGGCCCTTCATCTTGTAGAGCAGCTTGTGCTCGAAGATCATCACCGGATCGGGATCGGCGACCGCCGCCAAAAGCATACCCTTGGCATCATAGGGCGTCGCCGGCTGGATGACTTTCAGACCCGGCACATGGCCGAGCCAGGCCTCGAGGCTCTGGCTGTGCTGAGCCGCCGCACCGGTGCCGGAACCGGCGGGAAAGCGCATCACCACGGGAACCGAAACCTCGCCGCCCAGCATGAAGCGCATCTTGGCCGCCTGGTTGACGATCTGCTCCATGGCAAGCGTGGCGAAATCGGAAAACTGGAACTCGAAGATCGGCCGCATGCCGGTGAGGGCAGCGCCCACCGCAACGCCCGCGCCGCCCAGTTCCGAAATCGGTGTGTCGATGACGCGGTCAGCGCCGTAACGTTCGACCAGGTCGCCAGTGACCTGGAAGGCGCCGCCATAGACACCGATATCCTCACCCATCAGGAAGACGCGTTCGTCCATGTCCATGGCGATCGCCATGGCTTCCTGGATCGCCTGGGCGTAGCTCAGTTCACGCACCATCGCGTCCATCACGCCTGCTCCGTATACACGTAATTTCCGGTCTCGCTGATATCGGGCGATGGGCTCGCCTTGGCGAACTCGATGCCCTCGGCGATCTCTTGCGCCACGGCATCGCGAATGGCCTCGATGCCCTTGTCGTCGATGAAGCCGAATTCCCTGAGCTCGCTTTCGAACAGGGTGATCGGATCGCGGTTCGACATCCAGTCCTCGATCTCTTCCTTGGTGCGATAGCGGTTGCGGTCGCTCTTGGAATGGCCGCGATGGCGGTAGGTCTTGGACTCGATCAGCGTCGGCCCCTCGCCGGCGCGGGCTCGGGCGATGGCCTGATGAGACGCCTCGGCGACCTCGGAGAAGATGTTGCCGTTGACGATGACGCCGGGCATCGAATAGGCGGCGGCGCGCTCGGCGATGTTCTTGACGGCGGTCGAGCGGGCCGTCGATGTCGACATGCCATAGCCATTGTTCTCGCAGACGAAAATGACAGGCAGCTTCCAGACCGCCGCCATGTTGAGCGCCTCGTGGAAAGCGCCTTCATTGTTGGCGCCATCGCCGAAGAAGGAGACCACGACCTTGCCGGTCTTCATCATCTTGGAGGACAATGCCGCCCCGACGGCGATCGGGATGCCGCCACCGACGATGCCATTGGCGCCGAGATTGCCCTTGCCGACATCGGCGATGTGCATCGAGCCGCCACGGCCCTTGCAATAGCCTGTGGTCTTACCGAAGAACTCGGCGAACATGCGCTTGACCTCGGCACCCTTGGCTATGCAGTGGCCATGACCGCGATGCGTCGAGGTGATCTGGTCATCCTCGGCAAGCGGCATGCAGATGCCCATGGCGCTGGCTTCCTGGCCGATCGACAAATGCATGGTGCCGTGGATGAAACCGCGCGTGTAGCACTCCTCCGCGCCCTCTTCGAAGCGGCGGATCAGGTACATCTTGTGGAGCACCTCCCTGAGCTGCTCGGCGCTGTAGTGGCGGTAGACGAAGGGCAGATTGGCGCGACTGTCAGTGACGGCTTTGCTGGCTGTGGCCATGATCACGCTCCCACGGCCCCATAGACAAGCTTGTCCTGGCGGGCGCGCAGTTCGGCGATCTTGGAGCCCGCCGCGGGCGCTGCATTCGCGTAGGTTATGAGCTCGCCCTTCTTGATCGGCGCGGTGACCGAGCCGCCCTGCAGCAGGCCGCAGGGAATGGCCTTGGCGGCGCGCGCCTCAGGCGTCGTCATGATCCAGGCACGGTAGCAATATTCGCCGATCGCATCGAGCTTCTCGCCGGGCTTCATGTCCTTCTTGGCCACGGCGGCGACTTCGGCCACCGGTTTGGCCAGCGGCACCATGTCGGCCTTGCCGTAGAGCACGACGCGGGCGCAGGTCAGCGGCACTTCGAGCGAGGTAAGGTGATAGGGACGATGGAAAGTGAAATACGGGCCTTTGCCCATCTTCAAATCTTCCATGCGCTCGGAGATACGCGGATGCGACATGTCGGCAACGACGAAGACGCCTGGCGCGACACCCTTGCCGATCGAATAGTCGACGACGCCGACCCTCGACAGCACGCCGCCATCCTTCTGCGGCACCAGCACCTTGGACAGTTCGCCAAGCGTCGCCGCCGGGCCATGCATGCCGGCCTTGTCTGGAACCAGGCCGGTGGCATTGGCGATTGCCGCCATCTCGACCATGGTCTTGGAGCCGTCGACGAATTCGACCAGCATCCGCACGTTCATGTGCCGGCGCTTGGCTTCCTCCTCATAGTCTGGGGGAATGGCGTCGATGTTGAGCGGATTGTTCTTGCCCTTGCCTGCGGCAACGATCGGATGGCCCATGGCCGAAACGAATTCGATGAGTTCCATGCAGGAGGACGGCTCGTCGCCGGCGCCCAGCGAATAGGTGACGCCGAGCCGGTCGGCCTCGCTCTTCAGATAGGCGCCGATGGTGACGTCGGCCTCGACATTCATCATCACCAGATGCTTGCCATGTTCCATGGCGCGCAGCCCGATCTCGGCGCCGACGGCGGGAACCCCGGTGGCGTCGATGACGACGTCGATCAGATCGTTGTTGATGACCAGATTGGCGTCGTTGGTCACCGCGACCTTGCCGGCTTCCATCGCCGCGGTCATCGCCGAAACGTTGGACACTCCGCGCGCATGCCCGGTTTCCTGGAAGGCGATATCGACCGCCTTGCTGGCGGCAGGCAGGTTCAGTTCGGAAATGGCGCCGATCTCGATGCCCGACATATGGGCGACACGAGTGACGATGTCGGTTCCCATCTCGCCCGAGCCGATCAGGCCGATGCGGATAGGCTTGCCCGACTTGGCGCGTTCCTCGAGATCGCGGGCAAGGCCCGTCAACGAAACATTGGAAGCCATACCGCTCGTTCCTCCCATAATGCAGGCTTGTTCGATTGCCTGACGGGTATTGAACATCTGTATTTCTGTCAAGACTAATGTCCAGATTCTCGTGCTTAAAACCACTTTCCCGGCGGCCCGAACCATGGCCGAAAACGAGCCACGAACCGCACGGCGCGCAAAGACAGCTTCGCTCGCAGGCGCGCTGGAACGGCGCCAGCGCTGCACGCTTTTTGGGATTACGGCCGGCCGTGAAATAAAAATACCGAAATATAAAACTGTAAAATTTATCTTTCATGGCGTGTTCTCGCGTGCTAGCGTCACGTCATGAACTGGAAATGAAGTGCGCTTCCTGGGCGGCATTTCCGGTCTGTTCCAAATAGGTCTACCAAGGGACGTTGCGGTCGATGAAGACGAAAACGCCTGGCGAGAAGGCTGTGTCCGGTGAGACCGAGGTGGCCAGCGCGCTGGAAGCCAGGTTGCGTGAGGGCTGGCTGGATTTCGCCCGGACCGAGCAGGCAATGGCGCGATACCTGCTCGCCAACATCCATGACATTCCCTTTGAAACTGGCGCCACCATTGCCGCCGGCGCCGGTGTAAGCGAGGCAAGTGTCACCCGTTTCGTACGGCGTCTCGGCTACACCGATCTCAAGGAAATGAAGCGTGGCCTGCGCTCCGCACCGAAAGCCGCTGGCCCGGGCCTGGACAGTGCCGAGTTGCGTTTCCGCATCGGCGGCGAAAAGCAGGAGCGGTTGGCTCGCAGCCTGGAGATGGAGCAGCAGGCCTTGACCGCGGCCTATGGCCTTGCCCAGGGCGAGATGTGGTCCGAAATCGTTCATCTGCTGAGCACCTGCGATCGCGTGAACTGCGTCAGCTTCCAGGCAGTGAAGGGATTGGGGCTCGATTTCGCGACGCGTCTGCGCTGGGTGCGTAGCGATGTCCGCTTTGCCGAAGGTTTGGGCGGCACGTTCTCGGAAATCCTCACCGATAGCGGCGAAAATTCTTGCGTGCTGCTGATCGACACGGCGGAATACGCAGCGATGAGCTTTCGGCTGTGTGCCCAGATCAAGCGCCGAAAGATTCCTCTGATCATCGTTACCGACAAATACAGTCATTGGGCATCTGAATACACAAAACTGGCGCTCGAAGTATCGACGCGCGTCGACCTGTACTGGGATTCGACGGCCGCGATAAGTTCGGTTCTGAACCTCCTCACGCATTCCGTTGCCGAGAAACTCGGCAAATCGGCCGAGACGCGGATGAATGAGCTGGAGGATATCGCCGGGATCCTGCGAACCTTCCACAAACCGCCACGGCGCGTCGCACGGCACATCAAAGAGGAAGAAGTCGAAGAATGACGATGCATCACCCGTTGCTGAAACCGCGGACTGTCAGGGCAAGCGCATGAAGTTGACGGAATACGCCGCCTATGACGGCGTTGGTCTGGCCGAGCTCCTGCGCAAGCGGGAAGTTACGCCGCGCGAACTGGGAAACTGCATCATTTCAGGGATCGCCGCGGTCAATCCGCAGCTCAATGCCGTGATCGAAACCTATGCCGATGCGATCGAAGCGCTCGGCGAGGTCCCCGGACCCGCACCTTTCCACGGCATGCCGACATTGACCAAGGATTTCCCCATCGAAGCTGGCCGGCCGGGAGAGTTCGGCAGCGTTCTCGCCAAGGGTTTCATCTGCGGCGACGATCACGCCTTCTGGGTGAAAATGCGATCCGGCGGCCTTGCCAATATCGGGCGTACCACCACGTCGGAATTCGGCATAGCGGCGGCAACCGAATCCTCCCTCTATGGTGCGACACGCAACCCCTGGGATACCAGCAGGGGTGTTTCGGGATCGAGCGGCGGCGCAGCGGCAGCCGTTGCCGCCGGCATCGTTCCTTTCGCGCAAGGCGCCGATGGTGGCGGCTCCATCCGCACCCCCGCCGCCTTTTGTGGTGTCGTCGGCCTGAAGCCGTCTCGTGGCCGGATCAGCGGCGCGCCGGAATCGAATGCGCCAATGCTGGGTCTCGCCATTTCATTCATGCTGACACGCTCGATCCGCGACACGGCGGCTTTGCTTGATCTGGGGTCTGGTGCGCTTCCCGGCGACAGCTATGAGATCGTCCCTCCAACCACCAGCTATGCCCAGGCGATCAAGACGCCACCCAAGGCTTTGCGCATTGCCCTGTGCACAACGTCCTGGTCCGGCTTTCCGCTCGACACCGAGGTGAAGGCGGCAGTTCTCGAAGTGGGCAAGAGGCTGGAGCAACTGGGCCACAAGGTCGTCGAAGCCGGGCCTGTGTTCGATTATGAGCGCTATCTGGCGGCACAGAAAGTGATCTGGGCAGCTTCTACGGCGCAGTCGCTCGACGAGTTGGCGGGCTTGCTGCGACGGCCAGTCGAAGAGGCCTGCCTGCAGCAGACGACACTTGCTGTCTATCGCCATGGCCGAACGCTGGACGCGGCAAGCCTGATCGCGGCCCTCGCTGTTTATGACCAGATCACGCGGACGGTTGGCGAATTCCTGGCCGTCCATGACGTGCTGGTGACGCCGACTTGCGCGATCTCGCCGGAGTTGCTCGGCACGTACAACCCGGATCGTCCCGGCCGCGACATCGATACGGTGTTCGCCGATCTGGCGCCGAAGGAGACGTTCAGCGCGCTCTTCAACGGCACTGGATCGCCGGCGATATCCCTGCCGCTCGGCTGGACGCAAAACGGCCTGCCGATCGGCGTGCAGTTTGTCGCCGCATTCGGACGCGACGATCTGCTGCTACGGCTAGGTGCGGTGCTTGAGGCCGACTACGCCTGGCACCAGCGCAAACCACCTGCCCACATCACCAAGACTGCTTGAACCAACAAGGACTGCTTGAACCAACAAGCATGGAACCGCCCCGGGAACATCATCAACGAAAATGGGAGATTGTCATGGACCGCAGAGTATTCCTCAAAAGTGCGGCGTTTGCCGGCTTCAGCATCGCGACGTTGCCGGCCACATTGCTTCGAGCCAATGCTGACGGCAGCAAGATACTGCGTATGGCCTATGGGGCCGAGGTTCTCACCCTGGACCCGATCAAAACCACTTACGGAGCCGATATCCTTATCCAGGGCATGATGTATGCACGCCTGCTGCATGCCAATGCCGATCGCACAGAAGTCGGCCCGGGCCTTGCCGAGAGCTGGGACATCGCGGATGACGGCAAGACCTATACCTTCCACCTGCGCGAGGCCAAATTTTCCGATGGGTCGCCGATCACGGCCGAGGACGTGGCGTTCAGCTGGAACCGCATGCGCCTCCAGAAGGATTCCGCCTATGCGGCGCCGTTTCAGCCCCTGACCAAGGTCGAGGCAAAGGACGCCAGGACAGTGGTGATGACGCTCGACCGCAAATTCACGCCCTTCCTGACGCTGACCGAAATCTGGAATACCGGCATCGTGCCGAAGGCAGCGGTCGAGAAAATGGGCGACGACGCTTTCGCCAAGGCGCCGGTCACATCAGGGCCGTTCAAATTCGTCGAATTGAAGCCGGGAGACCGCGTGGTCCTTGGCCGCAACGAGCATTATTACCGCCAAGGCGAGCCCAAGATCGACGGCGTCGAATTCCGCTATGTCCCGGACGACAACACCAGGGTCTCGATGTTGCAGGCGGGCGAACTCGACGTCTGCCTCGCAGTTCCGGCCCCGCGCATGGCCGAGTTGAAGGCCGCCGGCTTCCGGGCCGACCCTGAACCTTCGAGCACCACCTATGACATGCTGATCAACCATTCGGCAGAACCCTTCAACGACCTCAAATTCCGCCAGGCCGTCAGCTATGGCATCGACCGCACGGCCATCAATGCCGCGGTGACGCTGGGTCTCGGCACGCCGGCCAGTTCCATCATGAGCCCGACGCTCGATTTCTTCGACAAATCGCTGCCAGTCATTGCCCGAGACGTCGAAAAGGCCAAGGCCCTGCTGGCAGAATCCGGCAAGACCGGAGCCAGTTTCGAACTCATCCAGAATGCCGGAAGTGCCGACGAGGAAAAGGCGGCGGTGCTGATCCAGGCGCAGTTGGCGGAAGTCGGCATCACCGTCAACATTGCCAAGATCGATTCAACCCAGGCATGGACCCGCCTCGCCGATGGCGAGTATCAGGCGGAAATGAACTGGTGGTACAACGAGACGCGAGATCCCGACAACGCATTGCGCTGGTGCGTCTGGGGCGCGGGCGACAACAAGTCCTACTACACCCGCTACAACAACGAAACGGTCGACAAACTGATCGATGAAGCCTCGGGTGAGGCGGACAATGCCAAACGGGCCGAGCTCTATGCCCAGATCCAGAAGACCGTGGTGGACGAGGTGGCGCAGGTGGCGCTCTATCACCCGACGTGGCTCAACGCCTACGCTCCGAGCGTGAAAGGGTTGGTCCTGAACGTCGGCCTGCAATTCTCGTCCATCGGCGGGACCAGCCTGGATTGATCAGCACAGGATGCGAGACGGGGACGAGACACTTCGTCCCCGTCTCGCATCGATTTGACACCAGGATCCCGACCATGAATCGATTCTCCTTCGTGCTTAGACGGCCGATACAGTTGATCCCCGTGCTGCTGGGTATCAGTGTGATCACCTTCCTGCTGCTGCAAATGACACCCGGCGATCCGGTTCGCCTCATGCTTGGCCCCAAGGCCAGTCAGGAGGCGATCGAATTCGTGCGGGCGCGATACGGTCTCGATCAGCCCATCCCCGTGCAGTATTTCTATTACGTGCTGAATTGCCTGCGCGGCGATTTCGGTCAGTCGATCGCCTTCCGGGGTCCCGTCAGCGGCGTCATCGCGGCACGGATCGCGCCAACGGTTTTCTTGATCCTCTACGGCCTCGTGATCTCGCTGCTGTTGACATTCGCGCTCGCGGTCACCGCTGCCCGGCAGCGCGGACGGTGGATCGATCACCTCATCCGTCTCGTCTGCGTCGCGGGCGTCGGCGTGCCGTCCTACTTTGTCGGCCTGCTGTTGATCATGGGCTTCTGCCTGCGGCTGAAGATTTTCCCGGTATCCGGTTACGGACCGACCTTTATCAACAATCTGTGGCATCTGTTCTTGCCGGCCCTGACGATCGGTATCGGGGTGACGCCGATCCTCGCGCGCAATCTGCGCGCGACCTTCATTCAGCAGCTGGACAAGGATTATGCGATCGCCTGCCGCTCCAGGGGCCTGCCGGAAAGCTACATCTTTTCCCGGCATGTGTTCTGGAATTCCCTGTTGCCGACAGTCAATCTGCTGGGCGTCGTGGTCGCCTTCCTGATCGGCGGGACGGTCGTTGTCGAAAATGTCTTCAACATTCCAGGGCTCGGCAACCTGCTCATCCGCGGCGTTCTCACGCACGACCAGTTCGTCGTCCAGGCAGTGGCCCTGCTGCTTGCCGTAGGTGTCGTCATTTCGAATTTTGCCGTCGATGTCTTGACCGCCATTCTCGACCCACGGGTGGAATTATGAGCGATGTGATGCGAGGCAGCGGCCCCTTGGCCATGGCGCGGATCCGCACGATGCCGGCAACCTTGGCCATTGGCGGCGCCATCACCTTGGCCTGGATCGTCGTGGCCATTCTGGCGCCGGTGCTGACCAGTTTCGACCCGATCAAGGTCGATGTGATGCAGGCGCTGAAACCACCTGGCGCCGAGCATTGGTTTGGCACGGACGCCATCGGCCGCGATGTCCTGGCGCGGACACTGTTTGCCGCGCGCTACGATCTCGCCATGGCCTTCTTCGGCGTGGTCGGTCCGATCATCCTGGGGACGACCATCGGCCTCATCGCCGGCTATCTGGGCGGCAGGATCGATGCGGTGCTGATGCGCATCCTCGAGGTCACCGTATCATTTCCCTATTTCGTCCTCGTGATCGCCATCGTGGCCGTGTTGGGGCCCGGCCTCAAGAGCTACTTCATCTCGCTCACCTTGGTGAACTGGGTCAGCTATGCCCGACTTGTGCGGAGCCAGGCGCTGGTGCTGCGCGGCGTCGATTTCGTGCTGGCGGCACGTGGCATGGGTTTTGGGCATTTGCGCATCATGCTGTTCCACATCCTGCCGAATGCCATCGTCCCATCGATCGTCTTCGTCATGACCGATGCCGTGCTGGCCATCGTGCTCGGATCATCATTGGGTTTTCTCGGCCTCGGCGTACAACCGCCGACGCCCGAATGGGGCGCCATGATCGCGGATGGGCAGACCTACCTGACGACCGCATGGTGGATTGCGATCTTCCCAGGCATCGCCATCTGCCTTCTGGCGCTCGGCCTCTCCTTGACCGCTGATGGTCTCGCCCGCCTCCTGAACACGGAATCCTGAGATGAGCGACCTCGTCAGCGTCGAGAACCTCACCATCGACTTCACCACCGATTTTGGCGACGTCCACGCCCTGCGCGGCGTCAGCTTTTCACTAAAAGCGGGAGAGGTCCTTGGGATCGTCGGTGAATCCGGATCGGGCAAGACGGTGGCCTGCAGAGCCATCCTCAAGCTGATTGCCGGCAACGCACTGGTGAAGTCGGGCCGGATCATGTTCGAGGGCAGCGATGTCCTCGCCATGAAGGATGCCGAGCTGGGCCGGCTGCGCGGCGGGCAAGCGGCGATGATCTTCCAGAACCCCTCGACGCATCTTGATCCGATCATGACGGTCGGGCGTCAGGTGGGCGAGGCGATGGTGGTCCATCAGGGCATATCCTGGCGGCAGGCCAATGCGCGGGCGGTCGGACTGCTCGAAGACATGCATATCAAGGACGCGTCAAGGCGCGCGGGCGCCTATCCTCACGAGCTGTCCGGTGGCATGCGTCAGCGGGTGATGATTGCGGCGGCCCTTGCCTGCGAACCGAAACTGCTGATTGCCGACGAGCCCACGACGGCACTTGATGTCACGGTGCAAGCTCAGATACTCGACCTGCTCCGCGGCATCCGGCGTGAACGCAACCTGTCGGTCATTCTGGTCTCTCACGACCTTGGCGTGATCGCGGAAATGTGCGACCGCGTCGTCGTCATGAAGGACGGTGCGGTGCTGGAAATCGGCTCGGTCGATCAGATCCTGCGTGACCCCGCCCATGAATACACGAAGCGCCTGATCGCTTCCCAACCCTCGCTGATGAAGCCGACCACGCATGCCTGCCCCGTGGCGACGGAACCGCATCTCCTGGTGAAGAACCTGTGCGTGAACTTCTACCCTGGGCAGAGCCTTGCGGCCTGGGCGACGCGCAAGCCGCCGCAAATCGTGCGCGCCGTCGACAATGTTTCGCTGGCATTGCGGCGCGGTGGGGCGCTGGGGATCGTCGGCGAGTCCGGTTCCGGCAAGAGCACCATAGCCCGGGCTATTGCAGGCCTTGTGCAGCCGCAACAAGGAGAGATCGAGGTGGACGGCCAATCGCTCGATCGCGCACTGAGGCAGCGCCGACCGGAGCAGGTTCGCAAACTGCAGATGGTGTTCCAGGACCCGTTCATGTCCCTCAACCCGGCGTTTACGGTTGCGCGAACTCTGGCCGAACCGCTGCGGCAACAGAACATCTGCCCGGAAAGAGACATCCCGGAGCGGATCCGTGAGCTGATGGAAAAAGTGGAATTGCCACGCCAGTTGCTGGACCGACGCACCACGCAGCTTTCCGGCGGCCAGCGGCAGCGCGTCGGCATCGCCAGAGCCCTGGCGCTGGAGCCCGAGATCTTGATCGCCGATGAAGTCACCTCCGCTCTGGACGTCACCATCCAGGCCCAGGTGCTCGGCCTCTTTGCGCGGCTGCGCCGCGAATTGTCGCTGACGCTGATCCTGATTTCCCACGATCTGGGCGTGGTGCGTTATCTCTGCGAGCACGTTGCGGTCATGCAGCACGGCAAGCTGGTTGAGTATGGCAATACGGAAGACGTTCTGGATCGTCCGCAGCAGGCCTATACCCAAGAGTTGATCGCCGCTATCCCGAAACTCTCGCGTCGAACGAGCAGCGGAATCCAACCAGGAGACACCCCGCTACTGGCCGCCGGAAGCAAATGCTAGACTAAAACCTTCAGGGCCGAGTGTGATCGAGCACGGCAGCGTCAGCACCCAGGCAAGCAGCAAATTGCGTCGGGCGTTGCCGGAACGATGGCGGCGAACGGTTCCGGCTGCAATGGGGCGACGCTGCGCACGCCGAAGGCGGGCAGGAACCACTTCGCGCTGCCCGATTGTTCCAGCGGATGATCCGGTCTCGGAATGCCCGCCTCGCTGGAACTATATCCACCATGTTCCACTCCAGATGCATTGCAGCAAAGAACTGGGAAGAACGCTATGGCCGCACGATGAACCCTGTGTGACGCCGGCGAACCGCGTTGACGCACAGGCCTGGCCGAAAAGCGGGTGGGCGACCTATTTGGCAATCTCGAGCAGGGACGATACCAACAGCTCGCGCTCGTCTTTCGACAGGACATCCGAATCGAAGAGGTTCATGCTGCGCAATCCCTCGATGGCGAGATAGCAGATCAATAGCGATTTGAGATCCGGCGTTTCGCCCTTCAGCCGCTCGAAAAGCTGCCGCTTGAAGGTCTTTATCGGCATCATGAAATCGGGATCCTCGGCGATGGCCGAGAAGATCCAGGACGCCGACGGCTGCTTTTCCTCGCAATCATTGGCCGACAGCCTGATGTAGACGGCCAGGGGATTTTCGTCCTTGTCATTTGTGCGGGCGGCTTCCAGCGCGTGCTCGAACTCACGCAGATAGCCTTCGACCAAACCTTGCATCAATTTGGCCTTGGTCGGGAAGTTGTAGAGGAGCCCTCCCTTCGACACGCCGGCACGGCTGGCGACGGCATCCAGCGACAGGCTGCCTGGTCCGGATTCCCGGGCAACATCAGCCGCCGCGGCGAGAATCTTCTCGCGCGAATTCGGTCGTTGGGCTCTCATGGCGCCTCCCTTCGCAAGTCTAGGCCCAATTGACAAGACCGTCCAGACGGTACAGTAAGACCGCCATTATTTGAAATCGGGACCCGCAGTCGATATGTGTCCCGATATCCGCGCTTTGCGCCGGATTTCGACTGAGGGGACTTCCTTGTTCAAGCGCATACTCCGTATCTTTATCATCGTTCTGGTTCTGGCCGTGCTCGTCGTCGTGGTCGGCGGCATCGTCGGCTTCAACTTCCTGCGCGACAACGGCATCAAGCAGTATTTCGCATCGATGAAGCCGCCGGCGGCAACCGTTTCGACCACCATCGCCAAGCCTTCGGCCTGGACGCCGGGCGTCGAGGCGATCGGTACGGTCAAGGCCGTGCGCGGTGTCGACCTGACGGTCGAGACCACCGGTATCGTCAAGGACATCCTTTTCCATGCCAACCAGAAGGTGGCGGACAATGCGGTTCTGCTGCAGCTCGATGACGCCGTCGAGCGCGCCGATCTCGACGCACAGAAGGCGCAGGCCGCGCTCGATCAGACATCGCTTGCCCGCGCCATCGAACTGACCAGGCGTGGCGTTGGCTCCGACTCGACGCTGGACACGGCGCGTGCGGCGGCCTCGGCCTCGGCGTCTCAGGTCACCAAGCTGCAGGCCGTGCTCGAGCAGAAGCAGTTGACGGCGCCTTTCGGCGGCACGGTGGGCATTCCGAGGATCGATATCGGCCAGTATCTGGCGCCCGGCACCGCCGTGGTGACATTGCAGGATCTCGACACGATGCGGGTCGATTTCTCGGTTCCCGAACAGCAACTCGCCTTGCTCAAGATAGGCCAGACGATTCGATTGGGCTTTGGCGGTGAGGACAGGCCATTCGCAGGCGCCATTCGCGGCATCGACCCGAAGATCGACTCGTCCAGCCGGCTGGTGAACATCCGGGCGGAAGTCGCCAATCCCGATGGCAAGCTGACCCCCGGCCAGTTCGTGCAGGTGCGTGTCGAGCTGCCCGAAGAGCAGAACGTGCTGACCCTGCCGCAGACGGCGCTGACGACAAGTCTCTATGGCGACTACATCTTCGTGGTGCAGCCAGCCAAGCCCGCCGAGGCGGCGCCAGCTGCCAAGCCGGAGGAAAAACCCGCCGCGCCGGCAGCCGACAAATCGGCTGATGCCAAGCCTGCGGACACCAAGCCGGCCGATGCCATGAAGCCGGCGGCTGATGCTGCCAAGCCCACCGCCGATGCGGCAAAGCCGACTGACCAGGCTCCCGATGCGGCCAAGCCGGCGGCGGAAGGTGACAAGCCCGCGCTCGTGCTGTCGCAGGTGTTCGTCAAGCCCGGCCGCCGCAATCAAGGCATGGTCGAGATCGTCGAGGGGCTGAAGGCTGGCGACGAAGTCGTCACCGCCGGTCAGAACCGCCTCTTCAACGGCATGTCCGTCGTTGTGGACAACACCATCGACCCGACCAAATCGGCAAACAAGCAGGCCGGCCAGCAATGAGCATCTCCGATCTCTTCATTCGCCGGCCTGTTCTTTCGACGGTCCTTGGCTGCATGATCCTGCTTCTGGGTTTCCAGGGCATCTTCAACCTGTCGATCCGGCAGTATCCGAAGGTCGACGAAACGGCGATCACCATCACCACGGCCTATCCGGGCGCCAGCGCCGATCTGATCCAGGGCTTCATTTCCGCCCCGATCGCGCGCGCCGTCGCCTCGACCGAAAACATCGACTACGTCACCTCGTCCAGCCGCCCGTCCTCCAGCACCGTGACGGTGCAGATGAAGCTCGGCTCGAACCCCGACGTCGCGCTGACTGAAGTTCTGTCCAAGGTCCAGGGCGTGCGCGGCACCTTGCCGGACGCATCGAAGGACCCTGTCATCGTCAAGGGCACCGGCCAGCAGTTCGCGATGATGTACATCTCGATGCAAAATCCGAACATGACGAAGGAGCAGCTTACGGAGTATATCGAGCGCGTCATCAGGCCGCGCATGTCGACGGTCGAAGGCGTCGCCGACGTGCAGATCTTCGGCGCCCAGGAATACTCGATGCGCGTCTGGATCGATCCGGTCAAGCTTGCCGCGCGCGGCGTGACGGCCTCCGAACTGCTGACGGCGATCAACAATTCCAACTTCCTGTCGGCGCCCGGCAACACCCAGAACGAGTATGTCGTTTCCTCGATCACCGTGCGCTCGACATTGCAGACGCCGGAGGCCTTCGCCGAGCTGCCGCTGCGCTCGACTGACGGCAATGTGGTGCGGTTGCGCGACGTGGCTCGCGTCGAACTCGCCGCCGAGAACACCGACACCAGGGTCTCGTTCAACGGCAAGCCCGGCACCTTCCTCGCCATCTTCCCGACGCCGGCGGCCAATCCGCTGACCACGGCGGCGGCGCTCACCAAGCTGGTGCCACAGATTCAGGAGACACTGCCGAAGGGAATGACGATCGAGGTCGTCTACGACGCGACCGGGCAGATCAGCGCCTCGATCGAAGAGGTGTTCAAGACCATCGCCGAGGCGGTTGCCATCGTCATCGTCGTCATCCTTCTGTTTCTTGGCTCCTTCCGGTCGGTGATGATGCCGATCATCACCATCCCGTTGTCGCTGATCGGCGTCTGCTTCCTTTTGTTTGCGGTCGGCTACTCGATCAACCTGCTGTCACTGCTGGCCATGGTTCTGGCGATCGGCCTGGTCGTCGACGACGCCATCGTGGTGGTGGAGAACATCCATCGCCATATGGAAGAAGACCACATGTCGCCGATGCAGGCCGCGTTCAGCGGTATGCGCGAAATATCGTCGGCCATCGTTGCCATGACCATGACGCTGGCCGCCGTGTTCGCGCCGCTGGCCTTCACCGGCGGCCTGACCGGCGCGTTGTTCCGTGAATTCGCGGTCACGCTCGCCGGCTCGGTGGTGCTGTCGGGTGTCATTGCCATCACCATCACCCCGATGATGTCGGCACGCCTCTTGAAGTCCGGCACGCCGGGCCGTTTCCAGCGCATTGTCGACGGCACCTTCGCGCGCGTCGAGCATGTCTATGAACGGGCCGTCACCGGATCACTGAACTATCGCCCATTGACGCTGATCATCGTGCTTGCGCTTGTCGGCGTCACCGGCTTCATGTTCACCAAGACCTCAAGCGAACTGGCGCCGGAAGAAGACCAGGGCTTTCTGCTCTCGATTGTGACGGGGCCGCGTTATGCGACCTCCGATTACACCGAGACATACGTCAACCAGATCCTCGGCCTGGTGAAGGATATTCCCGAAACACGGGCGCAGTTCTCGGCCGTGGCCTTCGGCGGCACGACAAACAGCGCCTTCGTCGGCTATGCCTTCAAGGACTGGGCGGAACGTAAGCGCAATTCGAAGGAACTGCAGGCCGACATTACGGCCCGTATCGCCAAAGTGGCCGGTGTCGAGGCTTTCGTCTTTGCACCGCCGACGTTGCCGGGCTCCGGTGGCGGCCTGCCCATTTCCATGGTGGTGCGATCGACGGGCGCTTCCTCGGAGGTGTACGAGGTGGCCGAGCAGATCAAGAACAAGGCGCAGGCCTCCGGCCGCTTCATCGTCGTGCAGAATTCGATGGCCTATGACGCGCCGGAGGTGACGGTGACCATCGACCGCGACCGCGCCGCGGCGCTGAACCTGCCGATCGCCGATATCGGCCGCACGCTGACCTTGCTGGTCGGCGGCGCCGAAGTGGCGCAGTTCGACCGCGACTCCAACAGCTACGACATCATCCCGCAGGTGCCGCAAGAGTTTCGCGACAACCCCGACAAGCTCGGCGAATACTTCGTGCGCAGCGTGACGGGCGAGATGGTGCCGCTATCGGCGGTGGTCAAGATTTCGACCAATGCGGCGCCGGCGGCAATCGAGCAGTTCAACCAGCTGAATTCGTCGACGATTTCGGCGCTCCCGCTGCCCGGCGTCACGACCGGCGACGGGCTGAAGGCGCTGGAGGACATTGCCAAGGAGAGCCTGCCCGACACCTTCTTCCTCGACTATTCCGGTCAATCGCGGCAGGAAAAAGAACAGGGCAACACCATCCTGATCGCTTTCGCGGCCGCCGTGGTCGTCATCTATCTGGTGCTGGCGGCGCAGTTTGAAAGCTTCCGCGACCCGCTGATCATCATGATGGCGGTGCCGCTGTCGATCTTCGGCGCGATCGTGCCTCTCAATCTGGGCCTCGGGACGCTCAACATCTACACGCAGGTCGGCCTGATCACACTGATCGGTCTGATAACCAAGCACGGCATCCTGCTGGTCGAGTTCGCCAACCAGCAGCGTGAAAAACATGGCATGCGGCGGCGCGACGCCATCATCGCCTCGGCCAAGGTGCGCCTGCGGCCGATCCTGATGACGACAGCGGCGATGGCGCTCGGCGTTGTGCCGCTGATCACGTCCAGCGGCGCTGGTGCCGCAGCCCGCTATTCGATGGGCCTGGTCATCTTCACCGGCATCCTGGTCGGCACCCTGTTCACGCTCTTCGTCGTGCCCATGTTCTACACCTTCATCGCCAGCAAGGATCTGCCTCATTTGGCGGAGAAGCCGGACCCCAAGCTGATGCCGGCACTGCCGAGCTAGGGCGGTCGAGGGAGTCCCGCCCGGAAATGTGCAGGACAAATCGATGGAAGCAAAAGAAAAGAGGCCGGGAATTTCCCGGCCTCTTTCTTTTGGCTGGGCTCGATACCCCGGTTCGAGCTTTGCTCGATACCGCCGGTTTGCGCTGTACTCGATACCGCAGCGTTTTCCGGCGGGAGCCTTGAACAAGGCGCGACAGCATGCTGACACGCCACCGTTTCCAGCCTGCTACTTGACGATGACGATGCTGGTGTTGGTCGCCCCGAAGGTTTCGACGAGCTGGTAGAAATCGGCGGCGTTGTCGGGGTGCAGCCGCACGCAGCCATGCGAAGCCGGCTGGCCGAGGCGCTTGATCGCGTAGGTCGCGTGCACCGCATAGCCGCCGCTGAAGAAGACCGAGTGCGGCATCGGGGCGTTGTCGTATTTCTTCGAGTACCACATTTCATGCATGCGGGTCGGCTTGAACGAGCCGGTCGGCGTCACATGGGCCCGGTCGCCGGTGGAGACTTTCCAGGCGAAGGTCGGCCGGCCGTCGACGGAGACTTCCATGATCTGCTGCGAAAGCGAAACGCGCGCCACGATCTTGTTGGCGGCGTGCGCCGCACCCGAGCCGGCGCCGAGCAGCAGTGCTGCACCAGTCAAGGCAGCGGCGGTGATGTTGATGAGCTTGGCGGAAATGGCGGTGTGCATGATGAAGTCCCCTCTCTCTGCCGGTTAGGCCGGCTCCAATTCGATGGCCGCTTATCCCAACGTCATGTTTCGAGGAGATTTCGCAAAACACTCGTTTCTGTTTCGAATCTGTTTCCACTACTTAACAAACGCCTCCTTATAAGCCTAGCTAGAACAGGCTCGGCAGGCCCGCCCAGCCAAGACCAAGAGTCGGGAACATGAGTATCCGCCCCCAAACGAAAGTGCGAATTGGCGTCATGTGAAAGAACAACCGTCAGTATCGAAACCAACCTGCAACAAAGCGCGACCCCTAGCGGCATGATCCGGATACGGGCCGCGAGCAAAGTTGACGCAACGAAAACAGCCGGTAACGAACATGGGAACGAAATCGAACGCGCTGTCCTGGCTTCTCAGGATCAGCATCGCGGCAGCGGTCATCGGCGGCGTCGGCACGGTTGCCGGCACCCCGCTGACAAGCCTCGGCGCGATGACATCAGGCGAGATTTCGACGCTGCATGCCGCACTGTTTTTCGCCACGGTCTGGATTGTTTCCAGCCTGCGCATCGCCCGGCTCAAGGCCCTCTGGCGGGTCGGCCTTAGGCTGACGGGTTTGCGCGGCGCCTCCGGCAACTTGCTGCCGAGAGGACCGAAGGCCCGCGCCGCGACGGGGGGCTCCGTGGGCGGCGCGGGCACTTCGGGGGTATCCTGAAGCGACCCGCAACAGGTTCATTTCTAGAGAATTGGCATTTTTGGGGAACTGCGACGATGAAAACGAAATTCGCTGCTTCGGTGCTGTCCGCACTGCTTTACGCCCAAGGCCTGCTCGGCTTTGCCGGTCTTGCCACCATGCTTCTCAGGGACCGCGCCCATGCAAGCGAACTCACCATCGGCAGTGACATGCCGGTGGGGCCATCGCTTCTGCTGGTACGCTGAGTATAAAGAGCATCGGGCCCAGAGATGGAAAATCCGATGCCCGAAAAAAGGGATTGCGCCAGTACCCGGCAGTCAGTCGGCGAATTGCCGCGGCGGATCGAACCGATAGCCGGCGCCACGTATTGTGGTGATGGTGTCGGTGTCGAGCTTGCGGCGCAGCCGCACGATGCGCGAATCGATCGAACGATCGAAGGCGTCGGCGTTTTCGGCCGGTGCCGCGGCGATGATATCGTCACGCGTCAGCACCTTGCGTGGACTGGCCAGGAACAACCTGAGCAGCGCCACCTGGCCGGGCGAAAGCTGTTCCTCGGAGCCGGAGCGATGCATGACCATGGCCGATCTCAGATCGACGGTCGCGTTTTCCAGCACGATCAGTTCCTGGGTGCCCCTGCCGCGGCGCGAAAGCAGGCCGCCGACACGGGCGGCCAGTTCACGGACATTGAGCGGGCTCTCGACGACGTCGGCCGCACCAAGCTCCAGCGCCAGCACCTTGTCGACAAGATCGGCCGGCCGGCAGATGAGGATAAAATCCGGTCCGCCCTCGCCGCCTCCTCCTTGGCCGCCATAACGTCTGAGCAGGTCCCGCCCCTCCGCCTGGCTGAGGCTGTCGCCGACGACGACGACGTCGATGCCCTTTCCCGACAGCAGCGATTCGGCCTCCCAGGGCTGGCGCGCCTGATGCACGTCGTGGCCGCGCCGCTCGAGATGGTCGGCGAGTTCGGTCGCCACCACTTCGGCTACCGAAACGAGCGCAATAACGGATCGTGCGGCCATCTTTTCCAACCGTTCCCTGGCAACCCGGATATGAGTGCTGGACATGATGTTTATACCCAATCTACTTTCCACTGAAAGTGGGAGCGAAAGCATCGTGCGGGCAAGAATTGTCATCGTCGAGGATGAGCCCGACCTCAGGGACGCGGTCGCAGAATATCTTGGCGCATCCGGCTATGACGTGGCCACCGCTGAAAGTGCTGCCGCGGCGCGCAGCCTCGTTGAAACGCAATCGTTTCATCTCGCCATTCTCGACATCGCCATGCCCGGCGAGGACGGCCTCTCGCTCGGCCGCTGGCTGCGTTCGAAACTGCCGATCGGCATCATCTATGCGACCGCGGCCGGCACCGCGCTCGACCGCATCGTCGGGCTGGAACTCGGTGCCGACGACTACATCGTCAAGCCCTACGAATTGCGCGAAGTGCTGGCCAGGGTGCGCAGCGTGTTGCGCCGGGTTCCCCAGCCGAAGGAGCTCCAGGACAACAAGGCCGGGACGGATCGCCGTTCCGTTACCTTCGGCCCCTTCCAGGCCGATCTCGACGGCAGGCTGGTCACCGGCGCCAATGGCGCGGTGATCGACATGGCCAAGAGCGAGTTCGACGTGCTGGAGATTTTCCTCACCCGCGCCAATCGGCTGCTGACCCGCGCCGCTATCTCCGAGGCGATCGGTTTCACCGAAGATCCGGAATCGTCACGCGCGGTCGACATTCGCATCATGCGGCTACGCAAGAAGATCGAGGCCGATCCCGCCAATCCGAAATTCCTGCGCACGGTGCGCGGCGAGGGCTATATCTTCTCGCTGCCGGCCGGCGACGGGAACTGAGCTCCGAGCCGGAAGGATTCGGTTGCTCGCCAGCCGAAATTGGCACGACTCCGAATTGGCACGACTCCGGAATGACGGCACAAGATGATCGCTGAAGCAGCAAGCACCGATATGCAAGGGTTCAGGCAGGGCGCGGCGATGGCGGCCGTGCGCGTCGTTCGCCGGCTTCGCGAGGCCGGCGACTGGCAGCGCGAGATGGACGGCATACTGGAAACGCTTTGCCGGGCCATGGATTGCCAGCGCGGCATCCTGTTTCGCTTGCGCGAACTGCCCGGCCAGGGCTTCGCCCAATCCGTCGCCGCCTATTGGATCGACCCTCTTTTCGGCGGCGAACTGGCGTCGCCAACCGTCATCATGCAATCGATCGTCAATTCCGACCCCCTGCTGGAGCGGCTTGCCGAGGACGAACGGCAAGGCAAGATCTTCGCTGGCCATACGCGCGACCTCGAAGGCTTCCTGAGGACCGATTTCGAGAAGCAGAACATCAAATCGTTCCTCTCGGTCTCGGTCTTCGCGCATGGCCATCTCTGGGGCACGCTGGCGGTCAATGACTGCGTCAACGAGCGTGCATGGACGGACGAGGAAGAGGCGACGCTGCATATCATCGCGCTGGCCATCGGCGACGCCATCGAGCGCTCGCCCTCCGACGCCCACGCCAGCGAGGTCATTCGCCGCACCATGCTGCAGGCCTCGCTCGACGCCATCGTCGTCATCGACGAGACCGGCTCGATCATCGAATTCAATCCGGCTGCCGAGAAGATGTTCGGCTTCCAGCGCAGCGACATCCTCGGAAAGGACCTGCTCGATACGATCGTGCCGATCTACTACCGCAAGGGCTATGTTTCGGGGGCCGAATACATGTCCGGCCGCGGCGCGCCGATGGTCGGCCAACGGCTCGAGACGGTGACCCAGAACGCCGCCGGCGAAGTGTTCCCGATCGAGCTGACGGCGACCGAGATGCGGGTTGCCGACCGCCGCCTGATCTTCGGCTCCATCCGCGACCTGCGCGACAAATTGCGCGCCGAGGAGGAGATCGGCCGGCAGCGCGAGAAGCTGCACCAGAACGAGAAGATGGCGGCGATGGGTTCGTTGCTGGCCGGCGTCTCGCACGAGCTCAACAATCCGCTGGCCGTGGTGGTGGCGCAATCGACGCTGCTGCACGAATTCGCTTCCGACCCGCAGACCAAGGTGCGCGCCGAGAAAGTCCGTGCGGCCGCCGAGCGCTGCGGCCGCATCGTCAAGAGCTTCCTGTCGATGGTCCGCCTCCATCCCGCGGCACAGGCCGAGACCGACCTCAACCAGGTGATCCGGTCGGCACTCGAAGTGACCGCCTATGGCGCGCGCTCGAGCGGCATCACCATCGACACCGATTTCGCCGCCGGCCCGCTGCTGGCCATGGCCGACGCCGACCATGTGACGCAGGTGGCGGCCAATTTCCTCATCAACAGCCAGCACGCTTTGGCCGGCATTGCCGGCGACCGGCTGATCAAGGTGCGGACGTTCCGCAGCGACCGCGGTCATCCCTGCTTCTCGGTCGAGGACAATGGGCCCGGCGTGCCGGAAACGATCCGCAGCCGCATCTTCGAATCCTATTTCACCACCAAGCCGGTCGGCGTCGGCACCGGCATCGGCCTGTCGATCTCGAAATCGATCATCGAGCGGCACAATGGCAATGTCTGGTTCGAGGAAGTGCTCCCGAGAGGCGCGCGCTTCGTCGTCCAGCTGCCGGCCATCGTGGCCGGCCTCGCCATCGCCGGCGACAACCAGCCGCGATCGAGCGGCCTGCGGCATGCCTTGATCATCGACGACGAGCCGGATGTCGCCGGCTCGCTCTCCGACATTCTCGAACTGATGGGCATCAAGTCACGGATCGTTCCTGTCTGGGAATCGGCCGCCGCCACTTTGAGCGGCCACATGCCGCCGGACATCGTCTTTTCGGACCTGCGCATGCCCGGCGTTAGCGGCATATCGATCTATCGCGAGTTGCTCGCCGAAAAGCCTGATCTGGCACGGCGTTTCGTGCTGGTCACAGGCGACCTGATCGGTGCGAAAGCCGAAATCGAGGCGCTGCCGGCACAGCAGCGGCCGCAGATCCTGGAAAAGCCGTTCAGCACGCTGGATGTGCGCAGTGTGCTGTCCGCCATTGCCGAACAGGCGGTCTTGAAAGGATAAGGAAGAGGCCCCCGGGGCCGAAGAAGAGCGCACTGGAGGGAGCGCTCGGGGAGTCCGGAGCATGATC
Source organism: Mesorhizobium sp. M0491 (assembly GCF_040321265.1). NCBI lineage: Bacteria > Pseudomonadati > Pseudomonadota > Alphaproteobacteria > Hyphomicrobiales > Phyllobacteriaceae > Mesorhizobium > Mesorhizobium sp. M0491. Next base: position 50,023 of record NZ_JAMYRE010000015.1, read on the forward strand.
CCAAAGCGGGAACGGTTTCGGATCATGCTTCGACAAAATCAGAAAATATTCGGCGTGTCGGCCAAGGGCGCGGCATAGGCGATCATGCGGATGGCGCGGTTCTTGTGTGTTCCGGACTGTTCGGCGATGGCGCGCAGGCAATCGATACTCTCGGCACCCCAGGCCTGGCCCTTGCAGGCGAAGTCGGTCACCGGCACCGGCAGACGCGCGGTCCTGGTCGTCGTCTGCGCGCCGTCGATGAGATTGGACGGCGGATTCAACGAAGCGAAGGCCGGCCCGATTGTCGGCGTGAACGCCATGCCGACGAAGGCGCAAGCAGCCAGCACCATGAACATCGCCATGGGGTGGTCGCTGGCCCGCTGGCGCAGCGCCAGTTTCGGACGGCGGTCATTGCGTTCTGGAGCCTGAAGGCGGCTCTCGCCGCGGATCGTCTGGATTTTCGCATGCATTGCCTTCCCCTTCGCTGAGTTTCTTTTGGCGGTGAAATGAACTTATCCGCACTTTGTAACGACGATGGGGTGGCGAAGGACTGGCACTGTAACGAGTTCGAAACAGCATTCGGGCGAAGTCGGGCAAAATCGGGCATAGCTTCGACGGCGCTCGGGCTCGAGGCGCAACCCGACCGATCTTGCCAAACAGTTTTTCGAAAAGACCAGGCTCATGCCGGAGCTTGAAGCTCGGCAATGATCTTGTGCGCGGCGATACGCCCGGCAATAATAGCGCCCTCGACATACCCCGGAAACGACGGCGAGAGTTCTGAACAGGCGAGATACACCGGGGGTGCGCCGGCAAGGATCGTTCGCTCGGCATCTCTTGCTGTCACGTCGACAACAAGATCGCTGTACGCGCCGCCGCTCCAGCGATCTCCTACCCAGTCACGCAAACTGAAATCGATGACGTCGCCGGCACTCGGGCCAAGGGCTGCCTCCAACCGGCCGGTCACCTCCGCACGCAGTTCCGGCTCGCCGAGGTCGCGCCAGCGCAGCGCGAGCGGCCCGCCGACGAACACGACGAGCGCGGCATGCTCCACATCCTTGCCGGCGTCGCAGGCAAACAGTCCCGGCGGATCGAGCCACATCACCATGCCGTTCAAATCCCGCCCGCGCCAAAACGGTTTGGCATAGCGCACCAGGATCTTGATAGCCGCGCCGCTTTTCCAGGCGCCGAGCGCCCGCCGTAGTCCAGCCGGCAAGGCAGGGACAAAGGCGAGCTCCGTCACCGTCGCCGGGGGGACGGCAACCAGAACCGCGCGCGCCTCGATGGCACCCCCGGCCGAAACGACAAGAACACCTTGCGAACTGTGCTCGATGCGCGTGACGGGCTCGCTGAGCCGCAACCGATCGCCAAGGTCGCGGGCCAGATCGTCGGCCAGTGAATGCATGGTTTCGCGCACGAAATATTGCAGCTCCGGCACCTCGTTGGTGACGCGTCGGTCATTGTCGATCAGATACCAGAGAGGAATCCGATCCAGCGCCATGCACCAGAGACCTTCGATCATCGAACGGAAGACGGCCCTGGCATCGGCGGAATCGCGCTGGCGGGCAAGCCAGTCGGCAACGGCCAGTCCGGCAATCGAGACGTCGTCCGGATCGATCCCGTTCATGCGCTCGCGGATTGCCATTGCCGCGTCATAGATCCGCTCTGCTCTCTGTACGGACATCGTCGGCTGGGTAATGAAATCGCCATCGACATAGGTTTCAACCAGCGTCTTGCCGCGTGCTTCGACCAGGGCCATCAATTCCGGCATGTCCTCGCACAGGAACTGGCCGCCACTATCGATCCGTTCGCCAAGTCCGTTCAGTCGGGACTCGACGCGTCCGCCAACGCGGTCGCGTGCTTCGAGCAGGATGAAATCGATGCCGGCCTTCTTCATCTCGAGCGCCGCCGACAGGCCTGTGAAACCCGCACCGACGATGACGACATCGGTTCGCTCGAATTCGCCGCCCTCATCCGTGAAGGTCTTCAGCATTGCCGGCTATCAACCCAGTCGCATCCGGCTTCCACAGACGAAGTATGTCCTTGTCGACATATGCCGGCGGGCCGCACACGCCATGCCGCAGGCTTGTCTCTAACCTATCGTTTTCTCGAGCATATTGAGCCAGTTGCGATAGGCGATTTTTTCGATCAGTGCGCGGCCGAAACCGCGTGCCGCCAATGCATCGATCAGCTTCGGCAGGCCGGCGACATCCCCGATGACGGCCGGGATCATGGCGCCGTCGAAATCGGAGCCAAGACCAACGCCATCCTCACCCAGCGCCTGCAGCAGCGAATCGATATGCCGCACCATGATATCGAGGCTGGTGTCGGCATTCATGCGACCGTCCTCGCGCAGGAAGCCTGTTGCGAAGTTCAGCCCGACCATGCCGCCGGTTTCGCGGATCGCGCCGAGCTGCCAGTCGGTCAAGTTGCGCGAATGGCCGCAGATCGCGTGCACGTTGGAATGGGTCGCGACCAGCGGCGCATCGCTGAGCGCCGCGACATCGCGAAAGCCCTTCTCGTTGAGATGCGACAGGTCGATCATGATCTTCAACTGGTTGCATGCCTTGACCAGCGCCTTGCCGGCATCGGTCAGGCCGGGTCCGGTGTCGGGCGAGGACGGGAAGCGGAACGGCACGCCGTGGCCGAAGGCGTTCGGACGGCTCCAGACGATGCCGAGCGAGCGCAGGCCGGCTTCATGCAGCACGTCGAGCAGGGTGAGCTCGGGATCGATCGCCTCGACCCCTTCGATGTGGAACACCGCGGCGATCGAACCTTGCGCCATGGCATTGCGCACATCGCCGGCGCTGCGGCAGACGGTGAGCGCTCCGGCCCGTTCCAGCCTGAACAGGATCGAGGCCATGGCGATCGTCGAGGTCAGCGCCTCATTGCGCGGAACCTCGGGCGGCAGCGGTTCGGCGACGCTCGGCGCCAGGGGCACGGCGCCGCGCCTGGATTTCTCGACAGGCGGCGGAAAGATGGCGAACATGCCCCCGGCGAAGCCGCCGGCTTTCGCGCGTGGCAGGTCGATATGGCCGCCCGATTTCCCCTCGATGAACAGTTTTTCGACGTCCGTGTCTTTCGACTGATAGAGTCTGAGCAACGTATCGTTGTGGCCGTCGAAGACGGGAACGAGATCGGTTTCGGTCATTGGGGGATCATTCGGTTCGTTTGTCGGCGCGGCGGCTAGGATATATCCTATCTACTTAGGCAGGATGCGCCACCCGCGCAAATGCCAAAGCCGCCCCGGCAGGATGGCAGCCGCTTGCCGCGCCGTTTCCAAGCAACGAAATCCCTACCGCTTCAGCACGTCGGCCCATTCCTGATGGCGGCGGAACTGGGCGTTGGCGAACGGGCAGAGCGGGATGATCTTCTTGCCTGCCGCACGCGCATCCTCGACGGCGCGGGTGACGAGCCGAAGCCCGGCACCCTGGCCGCGAAAGACGTCCGGCACTTCGGTGTGGTCGATGATGATCTGGTGCTCACCGATCTTGGTGAAGGTCATCTCGGCCTCGGCGCCATCGGGTCCACGCAGGACATAGCGGCCCTTGGAACCGCGATCCTCAAGTTCGATCTCAGGCAGTTGTTCAGGCATCGCTATGCTCCTTGGGCAGCATCGGCAAAGAACCGCCGTGCCGCCTCGATCTCGTTTGGCCGCACCTCGTGCCCGCCATCGTGCCATTCCACTGTGACATCGGCGCCGTCGGCACGCAAATAGGCCTCGAGCCGCGTGGTCAGGTTCGGCGGACAGATCGGGTCGCGCTTGCCGGCGGTCATCAGGATATGGCGGCCGGCGAGGCTGCCCTTGACCTGCGGCTCGAACGGGATCAGCGGATGCATCAGCACCGACGCGTCGAACAGCGCCGGAACCGCGAACACCACCGAGGCCAGGACATTGGCGCCGTTGGAATAGCCGAGACCCAGCACGGCCGATGGCTTCGCTGCTTCTACATGGGCCTTGACGAAGCCCGCCATCTTATCCGTCGCCCGCGCCAGATCGTCCATATCGTAGACGCCCTCGCCGGTGCGGCGAAAGAAGCGCGCGGCACCCTGTTCCAACACATCACCGCGCGGCGAGATGATGGTTGCCTGGGGCGCGAGATCGCGCCCCAGCGACAGAAGCTGGTTCTCATCGGCCCCAGTGCCGTGGAAGACGAACAGCAATGGACCGCCCGGCGAACCGGGCAGCAGCTTGTGGATGTAAGCGTCCTTGCTCATGACCTCAGCCTTCCAGGCTCTGCAGATGCTGTTCAAGATACGGCCGCAGGTGCTGATGCTGCGACGGCAGCTTCAGCGCTTCGCCCAGATGAGCGGTATCCTCGTCGCGATCGAAACCCGGCTCGTTGGTGGCGACTTCGAACAGCACGCCACCCGGTGTGCGGAAATAGATCGCCCAGAAGTAGTCGCGATCGATCACCGGCGTCACCCCATAGCCCGTGTCCATCAACGCCTTGCGCACCTCGAGCTGCCTGGCGCGGTTCTCGACCGCGAAGGCGACGTGATGGACGGAGCCGGCACCGAGATCGGCGAAGGCCGTGCTCGGCAGCGATTCGATGTCGATAACATCGGCGCCATTGCCGTTCTTCACCGCCAGCCGCCTGAGATTGCCGGACTTGTCGACTTCCTCATAGCCCATGAACTTCAGCAGCTCCTCAGTGGCGCCGCCATCCTTCAGCCTGAGCGATACCGAATGGAAACCGCGGATCGCCTGGTCGACCGGAACACCGCCTTTCGCCCAGGGCGCTCTGCCGTCGCCCTTGCCCTCGACCAGCGCGAAGCCGTCACCATCCGGTCCGGCAAAAGTCAGGCGCTTCTCGCCGAAGGTCTCTTCGCGCGAGAGGCCGGTGACGCCCTCATCGGCAAAACGTTTTTCCCAATAGGCAAGCGTGCCTTCCGGCACCGAGTAGACGGTGGTTCCGACTTCGCCGACGCCATGCCGGCCCTTGCCGATGTCGGGGAAAGGGAAATAGGTCATCACCGAACCCGGCGTGCCGGTCTCATTGCCATAATAGAGATGATAGACGTCGGGCGCGTCGAAATTGACAGTCTTCTTGACCCGGCGCTGGCCGAGTTTCCTGGTGAAGAAATCGTTGTTCTGGCGGGCATCCCTGGCCATCGACGTGACGTGATGCAGGCCCTTGATCTGGTCGAGCATTGTCTTGCTCCTTCCCTTGGTACTTGTGCGGCCCTCGCCGCTGTCCATGCCAATATGAGGACCCGAGCAGTTTACGCAAAGGCGGCAAACACAGAATGGACTGTGTCGCAAAAGTGAACGATGGAACAGAGTTCGTTCACCAATTGGCTCGCAGAGTCGGGCTTGCGCCGTGGCCAGAATTCGTTTCCATGAACGGCATTCGACATTCCGGGACAAAGGTATCGTGAGTGACTGGAAAAGCCAGGCGGCCCAACATTCTCCTGATCACATGCGATCAGTGGCGTGGCGATTGTCTGTCCGCAGCCGGTCATCCGGTTGTGCAGACGCCGAACGCCGACGCACTGGCCGGGGAGGGTGTGCTGTTCAAGCGGCACTATGGCGGCGCGGCGCCCTGCTCGCCCGCCCGCGCCTGCCTCTACACCGGTCTCTACCAGATGAACAACCGCGTCTGCCGCAACGGCACGCCGCTCGACGCGCGCCACGGCAACATCGCGCTCTCGGCTCGGGCCTTGGGCTATGATCCGACGCTGTTCGGCTACACCGACGTCTCGCTCGATCCGCGCCTGCTGGCCAAGGGCGATCCGCGGCTGCAAAGCTATGAAGGCGTGCTGCCCGGCTTTACGGTGCGCCAGTTGCTGCCGGAGCACCAGAAGCAATGGCTATCCTGGCTGGAGCTGCAAGGTGTCGACGCCAGCGCCGGCTCCCCCGACATCCACCGTCCGCTGGCCGACGGCGCCGGGACCACCATCAGCAACGCGCCGCCCGTCTACCGCGGGCAACAAACCCCGGCGGCCTTCCTGACCGGCGAATTCACGCGTTGGCTTGGCGAACAGGAGCACGCCGCGCCGTGGTTCGCGCATCTTTCCTTCATCAGCCCGCACCCGCCCTTCATTGCCCCGGAGCCCTACAATACAATGTACGATCCGGCTGACGGCCCGGCCTTCCGGCGCGCGGCAAGCTGGCAGGAAGAGGCGGAAAACCATCCCTATCTAGCCTATGATCTCGGCCGGCAGAAACAGATAAAATTCCGGCCCGAAGCCAGAGACAAGGTGCACGACTGGAGCGAAGACGATTTTCGCCGCATCCGCGCGATCTATTACGGCATGATTTCCGAGGTCGACGCGCAGCTCGGCCGCGTCTGGCAAGCACTTAAGGCCGCGGGCGCGTGGGACGACACCATCATCGTGCTCACCTCGGACCATGCCGAGATGATGGGCGACCATTTCATGCTGGGCAAGGGCGGCTATTTCGACGGCAGCTACCACATTCCGCTGATTGTCCGCGATCCGCGCCACGGCAAGGCTGCCGGCGGCCGTGTCGACAGCTTCACCGAAGCGGTCGACATTTTGCCGACCCTTCTCGACCTACTCGGCGAAAAGCCCGCGCCGCATCTCGACGGCGCCTCGCTGAAGCCGTTCCTGAGCGGAGAAACCCCTGCGGCGTGGCGCGATGCCGCGCATTGGGAGTTTGACTTCCGCTCGATTGCCGCGGGCGAGGCCGAAAACCATTTCGGCATCGCCGCACGTCAATGCAACCTCGCCGTTATCCGCACGGAACATTTCAAGTATGTGCATTTCGGCGGCAACCTGCCGCCGCTGCTGTTCGATCTGGAAAACGATCCGGGCGAGCTGGACAATCTCGCGGCCGACCCCAGTCATCTCACCGTGCGCCTGGAATTCGCCGAACGGCTGCTCGCCTGGCGGGCCGAACATCTCGACCAGTCGTTGGCACTGGCCGAATTGACCGAGAACGGCCTAGTCGGCCATGCCGCTGGCCTGCCACCTGGCCACACATAAATAAAGCCCGCGCCGTTGCCAGCGCGGGCTTCATTTGGCTGAACAGAATTACCTTACGATCATGCGCTGCTGATCGCGCTGTTCGGCATAGCTGCCCTTGTCATAGGCGGTTTGAGCCTCAAGCTGTTCCTTGGTGAAGGTCGTGTAAAGATATTTGTTGCCGTCCTTATCGGTCATGAATTTGAGATTATCCATGCCGACCGCGACCTCCTTCTCACCGATGCCGAGGAAGCCGCCGACGTCGACGATCACCGCGTCGGCCTTCTTGTCGGGCGCAAGCACGACATCGCCGATCTCGCCGACCCTGGCGTCGTTGGCGCCGTAGACAGTCGTGCCCTTCAGGTCATCGGCACGAATCTCGCCGACCGGCATCTCGGTCAACGTCGACTTGTCGATGGCGGCAGTCTGTGTCTGGTCGGGAGCCGAGGCGTCAGGGGTCGTCGCGGCCGGAGCTTCGGCGGTCTTGTCTGCCGGAGCGACAGCAGGAGCCGTGGTGTCAGAGGGCACAGCTGCCGGAGCGGTGGCCGCAGGCTCATTGGAAGCCGTCGTTGCCGGCGCCGGATCATAGGCCTTGCGGTCGAAATCCGGCTGCGCCTGCAGCTCTTCCTTGGTGGTCTGGGCGACCAGCCAGCGGTCGCCATCCTTCTCGGCCCACTGCGCCTTGGAGAAGTCATAGGTGACGTTCTTGGCGCCGAGACCAAGGAAACCACCAACACCGATGACAAGGGACTCGGCCTTGCCTTCCCTAGTCAGCACGATGTCATTGACGTCACCGATATTCTGCGCGTCGTCGCCGGTGCCGTTATAGACGTTTTCACCGATGATGTTGGTGGCAAGGTTACCATCCGCGCGCTTCACCGGTTCCGCCGGTGCGGCGTTCATGTCGGCCGGCTTTTGTGCCGTATCCGTCGTAGCGGGTGCCGTCGGTGCTGTCGCGTCGGTCGATGCGGCAGGCGCCGGGGCCGGCGCGTAGGGCTTGCTGTCGAATTCTGCCTGTGCCGTCAGCTCGTCCCTGGTCGTCGGGGCCACCAGCCAGCGGTCACCATTCTTTTCGGCCCACTGCAGCTTGCTGTAGTCGAAGGCAACGCTTTTGGCGCCGACGCCCAGAAAACCGCCGACGTCGATGACAACGGATTTCGCCTGCCCATCCTTGTCGAAGACGACGTCGCTGACCTTGCCGATGTTCTCGGCATCATCGCCGGTGCCGTTGTAGACGGATTCACCGATGATGTTGGTGACGATGCTGCCCTCTGCGCGGACTGCTGCAGCGCCTGACTCCTGAACGGCGGGGCTCTGCGCCGGCGTCGGGGTCGTCGCACTCTGCGCATAAGCGCCGGTGGCGATCAGTGTTGCGAGTGCGGTCGTGGCTAAAAGATTGCGGATCATGATAGTCTCTCCTCGTGCCTGATCTCATGCGCCGCGTCTTCGCTGGGGAAATCGGACGCGGCATCTACAGGTTCACAACGTCGTGACCAGTCTGTTGTTCCGACAAACCGCTGCCGTCCGGGAAACGAAACCACAGAAATATCGGGCCGCCGGGCAGCCCACGCGTAGCTAGGGAACCTTTCCGTCGCCGCCGCGTTTCAGCCATCGGCTGGGTGTGTCCCGGCCACTTTTCGGCTGACATGGTGGAGCGGGGCATGAAATTCGCAGCGGTGCTGAACCGGGATGGCGGCACTTTGCGCACCACCGACCTCGCCGCATTCTCCGACCGGATGCATCAAACGCTGGAAGCGGCGGGTCACTCGCTCAGCATCGAAATTGTCGCCGGCAAGGACGTGGTGGAAACGCTCGACAGCGCAGCTTCGCGTCGCTCGGTCGACATCGTGCTGGCGGGTGGCGGCGACGGGACCATTTCCGCCGCGGCTGCCCGGCTGATGGGCACGAAGAAGGCGCTAGCCATATTGCCGGCCGGCACCATGAACCTGTTCGCACGCGGGCTGGGCATTCCGCAGTCGCTCGACGGCGCGCTGAAATCCTTCGCCGACGGCGAAATCATCGCAGTGGACGTGGCGACGGCCAATGGCCAACCTTTCGTGCACCAGTTCTCGATCGGCATGCATGCGAAGATGGTGCAACTGCGCCAGAAGATGGAGTTCGGTTCGCGGTTGGGAAAGATCCGCGCCTCGGCCAAGGCGGCTTGGGCGACGATCAACAATCCACCTGCGATGAATGTGACACTCAGCATCGGCGAGGCCGAAATGGCGGCCCGCATCACCGGCATTGGCGTCACCAACAATTTGTTCGGCGAAGGCCATTTGCCCTACACCGACAATCCGGCGGGCGGCGTGCTTGGTGTCTATGTCACGGTGGCGAAGCAGCGCGCCGAACTGGTCAAGTTCTTCTTCAACGTGGCGCGCGGCAAATGGCGCGACAACGAACATGTCGAAATCCACCAGACGAACAGAACGGTGCTGAGAATCCATTCGAGCAGCCGCAAGTTTCGCGCCGTCATGGACGGCGAACTGGTCAGGCTTGACCGTGAAACGGTAATCGAGATCCAGCCTGGCGCGCTGAATGTACTGGTGCCGGCGAGCGCGGCTCAATCGAGAGCCGCCTGATGCGGTGCGTTGCATCCAACAAACCGGCTTTAACCAGCAGGAGCCTCTTCGGTGGTGTTGGGCGGTGTGGGGACATGCTGTTCATCGCTGGTTGGCGTCTTGATCAACACTCCATAGATCTCGGCAATGCCCCACGCGGCAAACACCAGAAGCAATGCGGCGATCAGGATTCGAAATCCATGCCAGCCCCATCGCCCCTGCCGGGCCTTGTTTTCTGGAATGATCTTGGCCATGCTCGATCCCTGTCTCATTCTGCACCAACTGGCGCGCTCGGCAAATCATTGTCGGGTAACGGTTCCTCGCTAGGATGGTTCCGGAAAAGCGCGTTGGCCTTGCACCGTCGCAAGCATGCGGCGGCGATGACCGGGACGAGGCAATTGGGGTGACTGGCAAGACGCAAACAGTGCCCGAGCTGCCCGCCGAAGTTGCGCGCGCAGTCAGGGATGTTGACCGGCTCGCTGTGCTGCACGGGTTGGAGATGCTGGATACGGCGGCCGACCCGGATTTCGACCGCGTCAGCAGCCTTGCCGCGGCGGTGATGCAGGCGCCGATTGCTCTGGTCACACTCGTCGACCTGGAACGGCAGTGGTTCAAATCCTGCTTCGGCCTGGACGAGACCGAAACCACGACCGACGTCTCGTTCTGCGCCCATGCGATTGCCGCCGGCGACGAGCCGATGGTTGTCGTGGATGCAACGACGGACCCCCGTTTCAAGACAAACCCGCTGGTCACCGGAAAGCACCATGTCCGCTTCTATGCCGGCGCACCGATGATCGTGGCAGGTGCCCGCATCGGCACGCTGTGCGTGCTCGACCGCGAGCCGCATGGTTCTCCATCCCGCGCCGAGCTCGACCAGTTGAAGGCGCTCGCCGGCCTCGCCGCCAGCCTGTTCACCCTCAAGGACGCAACCCGCAGCGGCACGATCGCCGAGGCCGCACTGGTTCGCGAGGAAAAACGGCGCGCCATCGCACTCGATGCGGCATCGCTCGCCAGCTGGGCATGGGATATCCGTACCGATATCATCGAATGCGACACATTGATGTCGGAGCTGTTCAACCTGCCGCGCTCCAACCGGTTGCGCGCACGCGACATCCTCACCGCCATCGATCCGCGTGACGTCTACCAGACCGAAACCCGCTTTCGCGACGCCCTGACCGGCAGCGACGACTATTTCGGCGAATACCGGGTGAAGGGCTTTCACCCGCCGCGCTGGCTCGCCACGCGCGGCCGTGTGATCGAGCGTGACGGCGACGGCAAGCCGACATTGATCTTCGGCGTCAACTACGACATCTCCGAGCGCAAGCTCGGCGACGAACGGCAACGGCTGCTGCTGCGTGAGCTCAACCATCGCGTCAAGAACACTTTGGCGACCGTCCAGGCGCTGGCAACACAGACCGTGCGCCATGCCCGCCAGCCAAGCCAGTTCCTCGAGGCCTTCGGCGCCAGGCTTCAGGCCTTGGGCATCGCCCACAATCTGTTGTCGGACCGCGAGTGGCGTGGCATCGGCATCAGTGAACTCGTCCAAATCGAGGTCAAACCTTTCGAAACGGCCGAGCAGCCGCGCATGACGATCTCCGGCGACGACCTGCTGCTGTCGCCCGACCAGGCCATCGGGCTTGGCCTGATCCTGCATGAACTCGCCAGCAACGCGCTGAAATATGGCTCGCTGTCGGTGCCGTCAGGCAGGGTCGACCTCGGCTGGAGGACGCAAGGCAGGAGGGATGCCCGGCGTCTTGTGCTGACCTGGCGTGAAAGCGGCGGCCCGCAAGTCGCTCCGCCGGATCGGCACGGCTTCGGCTCGATCCTCATTCGCCGCAGCCTTGCCAAGGTCATTTCCAGCGAAGTGACCCATGAATTCCGGCCGGAAGGCGTATTTGCCGAAATATCGATGCCCCTGGAAGATCTGTCGAAGTGACCTCCCGACAGCTCTATCTCCGCTCGCTCTCGTCCGGATCGTCGGATTTCACATTCTCGCGGTAGATGGCGTAGGCCGCGAGGGCCACGGCCGGCCCCAGAATGACGCCGAGACCGCCTTTTCCCTTAAGCAGGCTCGGCAGCACGGCGAGTGCGGCGGTGATGCCGATCGCCTTCATGTCGGCATTGCGGCGCTGCGCCCGGCGCCGGGCGCGCGAGCCTGCCGATATCCGGTAGACCAGCAGGACAACCCCGGCAAGCACCAGAAAACCGACGCCGAACCCCAGTGCCGCGGCAAGCGGCCCATAGCGCATCGCCGTCCAGATATAGGCGGCCCCGACAAGAAAGCCGAGACCGCAAAGTGCGGCGGCCATGGCGATCATATAGACGATTGCCGCCGTGCGCGCCCGGTATATGGCGGCCACGGTCTCCCCCGAGGCGAGACCCGAGATCAGGGTTGCCAGCATTCCCATCCGAAGCGCGACTAGCGACGCGCGATGAGCGCGAAAAGGAAGCCGACGCCGGCGGCGATCGCCAGTGACGTCACCGGCTTTTCGCGTACACTTGCCATCATCTGCGCTTCGATGTCCTTGGCATTGCTGCGCAGGCTATCAAAGGCTGCTTCGCCCTGCGCACGCAACTGCTCGACCCCTTCCGTGGCTGCGCGGCGCGCGGTGCCATAACCATGCTCGCCGGTCTTGGCCAGTTGTTTGGTGAGCTTGTCGATGTCGGCCTTCAACTGCCTGATGTCGGCTTCCAGGTCCGCATTTGCACGGGCGTCGTTTGCGGTCTTTCCTGCGGCAGTGGCCATGGCTTAACTCCTTGTGATTGCTTGGTTTCAAACGCGCTGCCCGCCTCAAGGTTCCGGCATTGGGACAAAGTAGCCGAAAACGCATCGGCGCGCACCGGTCCGTCGGCTCCGGCAAGAGACGCTTCCTCAGATTAATGGCCGGCGCGCTTCACCCAGCCCTTCCCAGCCGGCGAGCCGCTTGAGGCCTTCATTGTCGGAGACCACGCAGCCGCCGTCGCGCCAGACGATCAGCTTGCGATCCATCAGCTTGCGGATCGTCTTGTTAGTGTGAACCAGCGACAGGCCGAGCGTATCGGCAATGTGCTGTTGCGTGATCGGTATCTGGACAGATTGGTTGCCATTCAGTCCGACGACCTTGGCGCGGCTGCCGATGAAGGCGATGAGATAGGCAGCGCGCTCGATCGCACTGCGGCGCCCGAGGCTGAGCAGGTTCTCGTCCAGCATCCGCTCTTCACGCGATGCGATCCAGGTGATGTCATAGGCCAGCCCGGGATGATTGCGGTACAGCTCATGCAGATATTCGCGCTCGAAAACACACAGCAGCATCGGCGACAGTGCCTCCACGGAATGCTGCATCTCGCCCATCACACTGCCTTGCAGGCCGATCAGATCGCCGGGCATGAGATAGTTGAGGATTTGGCGGCGGCCGTCCCGCAACAACTTGTAGCGAAACGCCCAGCCGGAGAGCACGGTGTAGAGATGGGCGCTATGGCTTCCCTCCACCAGCACCGTGCCACCCTTTTCGACTGCGAGTTCGCCCTTCTTGAATTTGCTGATGAACGCCAGTTCCTGTTTTTCGAAATCGCGGAAAATCGGCAACGGCCGCAATGGGCAGTTCTCGCAAGGATATTGGCGGCTGGAGAAAGCGCTATTGTTCTGGACTGACATTTCGACCCCCTTCGAAAGCCCGCTCTTGGAGGAGCGCGTTTCCCGTTGCAAGGATTGAGATTCCGCCCGCTTGCCACATGTCTTTTTTAAATGACAGCAAGCGAATTAGCGATCATGACTCCGGCGTTTCAAGGAGTCTTTGCCTGTGCCCACATTGCTTGACGGATTGCGGATTCTGGTCCTGGAGGACGAATTTCTGATCGCCATGGATGTCGAGCAGCTTTGCCGCGACCATGGCGCCGATGAGGTGGTGATCGCCCGTGACCTGACCGAGGTCGATGGCCGCGAGGTCGCCACGCGATTCGATGCAGCCATTGTCGACTTGATGCTGGGCGGTGTCTCGACGATCGATTTCGCCTCCGGCCTGCGCGCGGCAGGCATACCTTTCGTGTTTGCGTCGGGCTATTCGGATGCAGAGGAGATCAAGGCATCGTTTCCGGGCGTCAGGCTGATTGGCAAACCCTATTCGGGTGAAGACCTCGTGCAAGCGGTCGCCGCGGCCTGCGGACGCGCTTGAGACACGATCGCGGTCAGCTTGCCGGCGAGCTCGTTACCTGGGCCGAAATTGCGTCCGGACCATACTCGTCCTCGCCTGATATTTTCAGGATCTCCTGCAAGCGCGTACGGGCTCGGCTGACGCGGCTCTTGATCGTCCCCACCGCGCAACCGCAGATCTCGGCGGCCTCCTCGTAGGAGAAACCAGACGCGCCGATGAGGATGATGGCTTCGCGTTGGTCCTCCGGCAATTGTTCCAGCGCCCCACGAAAATCCTTCAGGTCAAGCTGGCCGTGCTGAGCCGGATGAACGGCAAGCCTGGCCGTCATGATACCGTCGCTGTCCTGCACTTCGCGCCCGCGCTTGCGCATCTGCGAATAGAACTCGTTGCGCAGGATGGTGAAAAGCCAGGCCTTGAGGTTGGTGCCGGGCTGGAAGCTCTCATGCTTGTCCCAAGCCTTGACGAGCGTTTCCTGGACGAGGTCGTCGGCTTTATCGGCATTTTGAGTCAGCGACACGGCGAACGCGCGCAGACTTGGGATTGCCCCAAGCAGATCGGTCTTGAAGCCTTGGGAGACCGCGGCCATGCCTCAGTCCTTCTTCTGTGCGGGTTCAGCCTGTTCCAGCTGGCTAAGCAACTGGGAAAAGCGATCCGGCACATCGTCGGAGACCAGCGCGTCGTAATATTGTTTGAGTTTGCGTCCGATTTCGGAGTTCGGTCCAAGAGCATCACCAGAACCGTTCCGGCGCCTGCTCTCGGCGCCAGCCAGAATATCTTTCGTCATATCCTTCATTTTGCCCTTGTATTCCCAGCGCTCAAGCCGCTCTTATCATACTCAACACAACGCAAGCGGCGCCCTCGTCTGGTTGCCCATCCCGACCACAAACGCCACTCCCCGGCTTTTGTTCCGTCGAGGCGGAACTTTTTCAAAAAATCCGCGTTAACGTCAGGGCTTGCAGTCAGCTTGACCTATGCAATCACGTCATTCTGAGGGAGACGTCTTACCATGAGCTTATCCGCCACCATCGCACCACATCTGCCCTTCCTGCGCCGCTTCTCGCGGGCTGTTTCCGGGTCGCAAGAGAGTGGTGATGCGCTGGTAGCCGCGATGCTCGAGGCCATCATCGCCGATATCGAGATATTTCCCGAAGCATCGAGCGACCGCATCGCGCTGTACAAGGTTTTCGCCAAGCTGTTCACATCCGTCGCCATCCGCGTCCCGCAGGAGCAGGCGCAATCGGCGTGGGAACAGCGCACCGCCGCCAATCTGAATGCGATCGCGCCGCGGCCTCGTCAGGCCTTTCTGCTCGTGGCTGTCGAAGGCTTCAGCGAGGACGAAGCGGCTGAGATCCTCGACGTCGGCGACCAGGAGTTTTCAGAGCTGCTAGCCCAGGCGAGCAACGAGATATCCCGTCAGGTGGCAACCGACGTTCTGATCATCGAGGATGAACCACTGATCGCCATGGATATCGAAGAAATGGTAGAGAGCCTCGGGCACCGCGTCGTTGGAACGGCGCGCACCCATGCCGAGGCAGTGATGATGTTCGGCAAGACACGGCCGAAGATGGTGCTGGCCGACATCCAGCTTGCCGACGGCAGTTCCGGCATCGAGGCCGTGAACGAGATCCTGTCATCGACGTCGGTGCCGGTCATCTTCATCACCGCCTTCCCCGAGCGCCTCTTGACCGGCGAACGGCCGGAACCGGCCTTTCTGGTCACCAAGCCGTTCAATCCCGACATGGTCAAGGCGCTGATCAGCCAGGCACTGTTCTTTGACCGCCAGGCGAAAGCCGCCGCATAGTCGTGAATTGGGGAAGTGGTAATCGTGCCGCCTGATGCACGCGGGCGGCGACGGTGAAATTCCTGCGCGCTTCCTGCTTGAACGATTTGCAAGCTCGGTCTTTTTCGGCAAAGGGTGGGAACAAACCGCAGCCACCCACGTTTTTATCGCACCATTCGAAGGAGATGCATCATGCTTTACTGGGCGCTCGTATTTCTCGTCGTTGCGATCATCGCCGGCGCGCTTGGTTTCGGCGGCATCGCCGGTACATCTGCCGGCATAGCGCAGATATTGTTTTTCATCTTCCTCGCTTTCCTGGTCATTTCGCTTCTTGCGGGCCTGTTCAAACGGGCTTCATAACAACGAACGGCCGAACACTGGAAGCCGCACCCCTCAAACGGTTTCCAGCCACCGCCGGGCGGTGTCCTAAAGGACGCCGTCCGGCGGACCGTTTTTTGGCGGCGGGTTCGGGAAACCTGTTTGGAACCCATTCACCGGTGAGCCGTTCAGCCTGAATTGGGTGGACAGTTTGGCCGATGGGTTCCAGGACCGGAAACAGGAAGGACGACGTGCAAAGCGATGAAGTCATCGCCCTCCATCCTGCCGAAAGCGGCATGCAGCTCGGCCGCGCCCTTCTTCACGCGTTGCACAATGCCGGCATTTCCGTTCTCTACCAGGATCGCGAGATGAAAACCGTATGGGCGCGCAACATGCGTGCGCCCTGGGTTTCGGACACCACCGACAGCATCGGTATTCTGCCGGAGGCGCAGGCCGACCGCATCGGCGCGGCCAAGCGCGACGTCATTGCATCCGGCAACCCCCAACGTCTCGAGATCAGCGTTCCCGTCGAGGATGGCAGCCGCTGGTTTGAGGTCTGGATCGATGCCGACCACGGCGACGGCGGCACGGTGCAAGGCGTCGTCACCACAATGGTCGAGACGACCGAGCAAAAGCGCCGCGAGCAGACCCTGACGACGCTGTTGCGGGAGGTAAGCCATCGCTCCAAAAACCTGCTGGCGATCATCCAGAGCATAGCCACCCAGACCGGTCGCTACTCCGACAGCATCGGCGATTTCCTGACACGCTTTCGCGGCCGGCTGCAATCGCTGGCTTCGTCCCAAGATCTCGTGACCTCTTCCAACTGGCGGGGTGCAGCACTTCGCGAACTCGTATCGGGCCAGGTGGGCCGCTACGGCGGCGATCCGGTTCGCAGCCTGAGATTTCAGGGGGCAAACCCCTATCTCAATCCCAACGCTGCCCTGCATATCGGCCTTGCGATGCATGAACTCGCCGTCAATTCGGTGAGCTATGGCGCCCTGTCGCGGCCCGATGGATTCGTCGATGTTACAGCTAACCTGACCGCCGCCGACACGGGAACCTCCCTGTCCCTGACATGGGCCGAGGCAATCGGAGCCAGTGATGTTAGGCGTAGCGAGAAGCGCTTCGGCAGCGTCGCACTCGAACGGGTCGTGCCGACGTCGCTGAACGGAACGGCGACGCTCGAAATCGCGGCTGGCCGTCTCGAGTACCGCCTTGTCGTTCCGCACGGCAATTTCGAGACGGATTGAGCGACCCGAGCTTCCTTAACCAGCTGTTCACCATAAAAGCAGATGCTGTTTTTCCCAGATACCGCTGGAACTTGTTGCATCACCGAACATTTCCGCAGCAGGATTGCAGCATGGTGCGGGAGGAATGCCTTGACGGTTGCCGACATGAACAGACTGGAGCAGGCCGCCCGGATTTCCATGGGCGAGTTTGAGGACTCCGAGGCATCCGCGCCACCGCTGGCCCCTGTTCCCAATGGGGCCTTGCGCCTTGTCGCGCTGGGCCTGCTGGCCGTGATCGCGGTGGTCGCCCTGTACCAATTGGTCTGAGGCCAGCTCGTTTCGGCCGGTGACAGAATCGATTGTCGCCCTCTTACTTCCCTGCCCGGCCCAGCGAGCCAGGAACTTTGGCGAATGTAGACCGTTACTATGGCGAGAGGACTTCCCGCCATGGAACATATCGCTGCATTGCTGCTGGTCATCGGTTGCTCGAACACGATGGCCGACTGCCGTGAACTCCAGGTACCCAGAAGCGTTTTCGCGAGCGCCGAGCAATGCGTGGCCGAACGCCCGTTCGCCTTGGGCGACGTGCAAGGGCAGGCTGACAACATCGTCGCCAAATGCCTTGCCGTCGATCCGGCGCTTGAAGACGACTATGATAAGATCGTCTGGAATGTGCGCGCCGATGGTACGCTTGACGCGTCTTTGGCAATTTCCAGCCTCGTAATGGCGTCGAACGCGGCACGCCCAGAAAAAGACTATCTTCGCCAACAATAGATTGCAGCAGCAAAGGCCGTCATTTCATGCTAAATGGCAGCTGGAGCTTTACCAAGTGAGGACAAAAAGTGAGGAGTGACTCTATGCGGAAGATGATTATTGCACTGGTTGCGGTGGTTGCCGTCAGCGGCTGCACCTCGACCGAGCAGGACGTGGTTGGCGGCGGCTTGATCGGCGCCGGTGTCGGCGGCTTGGTCGGCGGCGGCAAGGGTGCGCTGATCGGCGCGGCCGTTGGTGCCGGTTCCGGCCTGCTGGTGCGCAATCTGCGCAACGGCTATTGCCAATATCGCGATCATCGCGGCCGGATCTACACGGCTCGCTGCAACTAATTCGGCGATCATCGAAACGTCGATCCGGAGGCCGGTCCGCTGGCCTTCGGATTTTTCATGTCTGGACGCTTGATCCTTTTCGGGTGAAGGTCGCGCTCAGTTGGCGAGTGGAATTTTGATTTCCACGTTCAGCCCATTGGCCTGGTAATCGCGTTTAATCGTACCGCGCAGTTCGCGCGTCACGTTGAGATCGATCAGCTTGGTGCCGAATCCGGTCTTGGCTGGCGCTTCGAGTTTGGTCTGCCCGTTTTCGCGCCAATTGAGAGCCAGCGTCCTGTCGCGCCCGCGCCCTTCGACCGACCAGTCCACTTTCAGCGCGCCGACGGAATTGCCGGCTTCGCCGTATTTCAGCGCATTCGTCGCCAGTTCGTGGAAGGTCAGGCCGAGCGCTTGCGTCGTGGTTTCGTCGAGCAGCACCTGTGGTCCCGACAACAGCTCATCGGGTAGCTCCTTGCCGAACACCTGACCCAGCTCGATGCGCAGGAGATCGCCAAGATCGGCCTTCTGCCAGCGCGAGCGCGTCAGCATATCCTGGGACGCCGCCATCGCCTGCAGCCTGGCCGAGAAGGATGCGGAAAACTCGTTGACGTCGGTAGCCCGCGACGCCGTCTGGCGCGCGATAGCCAGCACCCTGGTAATCGAATTCTTGATGCGATGCTTCATCTCCTGCAGCATCAGGTCTTTTTCGATCAGGCTCTTTTCCGTCGTTTCGTGCAATCGCGACGCTGCCTCATAGGCCCGCTCCTGATAGCGCGCCACCAGCGCGATGGCGCCCGCCAACAGCAGGCCGAACAGCCCCAGCATCACCGGAATGGCGCGCGACGACGGCTGCGAGAAGGCGCTTGTCGGCCGGAACAGGACAGTCCACGGCCGTCCGGCGACGATGATCTTTCGGGTGACCAGCAGCCTGTCGCCGAAAGTCGACGCCGGCGGCGTCTCCGACCGGAACAGCAGATTATCGCCGTTCACGGCACCATCGCCATCATAGATTTCGGTGTTGACCGGCAGCAACGGCGACCGGCTGAGCGCGGTCTGGAACAGATCGCGAGCCCGAAAGGCCGCATAGAGAAAACCGGCCGTCGAGGATCTCGAAGCATTGATGACGTCGGGAGCGGTTTCGACATTGAGCCGCACGAAAACGAAGAAGCCGGTGAACGTCTGCGCGGCGCCCGTGTCCTGGCCCAATTGCACCAGCCCGCTGGCGTGCTGCTGGTCGTCGGACATCGCCTTTTCGATCGCCACACGCCGCGCCGGTTCGCTGAACATGTCATAGCCGATGCCGGCTTGATTGGATGGATCCAGCGGTTCGAACAGCACGATAGGGGTGCGCCAGGGTTGAGTGGTATCCGGATAGATTGGATGACTGTCGCCATAATCGTGCAGCATATCGCGTTCGACCGTCGCCTCGTCGCCCGCCTTTGCCAGCCTGAGGAAGCCGATACCGCGCAAGCCGGCGAAATTCTTGTCGACATCGAGCGCGTTGAAGAACGCCTTGAACTCATTGCGAGAAATATCGCCATTGCGGGCGTCGAACAGGGCCTGCGTTGAGCGCAGCAGCGACAGATGCAGGTCGATGCGGCTCTCGATCCGGTTGAGCGCATCGTCGGCAGTCGCCTCGAACTTGATGCGCGCGGCTTCCTGCGTGGCGAAATAGGCAAAACCTGCCATCACCATGCTGATCAGCGCGACGGCGATAAAGGCGATGATCGGAAAAAGCTTCTTCAACGGATCGTGCGGTCCCTGAGCAATGTCGGACCTTTATGGGCAAGTCGCCGTGCCAACACAATGCCAAGGCCAAGCCATCCTTACGGCTGGCATATCACTTGTCCGGCAACCGCGATCTGGCTCGATCTCAGGCCGCTATCTTCAGCGCGCCCGGTCCGGGAATGGCGCCCGGCGGGCATTTGCCCAGAATGATCATCCCCAGCACCTCGTCCTGGGTGACATCGGTGGTGCGGGCGGTGCCGACGACCTGGCCGTTCTTCATGACGCAGACCCGGTCGGCAAGCTCGAACACATCGTGGATGTCGTGGCTGATCAGGAAGATGCCGATGCCGTCGGACTTGAGCTGCTTGACCAGTTCGCCGACCTGCGCCGTTTCCTGCGGACCAAGCGCCGCCGTCGGCTCGTCCATGATCAGGATGCGGGCGTTGAACAGGATCGCACGCGCGATCGCCACCGATTGCCGCTGGCCGCCCGACAGCTTGATCACCGGCTCCTTGAAGCGCTGGAACCGGGGATTGAGCCGACCCATCACCTTGCGCGCCTCGGCCTCCATGGCAACGTCGTCGAGCGTGCCCCAGGCGGTCATCAGCTCGCGGCCGAGGAACAGATTGGCGGCGGCATCGACATTGTCGGCCAACGCCAGCGTCTGGTAGATCGTCTCGATGCCATATTTCTTGGCGTCGCGTGGATTGGAGATCGATGCCTCCTCGCCGTTGACGAAGATCTGGCCCGAATCGCGCTTGTAGGCGCCGGACAGGATCTTGATCAATGTCGACTTGCCGGCGCCATTATGGCCGAGCAGCGCCACGACCTCGCCGGGGAAAAGATCGATCGAGGCGTCGTCGACGGCGCGGATGCCGCCAAACGCGATCGAGATGTTCCTCATGTCGATCAGCGCGGTGGCTGCAGGAGCAGTCTTGTCAATCATGGCATGCCCTCCTAGACGCGCTTGCGATAGACGGTGTCGAGCCACACGGCGATGACCAGTACGGCCCCGACGACGATGCTCTGCAGCGGCGAGTCGACGCCGAGCAGCACCATGCCGGACTGCAGCGACTGCATCAGCAGCGCGCCCAGCATGGCGCCGATGATCGTTCCCGATCCGCCGGCAAGCGACGTGCCGCCGATTACGGCGGCTGCAATGACCAGCAGTTCGTCGAGCGTTCCAAGCACGTTGGTGGCCGAATTCTGCCGGGCCGAGGAGATTGCCGCGGCGATCGTGGCCAGCACGCCCATGATCATGAACACCTTCATGGTGATCCAGCGCGTGTTGATGCCGGCGAGATTGGCCGCCTCGGGATTGCCGCCGATGGCAAAGACATAGCGGCCGAAGCGGGTGCGGTTGGTGATGAAGGTCATGACCAGCCCGACGGCGACCGCCATCAGCACCGGTATGGCGATACCGTGGGCGATGAACAGGCCGCCTTCGGGAAGGGTGATGTTGTTGGCGGCCGCATATCTGTTCACGATGCCGATCGGCCAGGGATAGGAATTGGCGAGCCAGACCGCGCCCATGATGGCGCCGCAGGTGACGACTCCGAGCAGCGTCTCGGCCCAGATCGGACGTAGCGGAAACCGGAAACGCTTGCGCTGCACCCGGCCGTTGAACAGCCCAAACACCACGGCGAGGCAGGCGACGATCCCGACGACCCAGCTCCAGGTCGCGCCGATCGATCCCGCCGGCCCGCCGCCCATCAGCTGAAAGGTGGCGTCGAGCGGCGCCACGGTCTGGCCTGACGTGACCCACCAGGCCGCACCGCGCCAGACCAGCAGGCCACCCAGCGTCACGATAAAGGCGGGCACTTCGAGATAGGCGATGACGAAGCCTTGAAAGGCGCCGATCAACAGGCCAAGCGCCAGGCCGATGACCAGCGCCAGGACCCAGATCCACGGATTGCCGAGTTCGAGCCCGACAAAGCGCACCAGGAAATGAACCTGAGCAAATCCCATTACCATGCCGATCAGGCCCTCGGCGGAACCGACCGACAGGTCGATGTTGCGCATGACGATGACCAGCACCATGCCGCAGGCCATGATGGCAACCGCGGATGTCTGCACCGACAGGTTCCACAGATTGCGCGGCGTGAGAAAGGTGCGGCTGTCGAAATCGAGCGGGTTGACGCCCAGGCGCAGGCTGGAAATGACATGCAGCCCAATCCAGATGACCAGCAGCGCACCGATCATGCCGAGCATGCGGGTGTCGATCTCGGTCGCCTTCAGGAACCGGGCGACGGCCCCGAGTTCCGACGCGCGCGCCGTATCGGCCTGTGGGTTGGACGTCGTATCGGTCATGATTTCCTCCCACCGACTGGCCGTCTGACGCGCATGCCGGAGCCCAGCCTAGAAGCTATCCGCATGATGCGGAAACACAAAAGTTTTTGAGAAAACGCCGCGGCTTTTGGGCCGCGGCGTTGAGAATGCAGGCACAAGCCAGCTTTTAGTTGCAGGCCGCGACGGTGCCGGCAGCGACGCCCGTGCAGACTTCTTCCTTCTTGATCCAGCCAGCGTCGATGACGAGGTTGAGATTGTCCTTGGTGATGGCAATCGGGGTCAGGAACAGCGACTTGACGGTGTTGCCGCCCGGCGTCGTGAAGTCCTTGGCGCCGGCAATGTCGCCGGTCTTCTTGCCGTCTGCGAGCTGCGAAGCGATCTCGGCGGCGGTCTTGCCGAGCTCACGCGCGTCCTTCCATACCGAAACGGTCTGCGTGCCGAGCGCGATACGGTTCAGCGCGGCGTGGTCGCCGTCCTGACCCGAGACCGGCACTGTGCCGGCAAGGCCTTGCGCCGTCAGCGCCGCGACGACGCCACCGGCGGTGCCGTCATTGGCCGCGACCACCGCGTCGACCTTGTTGTCGTTGGCGGTCAGGAACTGTTCCATGTTCTTCTGGGCGTTGGCGGGCAGCCAGCCATCCGTGTAGGCTTCGCCGACATTCTTGATCTTGCCGCTGTCGATGGCTTCCTTGAGCACTTCCATCGAGCCCGAGAACAGGAAGTCGGCATTGGGATCGGCACCGGAGCCCTTGATGAAGACGTAGTTGCCTTCCGGCTTGACCTTGAACACTTCGCGGGCCTGCATGCGGCCGACTTCCTTGTTGTCGAAGGTCAGATAGAAGACGTCCTTGTTTTCGATCAACCGGTCATAGCCGACGACCGGAATGCCTTCGTCCAGCGCCTTCTGCACCGCAGGGCCGATGGCCGAGGCGTCCTGCGCCAGGATGATCAGCGAATTGGCGCCCTGCGAAATCAGGCTTTCGACATCGGTGAGCTGCTTGCCGGGATTGGACTGCGCATCGGCGGAGATGTACTTGTCGCCGGCGGCCTCGATCGCCGTCTTCATGGCGGCCTCGTCGGTCTTCCAACGCTCTTCCTGGAAATTGGACCACGAAACGCCGACGACCTTGTCCTTCGCCTGCGCGACAGACGCGAGCGTCAGCGACATGGCGGCACCCGCCAGGATGGCGGCTGTGAATCTTTTCATATTATCCTCCCTGCGCCGCGTATGGCGCGACCAAACTGACCCGAGGGCCGGCACAGAAGCCCTATTTTTTCGAGCCTCGAAAAAACACTGGGCCAACGTCCGAACGCTGTCAACATCGATTCTGATGGATTTTGATGTCATTTCGAGTTTTTTTCGAGTCTCGGAATAAATAAATGACAGGGCGTGCAGCTTCTGCCAGTATTTACCTGCGTCACCGACAGCGTTCCAGGGCAGGAAGAACCGCGGCGACCGGGAGGACGTGAAAGAACATGTCGGTCGGAATCCGCCACGACGATCTGCGTCGCCGCAACCGGGCGATGGTAATTGCGGCCGTGCGCCAGGCCGGACAACCGTCCCGCACCGAAATCGCCGCGACCACAAGCCTCAGCCATTCGACCATCTCGGCGATTTCCTCCGACTTGATCGTCGAAGGCATCCTGACCGAAAGCAAGCCGAGCGAGGCCGGCTCGCTCAAACGCGGCCGGCCGCAGGTCGGCCTCAGCCTCAATCCGGAAGCGGCCGCGGTAATGACCGTGGTGCTGTCGCTGAACTTCCTCTCCGTCGCCGTCATCGACTATGCCGGCCAGGTAGTATCCGAGGAACAGCGCCGGCTGGACACGCTGACGATGTCGCGCGAGTCGCTGATCGGTGAATGCACGGCAATCGTGCGGCGCCGCCTGGCAGATCCCGACCTGGACGTGCGCAGCATCGCCCGCATCGCGCTGGCGATCCAGGGCATTACCGACACCCGTGCCCGCGCCATGCTGTGGTCGCCGATCACGCCGCACACCGATATCGCCTTCGCTGACATATTCGAAGACGCGTTCGGCATCCCCGCCATAATGGAGAACGACTGCAACATGATGGCGGTGGCGCTGCGGTGGCGCGACCCCGATCGTTACCGCGACGATTTCATCGCTATCCTTTTGTCGCACGGCATCGGCATGGGCCTGGTGCTGAAGGGCGAATTGTTCACCGGCACCCATTCCTCGGGCGGCGAATTCGGCCACATGATCCATCGGCCGAACGGCGCGCTCTGCCGCTGCGGACGGCGCGGCTGCGTCGAAGCCTATGCGGGCAATTACGCCATCTGGCGCAACGCCAGGCAGATGGGCGAGGATGCAGAACCCGTCGCCGATGTCAGCGACGCCGACATGCGCGCCCTGGCTGCCGCGGCCCGCGAAGGTGACGGACCCGAACGGGAAGCCTATCGCAAGGCCGGCGAAGCGCTCGGCTACGGCCTCGGCAGCCTGTTCGCGCTGATCGATCCGGCGCCGGTCGCCATGGTCGGTGTCAGCGCCGCCGCCTTCGACCTGATCGAGCCGGCATTGCGGCAAGCGATTGCCCAGACCGCCGGCGGCCAGCATTCCAAATCGATTTCCTTCGACACCGAGCCGAACGAACTGCCGCTGATCCGCGAAGGCTGCGCCATGCGGGCATTGATCTTCGTCGATCAGGAGATTTTTGCGCCGGGCGTGCAGGCGAGAGGGAGCGCCGGAAAGAGCGTGGCGTGAGGGCCAGGGTCAAAATTGCGCGGTCCGCAACATCTACCGCTCCGTGAAAGCGCGCGCGAAGGAATCGCGCATCGGCCGTACGAGATACTCGAAGAAAGTCCGTTCGCCGGTGCCGATGAACGCTTCTACCGGCATTCCAGGGTAAAGCTGCTCCGCTTTCACGCCGGGCGGCAAGTTGGCGGCAATCTTCAGCTTGGCGCGGAAATAGGGTTCATGCGTAGCCTGATCGATGAGCCGATCTGCGGAAACCTGTGTCACCATGGCTGAAATCTCGGGGGTGAGCCGCATGTTCAACGCTGATAGTCGCAGTCTTGCCGGCTGGCCGACACGAACCTGGTCAATGTCTTTCGGCGGCAGCCGTGCATCGACGATCAAGCCCGATGCCGTAGGCAGAATCTCCATGATCTTCTCGCCGGGGGCAATCACGCTGCCCTTGGAATTGTAGGTGGACGATACCACGATGCCCGCCGCCGGCGCCTTGATCGTCGTCCGCCGCAGCACTGCCTCGGATGCCCGCATCTGTTCGTCAATGTCAGCCAGCGAAGAACGTACCTCGTCGAGTTTCGTCAGGGCTTCCTCCACGCGTTGCGTGGTCAGGCGCTCTATCTGCTGCTGCGCTTCGACGATCTGGGTGTTGGCCGATGCAAGATTTGCCTCCAGCGCCCCTGCCTGCCCGACGAGATCGGCCTCGCTACGCAAAAGCTGTGAATATTCAGTGCGATTGGTGAGGCCCTTGTCCAAAAGGCTGGTCTTGATGCCCAGTTCTTTCTTCACGACTTCGGCCTGTTGCTCAATGGCCTGTTTCTGGGCCTGCAACCCGACGACCGATTGGCGATGCATGGCAACCCGTTGCCTGAGGATCGATTGTTCCGATCGAAATCGGGCGAGCCTGGCGTTGAATTCCTTCTGCTGTTCTTGAACCAGGACCTCGAAATTGTGCTGGAACGGTGCCGGCGCAGCCTCTGTGATTGGCGCAAGCCGATCCAACCCGTCGCGTTCCGCCTCCAGCCGCGAGGCGCTGGCCTTCAACGCGATCGACTGTCTCGTCAGCCGGTTGAGTTCGGCTTGCGCGGCTGTTCGATCCAGCAGGATCAGTTCCTGGGCCTGTTGCACCCGATCACCCTCATGGACGAGCAACTCTTGGATGATGCCGCCCTCGGGATGCTGGATGAGGATGTTCCCGCCTGTCGCCGAGATTGTGCCTTGCGTGATGACCGCGCCGGACAACGGTGCACTGACTGCCCAATAGCCAAAGCAACCCATCAATATCGCCATTGCCGCGTATCCGGCGAATGCCACCCGGCGAATGTCGGTGCGTGCTGTGCCTTCCCGGACGAGGCTCTGTGCTGTCATCTTCTACGATCCAAAGCGGACACTATGAGGGGTGCCGCGGTTCGTCGTTGCAAAAGACCCTGTCACCGCCATGCTGCGCTGTGGGGCAAGGCCGATGCCGGCGATTGGCTGCCGCATCACGTCGCCGCTTGGACCGAAGGCTGCGATCACTCCGCTGCGTAGAAGCATCACGCGGTCGCAGGCTGCGGCGACCGAAGGGCGGTGCGTTATCACGATTGTCGTAACGCCCGCCGCTTTCGCGGCGGCAAGCACTTCTTCGAGCGCGGCTTCGCCGCTGCCGTCGAGATGGGTACTGGGCTCATCCAGAACGAGAACATGCGGATTGCCGTAAAAAGCGCGCGCGAGCCCGATCCTTTGGCGTTCGCCGCCCGACAGTGTTCTGTCCGACGAACCTATTCTGGTCTGATAGCCGTCTCGCTGCTCCAGTATCAGCTCATGCGCCCGGGCATTCTTTGCTGCCTCGACGATAGAGGCGTCATTCGCATCGGGTTCAAAGCGGGCGACATTTTCCGCGATCGATCCGGGAAAGAGCTCCACCTCCTGAGCGAGATATCCGATATGCCGGCCAAGCTGCTTCTCGTCCCAGGTTCTGAGATCGGCGCCATCAATCCTGACGCAGCCGCTGGTTGCCTGAATCGCACCGACAAGCAATCTTGCCAGGGTGGACTTGCCGGCTCCGCTCGGACCTATTATCGCCACCGCTTCGCCTGCGCCGATGCGGAAATTCAGTCTCTTGATGATGGGTTCGGTGCCGGGTGTGGCGTTCGGCGCGACAAAGATGAGGCCCTGCACGACAATTTCGCCGGACGGGTCCGGCAAGGTCAGTTTTTGCGCAAGCGCCGGATGGGCGGAAAACGCCTTGTCCAACCGCTTCCACGATCGTCTGGCGTCGACGATCTGCCGCCATGACCCGATCAGTTGGTCGAGCGGCTGCAGCGCGCGGGACGACACCAGGGAAGACGCGAAGATCATGCCGGCCGTCATCTTCCCTTGCAGCACGAGCCATGCTCCGACACCCAGTATTGCTAGCTGAAGCATCATGCGTACGGCTCGCGACGTTCCACTGAAAATCGCGTTGGCCATCGACGAACGGTCATGCAGGACTAGCGCCTCCGCCACGTGCCTTCCCCACACTCGCGCGGCGTTTTGGATCATGCCCATGGCGCGCAGCGTCTCTGCATTCCGGGCAAAGGCCTGCTCCGACAGGCTGGCAACAGCCGAGCGTTCCGCCGACAAGGCATCATTCTTGCCGATGGCAAACTGATTTGCCACGACCAGCGCAAGCAACAGACCAGATCCCGCCAGCGTAAGCCAGAACAGCAAAGGATGGATGAGGTACAGCAGGGCGAGGAAGAACGGAGCAAACGGCAGGTCGAACAAGACCGCCGCGCCACGTGACCTGATGAAGGCGCATACCGAGGCAAGGTCGCGCAGTGGAGGCAGGGCTGCTCCCCCGGCGTACTTAGCCTCCAGCGAGACGGCGAATGTCCTCGCGCCCAGTCTGTTGTCGACAATGGCTGCAACGCGCTGCGTGTAAACGGAGCGGACCGCATCGAGGAGACCGAGAAAGGCGAGTGCGAGAACCGCGATAGCAGAGAGGTAAAGAAGCGTCTCGACGCTGGAGGAAGGCAGGACGCGGTCATAGACCTGCAAGAGATAAAGGGGGATCACCAATAGCAGGATGTTGATGAGGAACGAAAAAACACCGACATCGGCGATGGCGCGCCTCAAGACTGCCCGCAGATCAGACCGTGCAATCATTCCCGCGCTCCTAACGGCTCATGGCCCCAACATAAGGGCGTCGCTTAGACCGAATGGTCGCCGGCGATGTCCAAGGGGTGGTGCTGCAGGTCGTCCAGCGTATAGGCGCGGATGTAGTCGATCTTCATCTCCGCTGGCGTAGCCAGATGGTCAGGAGGCTGGCCGGCAATGCCGCCCACCGCGAGATTGGCCAGCATATACATGGGATCGTGCATGTCGGCCGGCGTCGCTGCTTGAGCGACCTTTACACCATCGTAGGTCCAGACAAGCTCATCCTTCGTCCAGAGCAGGCCATAGGTGTGGAAACCGTCGGTATCCGCAACGTTCACCGTTGACGAAACCTTCGTGTGCGCTCCCGTCTCATTGGAATGCGCCGTCATGTAGAGCGTGTTCGGGTCCTGGCCGCGCGTTTCGACAACGTCCAGCTCCGGCGGCCACGATCCGTCCTCCGGAAGCAGCCAGAACGCCGGCCAGGCTCCGGCTGTTTCAGGAAGATCCGCCCGCATTTCGAAATAGCCGTAGGTTTGCGAGAAGGTGTCGTGGGTCGTCAGGATCCCCGAGGTGTATTCGTAGTTGTTGATCAGAGGCTTGATGTCCTCCGGCGCCTGCGCGGCGGTGATGGTGAGGACGCCGTTCTCAACGCTGAACGGATGGACCGAACTCGTCGGGCCATAATTGGCGTCGATATACCACTGCAACTCACCATTGCTGCTCAACGTGCTGCCGTTCGGCGCTCCCCACCAGAAATTGGAATTCCAGGTGCCGTCCTGCCCGTCCCGAAGGCTCAGCGTGTTGAAATCGTCGGAGAAGGACAGCGTCATTGCGGACTTGTCGATCGGAAGTTCGAACTGGGTGGGCTGCAGCTTGTCGATGGTCGTATTCTTGAACACCAGGATCTCGTCGGATCCGAGGTTCAGCATCACGTTCGATTCCACCTGGACCATCTGTGAACGGACGGCATCGAACGAAGTGAAGTCGTAGCCGTCAAGCCGGACCGCATCGGTCGCACCGAAGTCGAAGATAAGATCGCTTCCATTACCTTTGGAGATGGCGAAAGTATCGGCGCCATCGCCGCCGATCAGGACATCATTTCCCTTGCCGCCATCCAGCGTCTGGTGACCCGACCCGCCCTTGATGATGTTGTCCACCGCATTTCCGAACGCAAATCGGTTGGTGCCGGTAACGACGAGGTTCTCGAAATTGTCGGGGAGCTTGTAGCTCATCCATGTGTCGATCGTGTCGATCCCTGCCCCAGGATCCTCGACCACCTTATTGTTGGTGGAATAGAGATGATAGTAGTCGTCGCCGGCGCCACCGTAGATCGTGACAGTGACGCCGGTGTCTCCCCAGAAGGAGTCGTTGCCGGAGGTGCCATGCAGTTCCGGTCCAGACCCGGTGGCCGAGAACCAATGAGTGGAAGCGCCGGTGTAGGCAAGAGGGATGCCCTTGGCATTTAAGACCGTGCTCATCAGAAATCCTTCCCAATGGTGCCCGACCTGGTCAAAAGTCCGGCGACCGCTTCCAAGCAACGCTGCAAAGAACGAGATCGTTCCACAGAATCGTCATTAGATCCGAGATCGCGTTGAGAAATCGACAGACGAGCAATGAATAAAGAGGAGAGGACTCGCAATAATTTGAAGTAATTTATTAAAATTGTATATTTCTGCAGAATACGCGTCATCCGACGAACGTATATCTAAATTAACTCAAAGTCATTCTTGCGTGGCTTTCTGGTCGGAGCCTGCGGGCAAGATGGCGACGTACCAAGTAATTCGCCGTGGTTCCTGCGGCCAGCCGGGGCCCAATAGAGAGTTTGGGAGATCGAGGAACGCGAGAAGCTGCCTGTCGCTTTGGTCCAAATGCAGTCATTCGAAACCTGATGAGGATGACCGCTCCTGTCGTCACGTGCTCGCTCCCCATCGATGAGACGAGTGCAACATTCCACCGGCTGTTGGCGACCGCGTGCTAATCGAGTTTTCCCGATCTATCGGGACGGAACAGCCACCTAGTCTTCCCTGATCGCGTAGCCCGCCCCACGGATCGTGCGGATGACATCAGGCATGCGGCCGTTGTTGACCGCCTTGCGCAGCCGCCCGACATGTACGTCGACCGTGCGCTCGTCAATGTAGATCGTTTCGCCCCAGACATTGTCGAGCAACTGGCTGCGCGAGAACACGCGGCCTGGATGGCGCATCATGAATTCGAGCAGGCGGAACTCGGTCGGCCCGAGCCGGATCTCGCTCTTCTTGCGATAGACCCGGTGCGACTCGCGATCGAGCACGATGTCGCCGACCTTTAGCACGCTGGACAGCACTTCCGGCTTGGCCCGGCGCAGCAGCGCCTTGACCCTGGCCATGAACTCCGGCGTCGAGAAGGGCTTGACCAGATAGTCGTCGGCACCGGTCGACAGGCCGCGCACGCGGTCGCTTTCCTCGCCTCGCGCGGTCAGCATGATGATCGGCAGCCGCTCGGTCTCGGGACGCATTCGCAGGCGCCGGCAGAGTTCGATACCGGAAACCGCAGGCACCATCCAGTCGAGCACCAGAAGATCGGGAACGTTCTCCTGCAGCCGGATTTCGGCCTCGTCGCCGCGCGTCACCACCTCGACCTGGTAACCTTCGGATTCAAGATTGTAGCGGAGCAGCACGCCTAGCGGCTCCTCATCCTCCACCACCATGATGCGTGGTGCGATCATCGGCTGGTCACCCCTGTTATGCCGCTGGCGCGGACATTGCCGTCTCGTCCTGCTTCGGACGATTGGCTGGCAACTGCGTGCCGGTCAAAACATAATAGGCATTTTCGGCGATGTTGGTCACGTGATCGCCGATCCGCTCGAGGTTCTTGGCGCAGAACAACAAGTGCGTGCACGCCGTGATGTTGCGGGGATCTTCCATCATGTAGGTCAGCAGCTCACGGAACACCGAGGTGTATTTGACGTCGATGCGTTCGTCATTGTTTCTGAGCGTGGCAAGCGCTGCCGGGTCGGCGGCGGCATACTCGTCCACGACCCCCTGCACCTGGATCAGCACCAGTTGCGCCATCGCGTCGATCGAATGCGAAAGGTCGTGCGGCGTGACACTCAGCCCGACAGTGCCGACGCGCTTGGCGATGTTCTTGGCAAGGTCGCCGATGCGCTCAAGGTCGCCGGCCATGCGGATCGAACCGACCACCGCACGCAGATCGTTGGCCATTGGCTGGCGCTTGGCGATCAGCGTGATGGCGCGATCGTCCAGCTCGCGCTGGCGTGCATCCATGATGGCATCATCGGAAACCACGCGCTGCGCCAGCGCATTGTCCGAATTGAGCAAAGCCCTGGTCGAGCCACTGACCATCGAGCAGGCGAGATCGCCCATGTCGCGGATCAGCTGGCTGATCTGCTCCAGATCCTCATCGAAAGATGCGACGGTATGTTCACCCATGATCTTCGTCCCTCGTATGCCTGAGCTCAGCCGAACCGGCCGGTGATGTAGTCCTGGGTGCGTTTGTCGTCGGGGGTGGTGAACATCTTGTCGGTGGCGCCCTCCTCGACCAGATAGCCTAGATGGAACATCGCGGTGCGCTGCGACACGCGTGCTGCCTGCTGCATCGAATGGGTGACGATGACGATGGTATAGTTCTGACGCAGTTCGTCGATCAGTTCCTCGACGCGAGCAGTGGCGATCGGGTCGAGCGCCGAACACGGTTCGTCCATCAGGATCACCTCGGGTGACACGGCGATGGCGCGTGCAATGCACAGACGCTGCTGCTGGCCACCGGAAAGACCCGTGCCAGGTTCTTGCAAACGGTCCTTGACCTCGTTCCAGATCGCCGCCTTCTTCAGGCTCGACTCTACGATCTGATCCATGTCGGCCTTGCGCTTGGCCAATCCGTGGATGCGCGGACCATAGGCAACGTTCTCGTAGATCGATTTGGGGAACGGATTGGGTTTCTGGAACACCATGCCGACGCGCGCCCTGAGTTCGACGACATCGATGTTCTTGTCGTAGATGTCTTCTTCGTCGAGCGTTATCTTGCCGGTTACCCGTGCTGAATCGATGGTGTCGTTCATGCGGTTGAGGCAGCGCAGGAAGGTGGACTTGCCGCAGCCGGAGGGGCCGATCAGCGCCGTCACCTGGTTCAGGCGGACGTCGAGATCGACGTCGAACAGCGCCTGCTTCTCGCCATAGAACACGCCGACCTTGTCGCCGCGCATTTTGATTACTTCGTTCGACTTCATCTTGTCGCCCACTGCGTTTTCAAGGGACTGTTCGGTCATGATGTTCATACCAAGATGCCTTTTTTCTACCAGCGCCGCTCGAACCGACGCCGAAGCACGATCGCGGTGATGTTCATGGCCATGAGGAAGACGAGCAGGATGATGATGGCGCCCGACATGCGCTCGACGAAGGCGCGTTCGGCCTCGTTCGCCCACATATAGATCTGCACCGGCAGCGCGGTGGCCGGATCGAAAGGCGTCGTCGGTGGATCGGCGACGAAGGCGACCATGCCGATCAGCAGCAGAGGCGCGGTTTCGCCGAGCGCACGCGCCAGACCGATGATGGTGCCGGTGAGGATGCCGGGCGCGGCAAGCGGCAGGATGTGCTGGAACACCATCTGCATCTTGGAGGCGCCAAGACCGAGAGCCGCCGAGCGGATCGACGGCGGCACCGCGGCAAGTGCGGCGCGCGTGGCGATGATGATCGTCGGCAGCGTCATCAGTGTCAGCACCAGGCCGCCGACGAAAGCGGCGGAGCGCGGCATGCCCAGGAAATTGATGAACACCGCGAGGCCGAGCAAGCCGAAGACGATTGACGGCACCGCGGCCAGATTGTTGATGTTGACCTCGATAAGGTCGGTGAAACGGTTCTTCTTGGCGAACTCCTCCAGATAGATGGAGGCGGCGACGCCGATCGGCAGCGCCAGGAGCAACACGATCACCATCATATAGAACGAGCCGATGATCGCCACGCCCATGCCCGAGGTTTCCGGGCGGCTGGAGGCGCCGTAGGTGAACAGGCCGCTGTTGAAGTGCTCGGCCATCGCGCCCTCGGCCTTGAGCTTGTTCATCCAGGTGATCTGCTGGTCCGAGACCTTGCGTCGCGCTTCCTCGACGCTGAGGTCGATCTGACCCTTGAAAGCCGAGTCGAGATTGGCGGCGGCGAGGATGTTGACGTCGCGCGTCGTGCCGATCACGGACGGATCGGCGGCAACGATGTCGCGCAACTGGACGCGGGCGCCTTCCGACAGGAAGCCCTTGAGCTGCTTGATCGCCGGCTTGTCGTCGGGATTGATGCCGAGCTTGGCCACCAGCGCGTTTTCGGCGAGCTTGGGATAATTCGCCTTGATCAGAACGCTCGGATCGGTTGCGCGCTTGCCGGAAGGATCGATCACCTTCTCGTCGAACGAGATCGGCAGTGATACCGTCGTCTGCCAGAAGGCGGTGTAGCCTTTCGAGACGATGGTGATCAGCATGATTGCCAGGAACGCCAGGCCTACGGAAATCGCCACGACGCCATAGATGCGGAATCGGCGCTCGGCAGCGTAACGGGCCTTCAGGCCGATGTCGCGGCGCGGATGGGCCGCCGCCCTGACCATCGTATCCATGGAAATGTCGGTCATTCGTACTGCTCCCGATATTTGCGCACGATGTAGAGCGCGACGATGTTCATCACCAACGTCAGCGCGAACAGCGTCAGGCCGAGCGCGAAGGCGACCAGCGTCTGCGGCGAATTGAACTCGAGGTCGCCGGTGAGCTGGTTGACGATCTTGACGGTGATGGTCGTCATCGCCTCGAACGGGTTGATGGTGAGGTTAGCGGCGACGCCCGCCGCCAGCACGACAATCATCGTTTCGCCGATGGCGCGCGAGGCAGTCAGCAGGATGGCGCCGACGATGCCGGGCAGTGCAGCCGGCAGGATCACCCGCTTGATCGTCTCGGAGCGGGTCGCGCCGAGGCCAAGCGACCCGTCGCGCATGGCGCGCGGCACCGCGGTTATGATGTCGTCCGAAAGAGAGGACACGACCGGGATCAGCATGACGCCCATGACCAGGCCGGCGGTGAAGATGCTCTGGCCCTGGATGAAGGGCGAACCGCCGGTCAGTGCCGCGGACAGATCGCGCAGGAATGGCCCAAGCGTGACGACGGCGAAGATGCCATAGACGATGGTCGGTATGCCGGCCAGCAGTTCAAGCGCCGGCTTGACCACCGAGCGCACCCTGGGCGTTGCATATTCGGCCATGTAGACAGCCGACATCAGCCCCACCGGCACCGCAACCAGCAGTGCGACGGCGGCGATGTAGAGCGTGCCCGCAAGAAGCGGGATCAGGCCGAACTGGCCCTGGCTGCCGCCCGAACCGGCAGCGGAAAAACGCGGATCCCAGACGGTGCCGAAGAAGAACCTCATCGGCGAGACGCTTTCGAAGAAGGTGATCGTCTGGAACAGCATCGAAAGCACGATGCCGATGGTGGTCAGGATAGCGATGGTGGAGGCGGCAAGCAGCCCCCACAGCATCAGCCTCTCGACATTGTTGCGTGCCCTGGCGCGCGGCTCGATCTGCCTGAGCGCATAGAAGGCGCCGGCGATCGAGGAAACGAGAATGACAATGGCGCCGAACAGGCCGAGCCGGTCCTGGACCTTGTTCGCCTCGACGGCGATCGGGATCATGTAATCCTGCGTGTCGCTCGCCAGTGCCACACCCTTGGCGGCGAGCAGCGGCTGCAGCTCGGCAAAGCTGGCAGGCATTGCGGCCAGTGTGCCCGCATCGAGTTTGCGCAGGCCCCTGGCGAGGCTCTTTACCAGGCTGACGTCCAGTGCCTCACTGGCAACCTTGCTGTCGACGGTGCGCTCGGGCAAGGCAGCGTGAATGTGTCGGTCCAGATAGATGGAAGACCCGACGGTCCAGACGGCAAGCAGCAAAAGAGCAGGCAGAACGGCGAGCAGGAAGGCCCACCAGCCATGATAGTGGGCGCGCGAATGCGGCTTGACCTTGCCATTGTCCTGGGCCGCGGCACGTTGCCGGCCGATGAAAAAGGCAACCAGGCCGACGGCAACGACGATGGCCAGTACGAGCAAGGACATGGACCCACCCCAAGAGAAATTCTTACGCAGCCGCCGTTGCGGCCTGCGATGAAACCGGGGCGCGGGATTGGCCCGCACCCCGGTTCGGCAGCTGATTACATCGACTTTCCGGCGGCGAAAGCGTCACGCTGGGCCTGACGCTCGGCATCCGGAGCAGCAACGAGGCCGTATTCGGCGAGCGGGCTTTCCGGGCCAACCATCTGGTCGTCAAGGAAGAACTCGACATATTCCTTGAGGCCGGGAACGACGCCCAGATGCGCCTTCTTGACGTAGAAGAACAGCGGGCGCGAGACGGGATACTTGCCGCTGGCGATCGTCTCGGTCGAAGGCACGATGCCTTCCACGGTGGCGACCTTCAGCTTGTCGGCATTGTTCTCATAGAAGGCGAGGCCGAACACGCCGACGCCGGTCTTGTTGGAGTCGATGCGGGCGAGCGTCTCGGTATAGTCGCCATCGATGTCGACGGCCTTGCCGTCCTTGCGGATGGCGATGCAGGTTTTGCCGATTTCCTTGTCGTCGGCAATGCCGGCAGCCTTGAGAGCAGCCTTGTCGCAG
This sequence comes from Mesorhizobium sp. M0491, assembly GCF_040321265.1. Taxonomy (NCBI): domain Bacteria; kingdom Pseudomonadati; phylum Pseudomonadota; class Alphaproteobacteria; order Hyphomicrobiales; family Phyllobacteriaceae; genus Mesorhizobium; species Mesorhizobium sp. M0491. The sequence continues at coordinate 85,494 of NZ_JAMYRE010000015.1, forward strand.
CCGGCATCGAGAAGCTTGGTCTCGAACACTTCGCGCGTGCCGTGCTTTTCGCCCGGAATGTAGGCGGCGATGTCCCAGTCGGGCAGCTTCGGATTGACCTGGCTCCACTTGGTGTTCGGATTGTCCACCAGCTTGCCGTCGACGACCAGCTTGGCCGCCAGCGCCTTGTAGATGTCGGCGGGAACCAGCGCCCAGTCCGGGCCCTTGATGTCGGTGGCGAAGACGATGCCGTCATAGCCGATCCGGACTTCCTGGACTTCCTTCACGCCGGCGTCGGCACAGGACTTGAGTTCGTCCGCCTTGATCGGACGCGACGAGTTGGCGATGTCGATCGTGTCTTCGCCGACGCCCTTGCAGAATTCCTTGATGCCGGCGCCGCTGCCGCCGGATTCGACGACCGGGGTCTTGAAGTTGGTGAATGTTTCGCCGAACTGCTCGGCGACGATCTTGGCATAAGGTAGCACGGTCGATGACCCGGCGACCTGGATCTGGTCGCGCGCGGCGGCGAAGCCGGACGTCGCGGCGAGCGCAAGCGCAGCGGCCGACGCCGTATAGAGGAATTTCTTCATGTGGCCTGCTCCTGTTCGGAAGATGGTCTCTCGGCGCTCGTCAGTCGGCACCCGCTGAGGCCAATAGCCTTCGATTATAACAGTCGCATGACAGTTTGATGTCACCCCGGTAACGCGTCATCGGGATGAGCAGAATGCCGCCTGGCCGGCACTCCCGACGCAGCCCGGCTTTGTCACCGGAATCAGGGACTTGCTCGATTCGGTCGAGGCTGGCCGGCGATTTGGAGATCAGCCGGCCTTTATGAAGAAAAGCCGGACGGGAGCGCGTTGCTCTCAGCCAGACGGTGTCGTGGCCGGGCCATCGCCGAAAACAGGTCCGTTGGGGTAGGTTGACGCTGTCTCATGCCGGCGGTCGCTGCTCCCGCCCGTAACTGGGAAGAGCGGAATTCGTATGTCGCCATTGTCTCGGCTGGATGCCGCCTTTCATATGGTGCGATCGCACCATAGTCTTGGCCGCTGACAGGGGCGCGAATCTTCGCCGTATTCCCGGCACTCGGGCAGAGCCGGCCTTATCCGGCGTTGCGCTGCGCCTGCCGGCTGGCGCCGACCCAGCGCTCGACCTTCTCGAGCAACGCCCGGGGACTGATCGGCTTGGGCAGATAGTCGTCCATGCCTGCCTCCAGGCAGCGCTCGCGGTCGCCCTTCAGCGCATGCGCGGTGACGCCGACGATCGGCACATGCGTGCCGGTTTCTTCCTCCAGCCGGCGAATGGCGGCGGTTGCTTCGAGACCGTTCATCTCCGGCATGGAGACATCCATCAGGATCATGCACGGGTTGAGCCGGCCAAAGGCGTCGAGCGCCTTGCGGCCATTGCCGACGATCTCGAAACCATAACCGGTCTCGCCGAGGATCTGGGTGAACACCATCTGGTTCACCTCATTGTCCTCGGCCACCAGGATATCCAGCCTGTCGCCGCCAGCCGCCACCGGTGGCCGGGGGCGAATCGAAGGCGGCTGCAGCAGCGCCCGCTGTTCGGACGGTGCCGAGGGCTGCGGCCGCGCAACATTGCCTGGAGTGGCGTCGGCCGCGAGCGGCTGCGTGTCGCCAGTATTGTGGCGATGCCGCTGGATGGTGGCGACCAGCGTTTCCAGCAGCACCGAAGAGCGCGCCGGCTTGATCAGCTGGGCATCGATGCCGAGATCGCGATAGCTGGTGTTGGCGAGCGACTGGTCGACCGAGGTCAGCATGATGATCGGCGTGCCGGCAAGACCGGCGGTGTTGCGCACGATCCGCGCCATTTCGGCGCCGCTCATTTCAGGCATCTGGTAGTCGAGCACGACGCAGTCGACCGGCACGCCATAGGCCGCGGCGGCGATCAGCACCTTGAGGCCTTCGGCGCCGCTTTCGGCCGCGCAGGAATCGAACGTCCACGATGTCATCTGTTCGGTCAGGATGGCCCGATTGACGGCATTGTCGTCGACGATCAGCACACGCGCACCGGTCACGTCGATCGGCATGATGCGCTGTCCGTTCTGCTGTCCGGCCCTCGGCAGCGTCACCGAGAACCAGAAAGTCGAGCCCTTGCCTTCCGCACTTTCGACCCCGATATCGCCGCCCATCAGCTCGACGAGCCGCGAGGTGATGGCGAGGCCGAGACCGGTCCCCTCGTGTCGCCTCGTCGAAGAGGTGTCGACCTGGCTGAATTTCTCGAACACCAGTTTCAGTTTTTCCTCGGGGATACCGATACCGGTATCGGTGACCGAGATCGTCAGCTTCGTTCCGGTTGGAACGCTCTCGCCGGTGACGTCGACCAGCACATGGCCTTCATCGGTGAATTTCACCGCGTTGCCGAGCAGGTTGGTGACGATCTGCCTGATACGGCCGACATCGCCGACGAACAGGCTCTCGAGCCGAGGCTCGACACGAACGATCAGCTCGAGATCCTTCTCCTTGGCCCGTGTGGACACCAGCGTCGCCACGTCCTCGATCGCCTCGGCCAGATTGAAGGGCGCCGGATCGAGCACCAGCTGACCGGCATCGATCTTGGAGAAGTCCAGGATGTCGTTGATGATGGTGAGCAGCGCATTGCCCGATTTCACGATGATGTCGGTAAACGTCTTCTGCTTCGGGTCGAGGTCCGATTTGGCCAGCAGTTCGGCCATGCCGAGCACGCCGTTCATCGGCGTGCGGATCTCGTGGCTCATATTGGCGAGGAATTCCGACTTGGCGCGGTCGGCGAGCACGGCGCGCTGACGCGCCTCGCGCAGTTCGGCCTCTCGCATCTTCAGCTCGGTTATGTCGGTGGTCGAGCCGATCAAATAGAGCGAGCCATCGGAGGCGATCATCGCGCCCTTGCGGGCGAATTGATGCCTGACGCTGCCGTCGGCCAACGTCACCGTCTCTTCGACCTCCTGGGTTTCGCCGGTGCGCAGCACGGCGAGGTCGCCATTGACGAAAGCCTCGCCATCCGGCCCGAAAATCTCGATGTCGGTCTTGCCGATAGCCTCTTCCTTGCGGAAGCCCGTGAGATCGCACCAGCCCTTGTTGACATAGAACTGCCGGAGATCGGAGCGCTTGGCGTAGATCGATACCGGCACGTTGTCGATCAGGCTGCGGAACACCTCGTTCTCGCGCATGCTTTCTTCCAGCGCACGCTCGCGCGCCTTGACGTCGGTGATGTCGGTGCTCGAACCGACCAGATGCACCGACCCGTCCAGCGTCACCAGGCGGCTCTTGCGCGTCATCAACTGCCGAACCGTACCGTCGCGATGGGTGACGGGTTCCTCGACCTCCTTGACGGCGCCCGTCACGACGACTTGCGTGTCGTCATGGCTGTAGCCATCGGCGTCCTGCGCACCGAACAACTGCCGGTCGGTGCGGCCGATGACATCCTCCTTGGCCAAGCCGGTGATCGCGCACCAGGCCTTGTTGACGAATTCGATGCTCAGGTCCTGCGCCTTGATGAAGGCGGCCACCGGCAACTCGTCCATCACGTGCCGGAACAGGTCGATCTGGCGCATCGAATCGCGCAATGCCGCCTCGCGGCTCTTGATCTCGGAGATGTCGACGCGAACACCGATGAAGGTGCCATCATCGGTCCGCATGTCGTAGACCTGGTACCAGCGGCCGTCGGGGTTATGACGCTCGTAGCAGGAATTGGGCAAGCGGTAGCGGGCGAGGATCGCATCCAGCCAGCGGTCATGGTCGCTGTCGTAGAGCTGGTCGACTTGTGGATCGCCGCTGTTGCGGAAATAGCCGTTCGCATGGCCCAGAACGAGTGCCTCGCGGAATGTGCAGCCGGGCTGCCATGCCGGCTTCAAGGCCGGCAGCGTATCCTGGATCTTGCGGTTGGCGAACACGAACCTGTCGTCGCTATCGTAGATGATCACGGCGGCCGGCAAGGATTCCAGAACGCTGGCGAGATGCTTGCGCGCATCCTGCGCCTCGGTCTCGCGGCGCTTCATGTCGGAAATGTCGAACAGGAAGCCGGCAACATAGTCGCGGCCGCTGGCCATGCCGACGCGGCTCTTCCTCACGATGCGCGATCGGCTGGCGCCATCGACCTCGAAATTCTCTTCCACTTCGTACGGCCGCCCGGTCGCAAGGACCTCACCTTCGCTCTGCTCGAAAAGCGCGACAGCGTTCGCCGGGAGGAAATCGCCGCCGGGCTTGCCGAGCATGGCTTGCGGCGTCTGGCCAAACAGAGCGGCGAACGCCTCGTTGACGAAGACGAAGCGCAGATGGTCGTCCTTGACGAAGATCGGATCCTTGACGGCGTTGATCACCGCCTCCGCCAGCCGCGCCTTCTCCAGCGCGTCGGCAAGTTCGGCCTCCCGGTCCTTCATGTCGGTGACGTCGACATAGGAGATCAGCCGCTTGCCGCCGGCCAGCGGCGCCATCGACGAGATCAGGGTGCGGCCGTCATTGCGCGGGAACTGCCGCGAGGCGGCGATCCCGGCCCTGATTTCCGCCTCGCGCTCTGCCACATGCCGCTGCCATGATGCATCGTCGGCACCAAACGGATCGATGTCGCGGCTGGCGTCCATCAGATCGCGGAAGCTGCAGCCGATCTCGGCGCGCCGGGCGTCGATCTGCCAGAAATCATAGAAAGCACGGTTGATGATCTCCGCGCGCATATTGGCGTCGAGGACGAGGACACCGATCGGCATCTGGTCGACCATGGTGCGGAGACTGGCGAAGGTCTCTGCGATCTTGGCATTGGCGCTTTTGATCTCCGCATCGCGCTGCTTGATCTCGGTAACCTCATAATAGGTCAGCAGCCGCCTGCCCCCGGACAACGCCGTCACCGAGAACATCATCGTCCTGCCGTTGGCATGGACAAATTCGCGCGGCGCGACGGATCCGGCGCGAATCTCGTCGAGGCGGGTGGCGAGGTAGCGCTGCCATTGCTGTTCGTCGATGTCGCCATAGATGCCGCTGCGGCGGTTGAGCTCCATCAACAGGCTGAACGGAGCGCCGACGCTAACAGCGCCGTCCGGAATCCTCGAGAGGTCGCGATAGGCCTTGTTGATGATCAGCGTGTCGAGCCTGGCATCGAGAAGCACGACGCCCATATGCATGGCGTCCATGGTCCGCTCGAGGTCGGCCAGATGCTGGTCGGGCTCGCCGTAGGCCGATGGTCCCGGCCCCGGATCTTTGAAGGCGCCCGCCAGTGCCGTGACGTTGCGGCCGATGCCGCGATAACCGGCAAATCTTCCTTCGTCGTCGAACTTCGGAAAGCCTGACGTCAAGACCCAGCGACAGTCGGCGTTGCCACCCTTGAGTTCGTAGACGAAGTCGCGAAAAGGCCGGTGCGCCTGCAGATCCTCCAGATGCGCGGCGCCACTGCGATCGCCGTTAAGGACCTGGTTGAGGAAGTCGAAGCGGAACCGGCCGAGCACGTTTGCCGGATCGGTGCCAGTGGCTGCCTGGTAGTTTTGCGAAAGCCAGGAGAAGCGCAGTTCGGCGTCGGTCTCCCAGATCCAGTCGGAACCGGCTTCAACGAGTTGGCGAAGCGCATCGTTCGAATCCATGCAAGAGGCGGACGATGATGCATCATCGCCATGCGCAGTGGATCTGCGAGGCTCGCGCTTGCCGCGCGCGCCGATTGTTTCGTTCGCTTCCGCCATGCCGTCCCCACCCCGAAAACCAAGGCCGAACCCTCCTCCGCGGTTCGTCGGCGGAATGTGCCCGAGAAGCATTAAGGATCCGCTAACCTTAACGGTTGGTTAGACAGGATTGGGCGGCAGGGTCTGCTTCATCCGCCCGGTTGTCGGCAGGGTCGAACCCGCTATATAAGCAACGGCAGGGGTATTGCTGATGCTTGGACGGATTGTGCCTTTTTTCATGGGGCTGGCGCTGCTTTTCGGCGGCGGTTGCTCTCGCAGTTATGACGGCACGGTCGTCATCCCGAGACCGCTCGATGTCCGGCGCATCTGGGATCGGCCGCCACCGAATGTCGACTACGGCCAATCCGAGGTCGAAAACGGCGCTTTTCCGGTGGCGCCGCAGCCACCCCGGCGTTTTTCCGAGCGCAAGGTCAGCCATGCCGCACCGAGACGGCACCAGACGAGGTTGCCTGCGTCGGCGTCCCTATCGGCGCCGGCGAAGCCGCTGACCTGCAGGAACGTCAGCGAGCCCGGCAAGAGAGCTCGCATGGTCTGTGATTAGATTGGAGCGGGTCTCTAAAAGCGGGATTCGATCAAACAAAACGCGATCCGCGGATAGCTCGGTTACCCGGCCTTCACAGGGAAGCAGCGCCTTTTTTCGGCTCCTTCGCTCCGAGCTTGTCGAGTGCAAGACGAACCTGACGCAGATCTTCCTGCCAACCGTCATCGTCGTCCATTGGACCCTCCGAGGCAGCCCGCTGCAACCCACGCGCCTCGGATTCGATCTCGCGCAGTTCGGCGATTTTCTGTTCGGTGGTCAGCGAGTCGTCCTCGACGATCTCCAGCACCCGCATTTCCCTGAACGTAGCCACGGCGTTCCTCCCGGCTGATGTCGATCACAACGCCGTGAGTGCCCCTCTGTTCCAGAGGGATCGCGCAACCGCATCGCAGCACGCACGCCGCCACCGGTGATCGCCGATCGGGGAAGACCGGCGATCATTCGGCCGGGAAAAATGCCGGGCCGACCACGCGCACCGGCCGCTCGCCGGCCTCGATCGAAAGGTGCTGGGCCGCACCTGGGGCTTCGGCATCGATCCCGGCGACGGCCGCAACCGTGCCGAGATCCGGCTTCGCCGTCGGCAGCGGAATAATGGCGTTGCGCATGTTGGCGGGCGTCACGGTCCTGGCTCGCAGTTCGGTGACCCGCTGGTAGTAGCGCTTGACGTCGCATGCCTTGAAATTCGCATCATCGCGATATCTGAAGGCTGCCGGCAGCTCGGTATAGGGTTTGCGCGTGTCGAGCGCGGTCATCTGGTCGGTTTCGAGGCTGGCGTCGCTCAACGTGTAGAGGTCGACGCTGGGGTCATCGCAGATGTAACGGCATTGATCGACCGTCTCCTTAAGATCGCCACTGGCGGCGAACTGCGACTTTGGCGCCGGGAAGAAATACCCGTCCGACAGACGCACGCAAAACAGCATCGCATTGCCGGCGAACGTGGTGGTCGCCGATTGGGTGCTGGGCGCGGCGCGCACAGGCCGTTGCTTTGCTGAAGGCGCACAGCCAAGCGCGACGAGGCGCGCCTGCAGGCCCGCTGTGTCGCGGCCCGAATTCCCGGCGGCAGCGATCCGGCGCTGCACATCCGAGCGGCTCCTGGCGAGATCGGCGCAGGCGTTGAAGAGACCACCAAGCGAACTTTTCGCCGTGCACTGGCGCTGTCTCTCGATAGTCTGGATGGCTGCAAGTTGCCGGCGCAACGGGGCAAGCTCCGGGCTTGCCCCGCCGCTGCGGCCAGCCGAAAGCAACTGGCTTCTGATCGCGCCGCAGCTGTCCGCGTAGGACGAAAGCGTACCGAACAAAACTGCCGCCAGTGAAATAAATGCGATCACCATGGAAGGCCAGAAACGGATCATCGGGACAACTTGGTCCTTTTTGCGGAGAACCTGGAATTTAGAGCCCATGACTTCAGCAAGCTTCAGCTACATGAGTAATTTCTAATAATCTAAAGAGTTTCAACCTGAAGGACCTATTGTCTATTGTACTACGTTACCTCATGTAAATTCGATATTACATTTTTATTTCAAGATTGAGACGAACCTCGAAAGAAAGCGCAAGCCTGACCGTGGCCGAGGATTTGCAACGCAACGGACCGAGATCAATGCGCCATTATCGCCAGGCGTTCGAAACCTTTGCCGGGCCTTCCGCGTTGAAGGACCAAAGGGAGATTGCAGATGTCGATCCACTTCACCGTCTCGGACCTGACAAGAAACCTGTTTCACTCGCTGGGGCTGGACCAGCGCGCGCCAAGGCCACTCAATCCCGAGCAGAGCCTGTTGCTGGAATGCTATCTGGCCGGCCAGGTTCCTGAATCAGCCTGGAGCGACTACGTCTTCGAGACGCCCGATCTTGCCCGGCATGCCGAGGCAAGGCGCAGTCACCACTGAGCGGCAGCGCCTATTTTGGAGAAGCGAATTGCAATGTGAACACGTTGCCGGCGATCCCTTGCGCCAGCTTCGCTGAGAAGGTCAGGGGCAGACAATTCTGCAGGGCGGTTGTCGCGGCGTCGACAAACGATTTCTTCGCCATGGCACCGCCTTCCACCTTGATGGCTGTCGGCCTCGGTGGGCCGATTAGCGTGCCGTCCCGCTTGAAGCTGAAGCTCAAGGTGACGCTGGCGGTTCCGGCATCCGCCGGCGGTGTCCAGCATGCCTGAATGGCGGTCCCGACATCGTTCATTGTGTTCAGTTCAGCCGCATTTGAAGGATGAACAGCACTCGCCAGCATCACACCCACAACCGCAACCCGCTTCGCAACGCTTTTCATCGCCAGCCCTCATTTCGCGCCTGACCGACAATCCATGCCGGACTGCCGAAATGGATGGTAGGGTCAACGCCGGCGATGACAATATCTCTCCGCAAAAGTTGACGCCAAAAAAGCGACAGCGGCCGAGGCTTGCGTGGCCTGATCGCTGCTCGATCGCGCCCGGCGATAGAGCAATTCCAGGAAAAGTGTGAAACGGTTTTCCCGGGGAAAGCGCATGGCGCTTCCCTTGGGAATTGCGTTGAACAAAGAGACCGCGTGCGAAAGCAAAAAGGCCGGCATTGCGCCGACCTTTCCTATCGCTACGACGTTCTGCGCCAGTACATCCGTGGTCGCGGGCCGAAAGCGAATTGCCCCGCAGTAGACAGGGCTTTGGTTAACGCATCCTTAACCTCAGGCCTTGGCCTGCGACTTCACATGCGCGATATAGCCGCGCACGTCGCCGGCCGGCTCGCTATAGGCCTTGCCGAGCGTCTTCTCGATCGCCGCCACATAGTCCTTCGCCCATCGGGGCAAGGAATAGTCGACGACGGCCAGGAATTCGAGCGTCGCCGCCAGCCGGATATCGGCGATCGAAGGATGCTTGCCGCCGATGAACGGCTTGCCGTCCCTGAAGAAGCTGTGGAAGACCTCCAGCGGCTCGGCGATCGCGGCCATCGCCGCCTTCTGGGCCTCCGACTTCCTGTCGGGGTGCGCGTCGCTGTGGCCGACCTCGCCGGCATAATGCGGGAAGCCGAGCGCCGGGTAGGTGGCGCGCGCCACATAGGGGTAGAGCGTGCCGATCAGGTAGAACATGGCGCTGTCGACCATCGCCCGCTTGGCCGGCGCCTTCGGATAGAATTTCTCCAGTCCGTGCTTGTTGGCGAGATACTGCATGATGGCGCAGCTTTCCCACAGCACGCCTCTGGGGAGGCTCTTGTCCTCGATCATCGGTGTCAAATGGGCCGGGTTTCGCGCCATGAACTCCGGCGAACGGGTGTGGCCCCAGGCATCCGTCTCGGCATGGTCGAAACCGGCCGCGCGCGCAAACACCCGCACGGTCATGTTGTTGACGCTGGGCTTCAGCATGATGAGCTTCAGCGCCGGCTTCTTGGCCGGCTTGGCCTTGGCCCTGGGCGCGGCTTTTCCCGTCGCCTTCACCGCAGGCCTAACGGCCGCCTTGGCTTTTGGCTTTGCCGCAGCTTTCGCCGCCGGCTTGGCGGCAGCTTTGGCCGCGGATTCCCCGGCAGTCTTCGTCGCTGTCTTGGCCATCTTATTCCTCCCTCTGGTCTGTTCAGTATGGGTTCTTCGCTGCCCGGTCCTCCGACAAGGTTGCGCGGGAACGCTCGACGAGCGCCTGGATCGCATCGGCGAGATGCACTTCCGCGATGTTGTAGTCGCCGCGCGCGACACGGATCTTGTGCGCTTCCATCAGCACGTCGGCATGGGCAAAGCCCGCCGGCGGTTCGAAGCGGTAGGACGCCAACTCGATCAGCAGGCCGAGCGGATCCTCGAAATAGATCGAATCCATGAAACCGCGATCCTTGACGCCGCTGTGCTTGATGCCGCGCTCGTCAAGCCGGGAGACCGCCTGCAGGAAGGTGACGCGCGACACCGAAAAGGCGATGTGGTGAACACAACCCGGATCGGTCGGCGTGCGCCGCTTCTCTGGTGTGCGGCTCTCGTCGGTGAAGATGGTGACCAGCCGGCCGTCGCCAGGATCGAAATAGAGGTGGCTTTCCCTCGGCTTGTCGAGATTGGGCTGTTCGAAGATGAACGGCATGCCGAGCACGCCTTCCCAGAAATCGATAGAGGTCTGGCGCCCGGCGCCGACCAGCGTGATGTGATGGACGCCCTGCGATTGCAGCTTCTGCATTGGCCTTCCTCCCGAGGCATCGACTGCCCGTCCGGATCCGCCCAACACCGGGCGTTCTGCGCGCCGCTGGAGCCGTGCCCGAGGACCCATGACGCGATGCTAATGCAATCGGGCCCACTGCGCCAGAAGCCACGAACGTAGCCAGGATCGAGCGATTGGTGGAGACAAGCTTGGTACGCCCAAGGGGAATCGAACCCCTGTTCCCGCCGTGAGAGGGCGGTGTCCTGACCGCTAGACGATGGGCGCGTTCAAGAACCGGCGATATAGGCTGAGCGCTGGGAAAAAGCAACTGGGCTTCGCCGGCTTTGTCGTATCGGGGAAAAGCCGTGCGCAAGCCTAGCGTTTCGGCTCGATCAGGTCCCAGAGATTGCCATGCAGATCGGCGAAAACCGCCACCGTGCCATAGGGCTCAAAGCGCGGCGCTTCGCGAAACTCGACGCCCTTTTCCAGCATCGCCGCGTGGTCACGGGCAAAGTCGTCGGTTTCGAGGAACAGGAAGACACGCCCGCCGGTCTGGTTGCCGATACTTTTGCTTTGTGCCTCGTCGGAAGCTTCGGCCAGAAGCAGCCTGGCGCCTTGGCCGCTGGCCGGTGCCACAGTGACCCAGCGCTTGCCACCGCCGAGATCGACATCCTCGATGAGCAGGAAGCCCAGCCGCTCGACATACCAGGCAATCGCCTCGTCATAGCTGGCGACGACCAGGGCGACGGTCGCGACGCGTCGACGTTCGGCGAACCCGATCATGCCTGTGGCTTGCTCATTGGCCTGCTGCCGTTCATCGTTGCGGCTCGGTCACTTGTTGCGGATCGCAAAGCGGCCGATCAGGCGTCGCTCGGTGATGTCGTAGACGAAGATCGTGCGGCTGCCGTCGGCAAGCTCGGCATCGATCGAGACACGATTGCCGGACAGCGACTGGCTGACCACCTTGGCCCCGACCGGCAGCACGATGTCGCCGCTGACCGGTTCGCCGGCGGGTGTCTGGATATCGCCGGCCAGCGGCGGGTTCGTCGGCGGTGCATTGCGCGCTTTGTAGACAAGGGCGCCGATCACCACCATAAGGGCGAGGAACAGCAGGCCGAGATTGATCCCGACGAAGCGGACGAGTTTCCTGCGCACCTTTTCGACCTCGGGGTCGAGCGGCTTATCCTGGTCTTCTTCGGCGATCGGGCTGGCCATGGCAAAACAGTTCCGGAACGGTTTTTCAATGAGCGCTCATAGCGAAGAGGCCCCCGAATTGATAGAGGCGGTACCGACCGTGCTGGTGGCGGGCGCGGATGCGGCCGGCCTGCGCCTCGACCAGTGGCTGGCCGCAAGCCTTGGCCCGGACATATCACGCAGCCGCGTGCAGATGCTGATCAGGCAGGGCGCGGTCTCGGTCGACGGCAAACCTGTCGACGAGACCAAGCGCAAGATGGCGCCGGGCGAAAGCGTGTCGGTTACCATGCCGGAGCCGGAGCCGGCGGAGCCGCAGGGCGAGAACATCGCGCTAGACGTGCTCTATGAGGACGACGAGCTGATCGTCATCAACAAGCCGGCCGGGCTTGTCGTGCACCCCGGCGCCGGCAACTGGACCGGTACGCTGGTCAACGCGCTGATCCATCATTGCGGCGACAGCCTTTCCGGCATCGGCGGCGTCCGGCGGCCAGGCATCGTCCACCGCCTCGACAAGGAGACCAGCGGCGTCATGGTGGTCGCCAAGACCGACCGCGCCCACAAGTCACTGTCCGAGGCTTTCGCCGATCACGGCCTGACCGGCGATCTCGAACGTGCCTATCTGGCGCTGGTCTGGGGGATACCGCAAAGGCCGGCCGGAAGGGTCGACGCGCCGCTCGGCCGCGCCGCCGACCGGGTGCGCCGTGCCGTGGTGCCGGAAGGACGCGACGACGCCCGCCATGCGGTCACCCACTTCGCCGTGCAGGAGCGTTTCGGCGAGAGCCAAAAGGAGTTCGCCACGGCCAGCCTGGTCGAATGCCGGCTGGAGACCGGCCGCACCCACCAGATCCGTGTCCACATGGCGCATATCGGCCATCCGGTGATTGGCGACCCCGATTACGGCCAAGCCTTCCGCACCAAAGCCAACCGGCTGCCCGAACCGCTGAAAAGTCAGGTCAAGGCATTTCCCCGGCAAGCTTTGCATGCCTGGCTCCTTGCATTTCGGCACCCCACTACCCATCTAACGATGAGGTTCGAGGCGCCGTTACCGAGGGACATGGAGGAACTCGTCGGCGGCTTCCGCAAACTCTGAGCCCGTCACCAACAAGCCATCAAAAAACCTGACTGACATTGTTCACTTCACCGTGACACACTGTTTCGTGTTGAACAAATGCCTGTCTTTTCTGGTTTTGTTCCTGTATAAGATCTGATGTCGCGGGCGAGCCTTTTGGTGCTCGCGTTCACATGCCCGCCGCGTTTCGGGGGCATCACTCCAATAGAGAGGGGGCGCTATCATGGCCCAGTCACTACCCAGTATCGTTTCCGGCGAAGGCGGCCTCAGCCGCTACCTGGAAGAAATTCGCCGCTTTCCCATGCTGCAGCCGCAGGAAGAGTACATGCTCGCCAAGCGTTATGCCGAGCATGAAGACACTTCCGCTGCGCACAAGCTCGTCACCAGTCATCTCAGGCTCGTCGCCAAGATCGCCATGGGCTATCGCGGCTATGGCCTGCCGATCGGCGAAGTGATCTCGGAAGGCAATGTCGGCCTGATGCAGGCCGTCAAGAAATTCGAACCCGAGCGTGGCTTCCGCCTGGCGACATATGCCATGTGGTGGATCAAGGCCTCGATCCAGGAGTACATCCTGCGCTCGTGGAGCCTGGTCAAGATGGGCACGACCGCCAATCAGAAGCGCCTGTTCTTCAACCTGCGCAAGGTCAAGGGCAAGATCCAGGCGCTCGACGACGGCGACTTGAAGCCCGACCAGATCGCCGAGATCGCCACCAGGCTGAACGTTTCCGAAGCCGAGGTGGTGTCGATGAACCGCCGTCTGTCGGGCGACGCCTCGCTCAATGCCCCGATCCGGGCGAGCGAAGGTGAGTCCGGCGAGTGGCAGGACTGGCTGGTCGACGACCACGAAAGCCAGGAAGAGATGCTGATCGAGCAGGACGAGCTGGAAAACCGGCGCGGCATGCTGTCGGGCGCTCTTGCCGTGCTCAACGAACGCGAGCGTCGCATCTTCGAGGCTCGTCGCCTCGCCGAGGAGCCGCTGACGCTGGAAGAGCTGTCGTCCGAGTTCGACATCAGCCGCGAGCGCGTGCGCCAGATCGAGGTGCGCGCCTTCGAGAAGGTGCAGGATGCGGTCAAGGCCGCCGCCAAGCGCCAGACCCAGGCGCTGCGCACCATCGAGGCACAGCCCGCGGCTTAAAGCCGGCTAAGGCAACAAAAATCAAGGCGGCGCCAGGAAACTGGCGCCGTCTTTTTTGTAGCGGACTGCAATGGTGGTTGGCGAAAGCGAAGGCGACATCCGATCTCCCCCCTTGCGGGGGAGATGTCCGGCAGGACAGAGGCGGGTGTGAAGGATCGCTACTTTCGGCGTCAGTCCACCCAACCGAAGACTGAAGGCACAGCCACAATTAGCTGACAGGTTGGCGGGACAGCACCCCCCTCTGCCCTGCCGGGCATCTCCCCCGCAAGGGGGGAGATTGGCAACTTCGCCAACAGCCCCTCAAAGCCCGTCCAGCGGAAATTTCAGGTACCGCAGGCCATTGGCTTCGGGTTCGGGCAGCCTCCCGCCATTCATGTTGACCTGCAGCGCATGCAGGATCAGCCTTGGCATCGGCAGCGTCCTGTCGCGCGCCTCGCGCAAGGCGACGAACTCGGCCTCGCTGCGCGCGGCGACGAGATGGATGTTGGTTGCCTTCTGTATGGCGACCGTGCTTTCCCACGAGGGCTCGCGGCCGCCGGCCTGATAGTCATGGCCGACGAAGACGCGCGTCTCGTTCGGCAACGCCAGAATGTCCTGGATCGAGCGCCAGAGCCGCGCGGCACTGCCACCGGGAAAGTCCGTCCGCGCCGTGCCGCTGTCGGGCATGAACAGCGTATCGTGGACGAAGGCGGCATCACCGATCACATAGGTGATCGAGGCCAGCGTATGGCCGGGCGAGAACAGCACCTTGACCGGAAGAGTACCCACCTGGAAGGTTTCGCCTTCACCAAACAGCCTGTCCCACTGCGAACCGTCGGCGGGAAAATCCGGCCAGTTGTAAATCGCTTTCCACAAATTCTGAACGTCGACGACCCTGTCGCCGATCGCCGTCGGCGCGCCGGTCTTCTCCCTCAGATAGTGCGCCGCCGAGAAATGGTCGGCATGCGGATGGGTGTCGAGGACCCATTCGACGCTCAGTCCCTGCTCGCTGACGAAGTCGAGCAGGACATCGGCATTCGTCGTTGCCGTAGCACCGGATTTCTCGTCGAAATCAAGGATCGGATCGATGATGGCGCATCGCTTCGTCGCCTGGTCGGCGACGACATACTGGATGGCCCCGGTCGGCTTGTCATAGAAGCCGCTGACCTGCGGCTTGGCCAAAGCTACGTCCAATTCCGGCTTCCCCAACTCTCGGTCGCCAGGAATGATTTTCTCTGACGACACCCGAGAGGAGCATGGTTGTCCGCTCGGGTGCGGCAGTCAAGTATCACTTGGCTCGCAAGGGCGAGAAGGCCAAAGATCGTTCCGAAGCGCCTGGGATCAGGCCGATGGCTGCTTGGTCTTCCGCAGATAGGGCAAAATGGTCTCGTAGGCGCCGAAGCGCTTGATCGCGTCTTCGTTGGAGACAGCAGCGGTGATGATAACGTCCTCGCCCTGCTTCCAATTCGCCGGTGTCGCCACCTGGTGCTTGGCGGTGAGCTGCATGGAATCGACCGCGCGCAGGATCTCATCGAAATTGCGCCCCGTGGTCATCGGGTAAGTCAGCACCAGCTTGATCTTCTTGTCAGGTCCGATGACGTAGACCGAGCGCACCGTGGCATTGTCGGCCGGCGTACGGCCCTCCGACGTCTCGCCGGCACCGCCCGGCAGCATGTCGTAGAGCTTGGCGACCTTGAGGTCCTTGTCGCCGATCAGCGGGTAGCTCACCGAATGACCGGTCGCCGTCTTGATGTCGTCCTGCCACTTGCCGTGACTTTCGACCGGATCGACCGAAATGCCGATGATCTTGACATTGCGCTTCTTGAACTCGCCTTCGAGCCCGGCCATCGTGCCAAGCTCGGTCGTGCAGACCGGCGTGAAATTCTTCGGGTGACTGAACAGGATCGCCCAACCGTCACCGATCCAGTCATGGAATTTGATCGTCCCTTGCGTGGTCTCGGCGGTAAAATCCGGCGCAATGTCGTTGATACGAAGGCTCATGGTACATCTCCCCTGTAAACGGAACCGTCGGCAGCGAGGAACAGCACGCGGCAATCACGCCGACATCAAGCTGTCCCGCCCGGCATCGTTGCATCTTAGCGCAAAAATCGTGGCTGCAAGATAATATGAAACTCTTGTCGGCGGCAGGCGAGCATTTTTATGCTGCCGAATACGCGGCGCGCATATGAGAGCCTGTTGGGCTGGACAGGAAAGGTTCTGCCTCAGGATTTGTTGACCGCCAGCGTCACAGTCAGGTCTTCCATGCGCTGTGCCAGCGCGCCGAGCGCGTTGGTCAGCACGCTATCGCTTTTGTCGGCCTTGGTCAGAGCCTCGTCGCGGGTCTTGCGCAGGGTCAGCACTTCGCTTTCCATGCCCTTGACGCGTTTCTGCAACTCCGAGAGTTCATCCATCACCATGATGCCGGCCATCACGGTCAGCCGCTGATCGCCGATCTCGCCGAACGAGTCCTTCAGGTGTGAAACATAGCGGTCGAAGCGTTCGGCAAGGTCGATCAGATGCTCTTCCTGGCCCTCGTCGCAGGCCATGCGATACTGCTTGCCGTCGATTGAAACCGTGACCTGTGCCATCGGGCCAGCTCCTATCTGTCCAACACGGCGCGGATGGTTTCCATGGCAGTCACCAAACGTCGCGAGACTTCCTTGTTGGCATCTTCCAGCCGTTCGGCGCGCGCTTCGGAATTATCGAGTTCCTGCGCCAGCCGCGAGCGGTCGGCATTCATCCGCTGCACCTCGGCCTCGGCTTCGGAGTAGTCGCGTTCATGCTCAAGCTTGGCCGCGACGGCGTTTTCCAGCCCCTCGATGGCCTTGCCCAGCCTCGCGATGACTTCCTTGAGTGTGGCTTCCCCGGTCATGGCCTTCGTCCTGTGCCCTGCCCATCACCGAATCGTTCACGTTCAGAACGCGTTATCCCTGAAACATTAGGCACCGGGTGAAGGCAACGTCAATAAAGCTCTCGCGACTGTCCCCTGCTAACGCTAATGTAGACCCGCCGCCGGCATCACAAGACCGGCAAATGTGCACCCGATTTGTTGACTAAAAGCCCGCGCCTGCTATGTGTCGCGCACCCTTTTCAAGGGCTCTCCCAAGCCCCCAAACCCCCACTTCTGGAGGAACCATGACGTCGCGTGAACAACATGACCGGATGGCCAATGCGATCCGCTTTCTCTCCATGGACGCCGTCGAGAAGGCAAATTCCGGCCATCCAGGCCTGCCCATGGGCTGCGCCGATATCGCCACGGTGCTGTTCACGCGCTTCCTGAAATATGATCCCAAGGCCCCGCACTGGGCCGATCGCGACCGTTTCATCCTGTCGGCCGGCCATGGCTCAATGCTGCTCTATTCGCTGCTGCATCTGACCGGCTACGAAGACATGACCCTCGACCAGATCAAGCACTTCCGTCAGTTGGGCTCGAAGACCGCCGGCCATCCCGAATATGGCCATGCCACCGGCATAGAGACGACGACGGGCCCGCTCGGCCAGGGTCTCGCCAATTCGGTCGGCTTCGCGCTCGGCGAGCGCATCATGAACGCCGCCTTCGGCAACGATCTCGTCGATCATTACACCTATGTGCTGGCCGGCGACGGCTGCCTGATGGAAGGTGTTTCCCAGGAAGCCATCGCGCTTGCCGGCCATCTCAAGCTCAACAAGCTGATCGTCTTCTGGGACAACAACGACATCTCGATCGACGGCCCGGTCTCGCTGTCCGACAACACCGATCAGGTCGCCCGCTTCCAGGCCTCCGGCTGGAATGCCATCCACATCGACGGCACCGATCCGGAAGCCATCGCTTATGCCATCGAAGCTGCCCGCCATTCCGACAAGCCGACGATGATCGCCTGCAAGACGACCATCGGCTTCGGCGCACCAACCAAGGCCGGCACCAACAAGGCGCACGGCTCCCCTCTGGGCGCCGACGAAATCGCCGGCGCGCGCAAGTTCTTCAACTGGGATTCGCCGCCCTTCGAGATTCCAGCCGACATTCTCGACGCCTGGCGCACCGCCGGCAAGGCCGGCGTCAAGGCGCGTACAGACTGGGAAGGCCGCCTGGCCAAGGCCGACGCCAAGCTGAAGGCCGAGTTCGAGCGCCGCATCAGCGGCAAGCTGCCGTCCAATTTCGACGCCGTCATCGCCGACTACAAGAAGAAGCTGTCGGCCGACAAGCCGAAGGTCGCCACCCGCAAGTCTTCCGAGATGGCGCTGGAGGTCATCAACGGCGCCGTGCCCGAGAGCATCGGCGGCTCCGCCGACCTGACCGGCTCCAACAACACCAAGACCAGCCAGACCAAGAACATCACGTCGGACGACTATGGCCAGCGCTATGTCCACTACGGCATCCGCGAGCACGGCATGGCCGCCGCGATCAACGGCCTGACGCTGCATGGCGGCCTCATCGCCTATGGCGGCACCTTCATGTGCTTCTCCGACTATGCCCGTCCGTCGATGCGGCTCGCCTCGCTGATGGGCATCCGCTCGATCTTCGTCATGACCCATGATTCCATCGGTCTGGGCGAAGACGGCCCGACCCACCAGCCGGTCGAGCATCTGGCCGCATTGCGCGCCATTCCCAATCACAATGTCTTCCGCCCGGCCGACGCCGTGGAAACCGCTGAATGCTGGCAGATCGCCCTGGAGTCGGAAAAGACGCCGTCGACGTTGGCGCTTACCCGCCAGAACCTGCCGACGGTACGCAACGAATTCGTTGCCAACAACTTGAGCAGCCAGGGTGCCTATGAGCTGGCTGCCGCCAGCGGCGAGGCAACGGTGACGATCTTCGCCACCGGCTCCGAGGTCGAGATCGCACTCGGCGCCCGCGACCTGCTGGAAAAGCACGGCCATCCCACCCGCGTCGTCTCGGTGCCCTGCTTCGAACTGTTCGACCAGCAGAGCGACGACTACCGCAAGAAAACGATCGGCAACGCGCCAATCAAGATGGCGATCGAAGCCGGCATACGCCAGGGCTGGGATCATCTGATCGGCTCCGACGGCATCTTCGTCGGCATGACAGGCTTCGGCGCCTCGGGCACGATCGAGCAACTCTATCCGCATTTCGGCATTACCGCCGAAGCCGCGGCCAAGGCGGCGGAAGCCCGCCTGCTTACCAAATAGGTTCAAGGTTCGGCGAAATCGCGTAAGGCGGTCTCGCCGGGCCGGCCCAACTTAATCGATTTAAATCCACGCCACTGCGGCTGGATTCTTTCTGCTTCCACAGCTATGAAACTGCGGACCCTCATCCGCCCTCCAACTCCCAGGGAGAGAATTATGACCGTCAGAGTTGCCATCAACGGATTCGGCCGCATCGGCCGCAACATCCTGCGCGCCATCCATGAATCCGGCCGCAAGGACATCGACGTCGTCGCCGTCAACGACCTCGGCCCGGTCGAGACCAATGCGCACCTGTTGCGCTATGACAGCGTGCATGGCCGCTTCCCGCATGAAGTTTCAGTTTCCGGCGACCAGATCACCGTCGGCAAGGAAACGTTCAAGGTCACCGCGATCAAGGATCCGACCCAGCTGCCGTGGAAGGAACTCGGCATCGACATCGCGCTCGAATGCACCGGCATCTTCACCGCCCGTGACAAGGCAGCGGCACACCTGACCGCCGGCGCCAAGCGCGTCATCGTTTCGGCCCCGGCCGAAGGCGCCGACCTCACCGTGGTCTACGGCATCAACCACGACCAGTTGACCAAGGACCATATCGTCATCTCGAATGCCTCTTGCACCACCAACTGCCTGGCGCCGCTGGCAGCCGTGCTGCACGAGACGGTCGGCATCGAAAAGGGCATGATGACGACGATCCATTCCTACACCGGCGACCAGCCGACGCTGGACACCATGCACAAGGATCTCTACCGCGCCCGCGCCGCTGCCCTGTCGCAGATCCCGACCTCGACCGGTGCCGCCAAGGCGATCGGACTGGTGCTGCCCGACCTCAAGGGCAAGCTCGACGGCATCTCGATCCGCGTGCCGACCCCGAACGTCTCGGTCGTCGATTTCAAGTTCATCGCCAAGCGGTCGACCACGGTGCAGGAGATCAACGACGCGGTGATCGCCGCCTCCAACGGCAAGCTCAAGGGCATTCTCGGCGTCACCCATCACCCGAACGTGTCGATCGACTTCAACCACGATCCGCGCTCCTCGATCATGGCGCTCGACCAGACCAAGGTGATGGACGGCAACTTCGTGTCGGTGCTGTCCTGGTACGACAATGAATGGGGTTTCTCCAACCGCATGGGCGACACATCGGTCGCCTTCGGCAAGACCATCGCCTGATCACAAAACTCTCTTTTCGAGACTTGGAACGCCCGGCTTTGCCCGGGCGTTTTTCATGAGCGCAGCTTGCGCCTTTCCAAATTGTGTCCTGGACGCCAAAACATCCAAAAATCAGCGGCATAGGCCAAAAAGCCACCCTGCCGCCTTGCACTGGTCACGTCTTCGCCCCACTCTCTCGCAAAGCAGGAGACAGACGAATTTGAGGGGCTGATTTCAGGATGGAGCATGCGATCTATCTCGTCACGCTGGTCGGCACAGCGCTTGTCGTCGCCGCCGCGTTTTCGAGCCTGATCGCCTTCCGCTTCGGCGCCCCTCTTCTGCTCCTGTTTCTCTGCATTGGCCTCGCCACCGGCACTGATGGTCTCGGCATCCAGTTCGACAACGCCCGCATCGCTTATTTTGCCGGCTCACTGGCGCTGGCGGTCATCCTGTTCGATTCCGGTTTCGGCACGCCGCTCAACGCCTTGCGGCAGGCTGCAGGCCCGGCTTTGTCGCTGGCGACCTTCGGCGTGCTTGTCACCACCGGCCTGTTCGGCGTCGCCGCCCATTATCTGCTCGATCTCACCTGGCTGGAATCCTTCCTGCTCGGGGCTGCCGTCGCCTCCACAGATGCGGCGGCCGTGTTCTTCCTGTTGCGAGCCGGCGAGATCAATCTGCGCGAACGCGTGCGCTCGACGCTGGAGGTGGAATCCGGCACCAACGACCCGATCGCCATCTTCCTGACCATCACGCTGGTAGAGATCATCGCCGCCCACGCCAACCCCGAGACCAATGTTCTGGTCACCAGCCTGTTTCTCGGCTTCCTCCTCAACATGGGCCTCGGTGCAATCGTAGGCGTGCTGGGCGGTCTCGCCATCGTGCGCCTCGTCGACCGGCTCAATCTCGACCACGGCCTGCTGCCGATCTTCGTGCTGACCTTGTCGCTGATGGTGTTTGCAGCAGCCGGCGCCATTGGCGGCTCAGGCTTCCTGGCGGTGTATATCGCCGGCCTTATCGCCGGCAATTCCGACATCCGAGCCGTCACCATCCTCAAGCGTTTCCAGGACGGCATGTCGTGGCTGGCGCAGATCATCATGTTCCTCATCCTCGGCCTGTTCGCGACGCCGTCGCAGTTTCCGGCGATCATGGTGCCGGCGGTGCTGCTCGGCCTATTCCTGATGTTCGTGGCGCGGCCAGTCGCCGTCTGGCTCTGCCTGATCCCGTTCCGTCTGCCGCGCCCCGAAGTCGCCTTCATCTCGTGGGTCGGCCTGCGCGGCGCGGTGTCGATCCTGCTCGCCATCACCCCGCTGCTCGGCGGCCTGGAAAACGGCCGTGTCATCTTCAACACCGCCTTCATCATCGTGCTCGTGTCGCTGGTCATCCAGGGCTGGACGGTCGGACCGCTGGCGCGCCGCCTCGGTCTGATCGTGCCGGCACGGCTCGGACCGCTGGACAAGGTCGAGCTTGAATTGCCGGGCTCGGCCCATCACGAGCTTCTTGCCTATCGCGTTGCACACGGCAGCCCGGTGGCGCGCGGCGAGCGGATCCCACGCTGGGCGCGGCCCTCGCTGGTGCTGCGCGACGGCCGCTCGATGCGCTTCCAGGACATGGGCCGGCTCGCCGCCGGCGACCAGGTCTATATTTTCGTGCCGGACCGCTATCCGCGCCTGCTCGACAAGCTGTTCGCGAGCCGTGCCGTGGTCGATCCCGAGGATGCCGATTTCTTCGGTGCCTTCGCGGTCGACCCCGCGCGCTCCGCCGCTGAACTGGAAGCGGCCTATACGCCAGGCCTGACCGAAGCGGAGCAAAAGCTCACCGTTGGCGCGCTGGTCACGGCGCGGCTCGGCGGCCATGCCGAATATGCCGACCGCGTCCTGCTCGGCCCGATAGAACTGATCGTCCGCGACGTCGACGACAAGGGCAAGATCATAGGCCTCGGTCTGTCTTTCGAGCCGACCGCGCCGGTGGCGCGGGTGCCGGTCTTCCTCAGCGCCGGCGAAATCGGCGACCGTCTTTCCGCCTTCATCCGCAACTGGCGCAAGCCGACCGAGACGCAGGAGACCGAGGCGCGGGCGGACGAAAAGCCGGCCCCGGAGCCGGCGCCGGAAAAGGCAGCAACCGAAAGCTGACAAAACCGCTATTGAGCGCTGCCATTCATCCGCCCTGCCGGCGCAAGATCGTACCCAGTTCAAAATTTCGGTTCGAGCGCGCCCTAAGCCTTGCATCGTCACCGATGCGGGGTATGGTCCCCCGGTTTTTCGCGAAAGGAACCCGCATGGCCGCCTTCAAGACACTCGACGATATCGGCAACATCAGCGGCAAGCGCGTGCTGGTGCGCGTCGACCTCAACGTGCCTGTCACTGAGGGCAAAGTCACCGATGCCACCCGCATCGAACGCATCGCACCGACTATCGCCGAGCTATCGGCCAAGGGCGCCAAGGTCATCCTGCTCGCCCATTTCGGCCGGCCCAAGGATGGCCCCTCGCCCGAATTCTCGCTGGAGCCTATCGCCAGGGCGACAGCCGACGTGCTCGGCCGTCCCGTCGGTTTCGCCTCGGATTGCGTCGGCGACACGGCCGGAAGCGCCGTCGCCGCCATGAACAAGGGCGATGTGCTGCTGCTTGAAAACACCCGCTTCTACAAGGCCGAGGAAAAGAACGATCCGGCCTTCACCGAAAAGCTTGCCGCCAATGGCGACATCTTCGTCAACGACGCCTTTTCCGCCGCGCACCGCGCCCATTCGTCGACCGAGGGGCTGGCGCATCTGTTGCCGGCTTTTGCCGGCCGCACCATGCAAGCCGAGCTTGAGGCGCTGGAGAAGGGCTTGGGAAAACCGGTTCGTCCGGTCGTCGCCATTGTCGGCGGCGCCAAGGTCTCGACCAAGATCGATCTGTTGATGAACCTGGTGAAGAAGGTTGATGCCCTCGTCATCGGTGGCGGGATGGCCAACACCTTTCTTGCCGCGCGTGGCACCAATGTCGGCAAATCGCTGTGCGAGCATGATCTCGCCGCGACCGCCAAGCAGATCATGATCGAGGCGGCCGAGGCCGGCTGCGCCATCATCCTGCCGGTCGACGGCGTCGTCGCCAGGGAGTTCAAGGCGGGCGCGGCCTGCGGGACCGTCGCTATATCGGATGTGCCGGCCGACGGCATGATCCTCGATGTCGGCGCCAAAACCGTGACGGCCATCGGCGAATGGATCGACCGCGCCGCGACACTGGTCTGGAACGGCCCGCTCGGCGCCTTCGAGATCGCGCCCTTCGATCATGCGACGGTGGCAGCTGCCAAGCACGCGGCGTCGCGCACCAAGGCCGGCAAGCTGGTCTCGGTCGCCGGCGGTGGCGATACGGTGGCGGCGCTCAACCATGCCGGCGTCGCCGACGACTTCACCTATGTCTCGACCGCCGGCGGCGCTTTCCTGGAATGGATGGAAGGCAAGCCGCTGCCCGGCGTCGACGTCTTGAAGCGCTGAGGCTCCGAGGCGATCAACACTCGGAGAGCGAACAAGGCCGCCCGAGGCTTTCAATCGATTCGAGCTTTCCGATGCCATTCCTTTGGCGGTAGACTTCCGTTAAGCGCGGAACAACCGTTTCAGGAGAAGCCACAATGAGCGAACGTCTCGAAGACATTGCCGCTGCGATCGTCGCCGATGGCAAGGGCCTGCTGGCCGCCGACGAAAGTTCGGGCACCATCAAGAAGCGCTTCGACGTCATTGGCGTCGAATCGACAGCCGACAGCCGCCGCGATTACCGCGAGATGATGTTCCGCACCAGGGAGGCAATGACCCGCTACATCTCCGGCGTCATCCTCTATGACGAGACGATCCGCCAGAAGGCCGCCGACGGCACGCCGCTGGTCGACATCATCAAGGCGGCCGGCGCCATCCCCGGCATCAAGGTCGATGCAGGCGCCAAGCCGCTGGCCAGGTTTCCCGGCGACACCATCACCGAAGGCCTCGATGGCCTGCGCGAGCGCCTTGCCGACTACTACAAGCTCGGCGCCCGCTTCGCCAAATGGCGCGCGGTGATCGACATCGATGTCGCCAAAGGCGTGCCTTCGGGGACCTCGAT
This sequence comes from Mesorhizobium sp. M0491, assembly GCF_040321265.1. Classification (NCBI taxonomy): domain Bacteria; kingdom Pseudomonadati; phylum Pseudomonadota; class Alphaproteobacteria; order Hyphomicrobiales; family Phyllobacteriaceae; genus Mesorhizobium; species Mesorhizobium sp. M0491. The sequence continues at coordinate 109,462 of NZ_JAMYRE010000015.1, forward strand.
CGGCTCCAACGCCCATGCGCTCGCCCGCTATGCCGCTCTTTGCCAGGAAGCCGGCATCGTGCCGATCGTCGAACCGGAGGTGCTGATGGATGGCGCCCACGACATCGACACATGCTACGAGATCAGCAAGGTGATTTTGCTCAAGCTCTATAGCGAACTCTACGCGGCGCGCGTCGTGCTGGAAGGTACTATCCTGAAACCGAACATGGTGCTGGCCGGCAGGAAATCAGGCAAGGTGAGTGGCCCTGAAGAAGTCGCGGAAAAGACTATAAAGCTGTTCCGCGAAACCGTACCGGCAGCCGTGCCGGGCATCGCCTTCCTGTCCGGCGGCCAGGAGGACGAGGAAGCGACCGCCAACCTCAACGCCATCAACGCCATCGGGCCGCACCCGTGGAAGCTGACCTTCTCCTATGGTCGCGCGCTGCAGGCCGCGCCACAGAAAGCCTGGAGCGGCAAGGCCTCGAACGTCGCCGCCGGTCAGGCTGCCTTCACCCATCGCGCCCACATGAACCATCTGGCAGCGCTCGGAAAATGGAAGGCGAGCCTGGAACAGGCCGCCTGACCACAGTCCTTTCTTCCTCCTTCGAACCCGGGCCGATGCGCCCGGGTTTTTTGTTTGTGACTTGCCGGGCTTGGGGCGGAGCCTCTCCGTCCTTATTTCCTCTCGGGCGATGTCGGGTTGTGCTCATCCCGAACGTCCTTGGAATGACACTTCAGGGAGAGGTTCATGCATCGCAACAAGGTCGTTTCGCGCGAAGACCGGTTCCAGGCGCACAAGGCGCATCTGGCGCGCGAGAAGGAACTGACGCGGCTCCGCGAGCGGATCGCGGCTGAGCGGCGTGAATTGCCCTGGCTGAAGATCCGGAAGGACGATGTCTTCGAGACCGGGCAAGGGCCGAAGAGACTGGCCGACCTGCTTGCCGGCAACAGCCAGCTGATCGTCTATCACTTCATGTTCGGGCCGGGCTGCGTCAATCATTGCGAGGGCTGCTCATTCCTTGCCGACCATATCGACGGCGCCAATCAGCATCTGCGGCATCACGACGTGTCGCTGGTCGTGGTTTCGCGCGCCCCACTGGCGGAACTTCTGCCTTACAAGCAGCGCATGGGCTGGAAGTTCGACTGGGTGTCGTCCTATGCCTCGGATTTCAACTTCGACATGCAGGTCTCCTTCACCGACAAGCAGATCGCCGCCGGCGACACCACCTACAATTTCGAGACCCGTCCACGGACATCGAAGGAGCTTCCCGGCACCAGCGTTTTCTACCGGGACGAGACCGGCGACATCTTCCTCACCTTCATGTCGCGCGCCCGCGGCGGCGAGGCGCAGATCGGCGCCTACGACTATCTCGACATGACGCCGAAGGGCCGCAACGAGAACGGCCCCTATCATGGACTGATGGATTGGGTGCGGCTGCACGATGAATATCAGGGCAAGCAAGCGGGGCAGGCGAGTTGCTGCGATTGAAGAGCGTTCCCGTCGACCAAAACATGCGCTAAGGCTGCCGCTGATCGTTTAACGGTACTGCTATGCGCTTCCCGGCCTTACTCACCTGGCTCGCCTTCCCGGTCTATATTTGGCAAGGCCTCGGCGTGCGACGCCGCACCACGCGCATGCTGCCGGCGCAAGGGCCGGTCATGCACGAAATACCAGGCAAGGCGCCTGATATCTCGCTTCTGGTGCTGGGCGATTCCTCCGCCGCGTCGGTCGGCATCGGCAATTCGGAAGACGGGCTTGCCGCGCAACTCGCCGTGCTGATTTCACAGAGTACAGGCCGCGCCGTGCGCTGGCGCGCTGCCGGCTTCAATTCGGCAACGTCTGGCCAGATCCGTGACCATGTCCTGCCCAATCTGTCGGCCGATCCATGGACGCATATCGTGCTGGCCATCGGCACCAACGACACCAAGAATTTTCACTCCGTGCCGCGCTTCAAGAAGGAGTTCGGCGGCCTGCTCTACGCGATGCGTGCCAAGTGGCCGGAAGCACGCGTGGTGTGGTCGCCGGTGCTGGAGTTCACGCGGGCGCCGGCCATGCCGCCGCTGCTCGGAAAAATTCTTGAGATTCGCGCCACCGACATGAACCGGATGGGCGAACGCCTTTGCCTGGAGCGCGGCGCGGTGCCGGCGCCGCGCCTGCCGATCACCAATCCGGAAGCCGGCTTTGCCTCGGACGGCTTTCACGCCTCGGAAGCAGGCTACCGGGCTTGGGCCGAGCATCTGGTTGGCCCGGTGCTTGGCAATTGGGCACCGACGACAAGTGCCGTCCTACGTCAAATGCCCGAGCACGGCCGCCAGTGAAATCGCGGCCATGGCGAGCAGTGCCAGCTTCCAGAAATCGCCGCGTCGCTTGAGGCCTGGCCAGCCGAGCGGCTTGATCAGTTGAATGACCATGAAACCGACGATGACAAGGGCGAGGAATTTCGTCATGCCGCCTTTGACCAGCAACGCGCCCGGCTGTCAAAGCACGTCGTTCATTGCCTGAGAAAGAACGACGCCGCGATCCTAGGTCGGAACGCGGCGCCCGTCTGCGACTGGGAAAACGATCTACTTCAGCGGCTTGAGGCCAGCCTCGATCGAAGCCCGCTTCGGTTCGAGGAATGGCGGCAAGGCGAGGCTTTCCCCCAGTGTTTCCAGCGGCTCGTCGGCGGTGAACCCCGGCCCGTCGGTTGCGATCTCGAACAGGATGCCATTCGGCTCGCGGAAGTAGAGCGAACGGAAATAATAGCGCTCGACCTCGCCGCTCGACGGCAGCCGGAACTCGGCCAGCCGCGCCGTCCATTGATGCAGCGTCTCCTGGTCCGGCGCCCTGAAGGCGACATGGTGAACCGCACCCGCGCCTTGCCGCGCCGGCGCCAGTCCCGGCTGCACCAGGACATGCAACTCCGCCGCCGGCCCGCCCTCTCCCATTTCGAAGACGTGAACCTGCCCCTCCGGCGAGACATAGTCGCGCGCCTTGCGCATGTTCATCACTTTGGTCACCACCGCTTCGGTGTTGGTGATGTCGGGAACGCTGATGACGATCGGCCCGAGCCCGCGTATCTGGTGCTCGACCGGTACCGGGCTTTGCGCCCAGGGATGGCTGCCGCCCTTGCCGCCATCGCGGACCAGGCGCAGACGCTGGCCCTCGGGATCTTCGAAGTCCAACGACGCATAACCGCCGATGTCGGCGACCTCTCCTGTTGCCAGGCCTTCATCGGTCAAGTGTTGCTTCCACCAGGCAAGGCTCTCCCGGCTGCCGACCCTGAGGCTGGTCCGCACGATGCTGTGCGTGCCGCGCCGCTCGCGGCCGACCGGCCAGTCGAAGAAGGTAAGGTCGGTGCCCGGCGTCGCTTCGCCGTCGGCATAGAAGAGGTGGTAGGCCGAGGTGTCGTCCTGGTTTACGGTCTTCTTGACCAGCCGCAGACCCAGCACCTTGGTGTAGAAATGAAGATTGCCAGGCGCATTGGCGGTGATGGCGGTCAGATGGTGGATACCTGTCAGTTGCAAGCTCATCGTCGTCTCCCTGCTGTTGGGGAAGAATTTTCTCCCTTCATATCAGACCTGCGGTCACCTCGCTGAAGGCCTCGTATTCCGACAGTCCGTCGCCGGACGCTGAACAGCGGCGCCGAAAACAACGTCGTCGCCATGAACAATCGGACGTCGCAAACCTGCCTTGAGGCACCGCTCGATGCGGCGAGAAGCGATGCCTTGCCTGCGGCGCGCGCACCGGCCGCAACTATTGTCTCGCGCCCTGACATCCTCCTGACAGACTGCTGTCAGGAGGGGTATGCGATAGTGCTCTACACAGAGAGAGGAGACTTAGCCATGAACGGTTACACCATTCTGCGCGGCATGCAGCACTATGTCGGCAAGATCCGGACGATGCGCAACGAGATCCGCACCCAGCGGTTCATGAACTCGCTGCCGGCGGACATTCGCAAGGATATCGGCTGGCCCGACATGTACGCCGACCGTGGCTCTCGCGGCAATTGAAGCCAATTTTTCGACCCGGCGATTGGATGTGGGCGCGTCAACGCCCAGATAACAAGCAGGGTAACAGGTCGACACGCGGAGCGCGCTTATGCCCGAACAAAAGACAATCGGTTTCCTTTTCATCGAAGGCTTCGCTGACTGGGAGTATGGGCTGCTGGCGGCCTCGGCGGTCGAATGGTTCGGCGCCCGTGCCGTGTCGCTGACGCCTGATGGCAAGCAGGTGACGGGCATTAGCGGCTTTCGGCTGATCCCCGATCGCGCAACAGGCGCCGGCGAGAATGCCGATCTCTATGCCATTGCCGTCATTGGTTCCGACCGGTGGACGGGCAAGGCACCGCCTGATGTAGGCGACCTGCTTGCCGCCATTGCATCGCGCGGCGGCGTGGTCGGTGGCATCTGCGCCGGCACGCTGGCGCTGGCCCGAGCCGGCCTTTTCGAGAAGGCCAGGCATACCAGCAATGGCCGCGAGTGGATCAAGGGTCATGAAGCCGGTTATGCCGGTGCCGAGAACTACGAGGATGTGCCGCATGCCGTAGCCGACGGCAACATCGTTTCCGCACCGGGCTCGGCACCAGGCACCTTCGCACTCGCCTTTCTGAAGGCGCTCTACCCCGAAAGAGGCAGCGATCTCGCACAGATGCGGACGCTGTTCGCCAAGGAGTACGCTGAAGCCTCCTGACAGTATGCTGTCAGGAGGGGCGTGCAATGGTGCCAGCTTCGGACACTGCGCATTGGCGTTAAAGGACGATCGATGAAGAGTTGGAACGACAGACTGAGCACACCAGGCATCAACGGCGTGAGGCCGACGCCGCGCACGATGGCCGATGTCGTCGAAGGCCAGCCTATGCTGGTGCCGACGGCGCGCCAGGTCGATGATTTCATCCGCTCGATTCCCGAAGGCGTCGAGATGGATATGTGTGCGCTGCGTACAGCACTTGCCATAGAGCATGGCGCCGAAGTGACATGCCCGGTCACCATAGGCTATCATCTGCGCACTGTTGCCGAAGCCGCCAACGAGGACCTCCAGCGCGGTATGACGCTGAGTGGCGTGGCACCATTCTGGCGCGTGCTCGATGCGAAAACACCGACGACGAAGAAACTGTCCTTCGGCGCGGAGTTCGTCGCCGCGCAGCGCAAGCGCGAAGGGCTGAAGCCATGATACATGCCGCCCAAAAGTGTTCTGCGGTTTTGGGATAGCGGCATGCGCGAAAACACGATGCATGCCACCCAGAGGTGGACCGGTTTCGGGCGACATGCATAGAGACAACGCCGAGGGACCATACGATGCGCCGCGCCGACAGGCTCTTCCAGATCGTGCAGCATCTGCGCGGTGGCCGACTGGTCACTGCCCAGAAGCTCGGCACGTGGCTCGAAGTTTCCGAGCGAACCATCTATCGCGACATTGCCGATTTGCAGTCGACCGGAGTGCCGATCGACGGCGAGGCCGGCGTTGGCTATATGATGAGGGAGGGTTTCGACCTTCCGCCGCTGATGTTCACGCGTGACGAGATCGTCGCGCTGGTCGCCGGCGCCCGCATGGTGCGCGCCTTTGGCGGTGCCGCCATGGCGAGGGCCGCCGACGAGGCGCTGGTCAAGATCGGCGCCGTATTGCCCGATGCCGAGAAAGACCGCATCGCCCGCACTGAGATCCACACACCGATGTGGGTGGTCAGCGACGCTGCTCGCGAGGCGATTGACCTGATCGAGCGCGCGGTCGAAAAACGGCAGGTGCTGACCATCGACTATTCCGACGAGGCCGGCCGCGGCACCGCCCGCGATATCCGCCCGCTCGGCCTGTGGTTTTGGGGCAAGGTGTGGACGCTGGTCGCCTGGTGCGAGATGCGCGACGATTTTCGCGCCTTCCGCATCGATCGCATCGCCTCCGTGGTCATCGCTGGCCGCATCTTCAAGCCCGAGCGCGGCAAGCAGCTTGCCGACTTCTACCGCGCGGTGGAGCGCAGCGAAGATTATGGCATGGCGCCGGATCGCGCGGCGCGCAGCTGAGTTGTTGACCCAATAAAAAGCCCGCTCGAAGCGGGCTTTTATTAGAATGTCAGACAACCTCACTCGTCGTCGTCATTGTCCGTGTTCTTCGACTTCAAGGCCGAAAGCTTGGCGAACACGGCGTTGGCGTCGAGTTCGGCATCCTCGTCCTTGGGCTTCTCGGGAGCCGGCACCAGCCGCTCGGTCAAGGCCGCCGGCAGCAGCGTGTCGCCGACCGGCTGCGCCTGTTCGCGGCCGCGCGAGGCGCGATTGACTTCCATGTCGAGGTCGATCTGCGAGGCGAGGCCCAACGTGACAGGATCCATCGGCTGCAGATTGGCCGAATTCCAGTGCTTGCGCTCACGGATCTGTTCGATCGTCGACTTGGTGGTGCCGACGAGGCGCGAGATCTGCGCGTCCTTGAGCTCGGGATGGTTGCGCACCAGCCACAGAATCGCGTTCGGCCGGTCCTGGCGCTTCGACAGCGGCGTGTAGCGCGGCCCCTTGCGCTTGGATTCGGGCACCCGGACCTTGGGGTCCGAAAGCTTCAGGCGCTGGTTCGGGTCCTTCTCGGCACGGGCGATCTCGTCGCGGGTCAGCTGTCCGGTCATGATCGGGTCCATGCCCTTGATGCCTTGCGCCGATTCACCGTCGGCGATTGCCTTGACCTCGAGCGGGTGCAGCCCGCAGAACTGCGCGATCTGCTCGAAGGAAAGTGCGGTATTGTCGACCAGCCAGACAGCGGTCGCCTTGGGCATCAGCAGCGTATTGGCCATTTTACAAATCCTTCTCGTTCGCCCGCGTTCCCGCGCGGGCGGTGGTTTAGAGCCACCAAAATGGGAAATTCGCGGTCTGTATAACCGCTCTCGGGTCGTTTCGCAACGTTTTTGGAGCCAAGACCGCACCGCGTGCGCTGCGCGCTCCCAAGACCGTCAGATCGCCCGGAGCGCGGCCGTCCCTTGTTCGACGGATGGCGCAAAAAATCGCGCGTCGGCTTTCCGGCCTGTCGGTATCGGCCCGACAGCTCCACCTTACCCGAGGTCGAATGCCTCGAAACGGTAGCGGCCCAGTTGTCATCCAGGTTCAGTAGAACGGCGAATATGGCTCCAGCCCCGCTCGCGTGAAGATGGAAATGGGGTGATCAATTCGCGCGACAACGCCGGCCCCCAAGTTGATGCCCGTTCCGTCGCAAACACTAAAGATTTTCGACCGCGTTCCGATCAGCACATGGACCGGTTTTCCTGCCTGGACGGGGTATGTACTGTTGTGAATGAAAAGGACCCCGCTCGCTTGTAGCGTGTCGTGCGCATTGCCGTTGCTGCTCGAAATTTCGACGTAGTCGCGACCTGCGAATGAATTGTTCGTCCAGATGCCGACAACCCCTTCCACCGAGAGCCAACCATTCGCCCAGCCGTCCGCATCGCGCGGATGGTATTGTCTGAACAGGCGATAGGTTACGCGGTCCGATAGCCAGAAAACCGTTACGTAGCCGTCCATGTCCGGCACATAGGTGAACCAGATGCCGGTCTCGCTCGTGGCGCGCAGGCCATCAGAATCGTATGGGTCCAGATTGTTGGCACTGACGAAATCCATTGAGAGCGGTACCGGATCGGTCACGGCATGATCGTAGAGTTGGGTGAGCGTCCACCGTCCATTGTAGTTGAACCACTTGTCGAAGTAGGTTTCTCGATCGACCCCGCAGAGGCGCGGCTGGCGGCCTCCCTTGCGCAAGGGCGGCCGTTGAAGGTCAACCTCAGATTGCTGTCGAGCGCATGCGGTTGATGGCCCCAAAAAGACAAAACCCGCCGGACGGGGTCCAGCGGGCTCGGAACCGGCGACGGCAAAACCGTCAGCTCCGGCTCTTGCTTCTACGGCAAGGTCCGCTCCTTAGAGCAATTCCGGGAAAAGCGTGAAACGGTTTTCCGTCCGGAGTCGCATCGGCAGGAGCTAGAGCGGTTCAGCGTTTCCGTGAAACGGTGAGCCACCCTACAGCGAACCATGCTCGAATTCAGATGGCCCTGCGGGCGATCTTTTCGATGTCGGCGCGGTTGATGCCGAGATCGCTGAGTTGACGTGCGTTGAGACGGTTCAGTTCGCGGACGGTCTCGGTGTACATACGCCAGTTACGGAAAGCGCGGATCGGGTTCATGGTAGTCCTCCAAAATGATGTTCGTTTCGATGGTGCTCAAATAGGCGTCATCGATGAGGACTTGAATGGCTGATTTTGCATAGCAATGATGCAAATGCTGCATTGCAGCATTAAGCTTCTGTTCATCTTGTAGGCAGCCACGGGCGCGGACCTCGCTCGGCCGGCCTGCAGGCCGGCCGAGTATCGATACGGCCTAGCCGACGTCGAGCACGATCTTGCCGATATGTTCGCCGTCTTCCATCCGCTCATGCGCCCGCCATGCTTCGCTGAGCGGGAAGATCATGTCCATGACAGGAGCAACCTTGCGCGTGCCGAGCAACGGCCACACCTGCGCTTCCAGCGCCGCCGCGATCGCCGCCTTGAACTCGACGGTGCGTGGCCTCAGCGTCGACCCGGTGTGGGTAAGCCGCTTGACCATGATCTTCGAAAAATCCGCGCTTGCGACAGCACCGGCCTGCACGGCGATCTGGACGATCCGGCCCTCAACCGCAGCAGCCTCGTAGTTGCGCCCCACATAGTCGCCGCCGACCATGTCGAGGATGACATTGGCGCCCTTGCCCCCCGTCGCCTCCTTGACTGCGGCGACGAAATCCTCCTCGCGATAGTTGATCGCCCGGTCTGCGCCGAGCTTCAGGCAGGCGTCGCATTTCTCCTTGCTGCCCGCGGTGGTGATGACATAGGCGCCAAAGGCCGAGGCAAGCTGGATTGCTGTCGTGCCGATGCCGGACGAGCCGCCATGGACGAGCAGCGTCTCGCCTTTCTTGAGGGCGCCACGCTCGAACACATTGTGCCAGACGGTGAAGTAATTCTCCGGCACTGCCGCGGCTTCGGTATGGGTGAAGCCGGCGGGCAACGGCAGCACGCTGCCGGCATGGACCTTGACATATTCGGCATAGCCGCCGCCGGGCGTCAGTGCACAGACGCGGTCGCCAATGCGCCAGCGTGATATGTCGTCGCCAAGGGCCGCCACTTCACCCGACGCCTCGAGGCCCGGCAGGTCGGATGCGCCGGGTGGTGGCGGATAGGCGCCTTTGCGCTGCTGGACGTCGGGCCGGTTGACGCCGGCGGCATGCACCTTGATCAGGATCTCGCCGGGCCCGGGCTGCGGCACGTCGCGTGTTTCCGGCTTCAGCACCCGAGGGCCACCCGGCTCCGAGATCGCGATGGCCGTCATCCTTGCCGGAATTTTCTGTCCGCTCGCCATGAGATTTCCCGTCTTTCCTCGCCGTTATCCGATCGGCTGTTTGCATCGACGCCCCTGCCCTATGTATGCTGATTGCCAAATCAGGCAAATGGCCAATCTGGTCTTGGCGGAGGAGGAGCGACGATGGCGATCTTCGACGACGAACCCAAGAAGAAGGCGCGCCCGCACGAGATCGGGCAGGACCTGTCACTGCTTTCCGTCAGCGACTTGACCGAGCGGATCGGCATCCTGCGCGACGAAATCGCCCGCCTGGAAGCCGAACTCAAGGCCAAGGACACCACCAAATCCGCGGCCGAAGCACTGTTCCGCCGCGGATAGCCGCGCGGGCGCAAAGCCCGCCGCCGAAAAGCCCGAATGCGACTGTCTTCAGACCCAGCGTCCCCGCCAAACCTGAGCCGGATCAAACAATGTTCGCAACCTACAGACCGATCCTCTCGCTGCTTCGCGGCACCGCTTTCCTGCTGGCGGCATCTGGATTGCATGGGCTGCTCTTGCCCCTGCGCGGTCAACTGGAAGGTTTCTCGACCGCATCGCTCGGCCTGATGGGCACGGCGTGGGCCGGCGGCTTCGTCACTGGCTGCTTCTTCGCACCGCGCATCGTGCGCCGCGCAGGCCACGTGCGCGCATTTGGCGCCTTTGCCGCATCCGGCGCCATCGTGGCGCTGCTCACCGGGTTGATCATCGACGAATATGTCTGGATCCTGCTGCGCGCCTTCACAGGCTTCACCATGGCCGGTGCCTTCATGGTCATCGAAAGCTGGCTGAACGAGAAGGCCACCAACGAGAACCGCGGGACCGTCTTCGGCCTCTACATGATGGTCACTTATGCCTCGATCATGGGCGGGCAGATGATCGTCGCCGGCGGCGACGTGAAATCGGCGTCGCTGTTCATGATCACCGGCATCCTGTTTTGCCTGTCGCTCATTCCGACCGCGGTCTCGAGCGCCTCCCACCCCAAGCCGCTGCAGGATGTCTCGCTCGACGTCAAAGGCCTTTATGCCAATTCGCCGGTTTCGGCGGTCGCCTGCGTGTTGATCGGCATCGCCAACGGGGCCTGGGGCACGCTTGGCGCGGTCTACGGCGCCCGTATCGGCATCTCCACGGCCGAGATCGCCCTGATGATGAGCCTTGTGGTCGTTGCCGGTGCCGCCATGCAGCTTCCCGCCGGGCGCATGTCCGACAAGACCGACCGGCGTTTCGTGCTGGCGGGCGCTGCTTTCGGCGCGGCCTTGTTCGCGCTCCTGATCTTCCTGTTCGAGCCACGCTCCGGCGTCTTCGTCATCGTCTTCACCGCAGCCTATGGCGCCTTCGCCTACACGCTCTATTCGATCGCCGTGGCGCATGCCAACGACCACGCGCGCTCGGAGGATTTCGTCAAGGTGTCGGGCGGCCTGCTGCTGCTCTACGGCTTCGGCACGATGATCGGACCCTTGCTGGCCGCCGCCCTGATGGGCTGGATGCGCCCGGAAGGCCTGTTCCTGGCGACCGCCTTCGCGCATCTTTGCCTGGCGGGCTATACGCTGCTGCGCATCAGCCGCCGCGCTCCGGTGCCGATCGGCGATCGTGACGCCTTCAAGACGCAGCCGGCCGACCGTTCGGTGACACCGGAAGCATTGCGGCTTGATCCCAGAAGAAAAGCAGAAGCAGACGGTTGAGATTCGAAAGGCTTTGCCGCACTAATACAGGCATGATGTTTTCCGACGCCTTCATGGCGATTGCCGATCCCAACCGGCGCCATCTTCTGGAAGAACTTCGCCGCGGCCCGAAAACCGTCACCGAACTGGCCGCCGGCTTGCCGGTGTCGCGCCCAGCCGTTTCGCAGCATCTGAAAGTGCTGCTCGATGCCGGCCTGGTCCACGCCAAGCCGGAAGGAACAAGGCGCGTCTATACGGTGAGCGGCACCGGCTTCCTCAAACTCAACATCTGGCTCGATCAGTTCTGGGAAGCCTGAGCTTCTCAGTGTCATTGCCAGCGGCTCGGTCAGTTGACCGACCGTATCGGCGAGCGTCTGGGGCGAGATCGTGCAGCATCCCGATCAGCCATTATTGTAGGGGAAGAACTTGAAGTAGGGCTGCGCCTCCTCGATCACCCGGGCGAAAGCCGGCCGGTGCACCAGCCGGTCGTGATAGCGCTTCACGGCCGGGTATTTGTCGCCGAACGGCTCGACCTTGTTGGCATAGAACAGCGCCGGGGACGCCGCGCAATCGGCCATGGTGAAGGTGTCGCCCATCGCCCAGATCTTCGACTGCATGTCTTGTTCGATGATGGCGTAGGAATTGCGCAACTGGTCGCGGGCCTGCTCGACGCCGAACGGGTCGGTCTTGTCCTGTGGCCGCAACCGGTCGCCGACGATCTTCTGCATCGGCTCCTGCACATAAAAATCATAGAAGCGATCGGCCTGGCGGACGGCCAGCGCCAAGTCGATGTCGGCGGGAACGAGGTCGATCGGCCCCGGATAATGCGCGGCCAGATATTCGACAACGATGGTCGATTCCAGCACCGTGCGGTCGCGCGCATCGTCGCGCAGCGCCGGCATCTTGCCGGCCGGCGAAATCTTCAGGAAGGCCCCGCGCGATTCAGCATCGCCAAGATCGACGATGACTGGCGTGAACGGCGTCACGTTCTCATACAGCGCGATCAACGGCTTCCAGCAGAAAGAGGCCAACGGATGGAAATGAAGCGTCAGGGACATTTTTTGCTTATCTGTTTCGTGGTTCATCGATGGCCGGTGCCGTGCTGCTCATCAAGGGTCAGACACTGCGGCAAGCATGGCCCGTCAAGGCCCGCTTGCCGCTTCAAGCGACATGGGCCTGGGCGACGATGCCTGCGACAATCACCTCCCAGTCGTCCGGGTGCAGCTCGTGGCCGCCGCCTCCGAACCGGAGAATTTTCGCGCCGGTGACCGCCTCGGCCAGCGCCTCGCCATGTTCGACCGGAAAGATCGGATCAGCCGTGCCATGGATGACCAGCAGCGGCGCCGCGATCTCGTGCAGGCGGCCCTTCCAGGCGTCGCCGCCCTTGAGCATGAAATGGTTGGTCGCGCTCAGGAAGCCGCCGGAGCGGTCGTGATCCTGCTCGACAAAGGCACGCATCCGGGCCTCGTCGAATGGATGTGCGATGCTGGCGATCGCCCGCGCATCCCTGACGATGAAATCGATCACCTGGCCACGGTCCGACCAATCGACTTTGGCGCCCTCGGCCGAATGCTCGATATAGGCATCGCTCGTCTGCGGAAGGTGCGAAATGTCGGTTCCCACGGGCGAGCTGCTGATGACGGTCAGCGATGCGACACGAGACGGGTGTTTCAACGCCACAAGCTGCGCGATCATGCCGCCCATCGACATGCCGACGACATTCGCCTTGCCGATGCCGTGGTCATCGAGAACGCGCATTGCATCGTCGGCCATATCATCGAACGTGTAGGGCGGCTCTCCCGACTTGTATTTGGTCGAACGGCCGGTGTCGCGATTGTCATAGCGGATCACGAACAGGTCGGCACCGGCCAGTTTCCGGCAGAACGCCTCCGGCCACCACAGCATCGAGGCCATCGCTCCCATGATCAGCAACAGCGGCGGGTTCGCCGGATCGCCAAAGGTTTCGGATATGATTTCGGGGCGTTCGGTCGTCGTCACGGTGCGACCTCCTCTCCTGCAATACCGATTGCATTTTGCAATCGGTTGCACGATAATAAAACCGATACGATAATGCAACCGGTTTTGGAGAAAAATCTCATGAGCATGGATCGCCGGTCCGGGTGTCCGATCAACCTGTCGCTGGAAGTCTTCGGCGATCGCTGGAGCTTGATCATCCTTCGCGACATGATCTTCGGCGGCAGGCGTCATTTTCGCGAGCTGCTCAACGGATCGATGGAAGGCATCGCCTCCAACATCCTCGCCGACCGGCTGAAGCGGCTGATGGAGCTGGGCATGCTGACCAAAGCCGACGACCCCTCGCACAAGCAGAAGGCGATCTACAGCCTGACCGAAATGGCGATCACGCTGGTGCCGATCCTGGCCCATCTCGGCGCCTGGGGCCGCATCTGGCTGCCGGTCAGCGAAGAACTGTCGATCCGCGCCGAACTTCTGGAAAAGGGCGGACAGCCGATGTGGGACAAATTCATGGACGAGTTGCGCCATGAACATCTCGGCATGCCGCTCGATACTGCAGCGGGTCCTTCTGTCCGCGCGACCTTGCAGGCCGCCTATGAGGCCGTGGTTGCCAGCAAGGCCCCCGCCGCCAGCACAGCCGCGTAATTAACTTATTTTCCCGTTTTGGGGCCGACTCTGCTAGAAGAGGCGGAAAATCACAATTTACGGGATTGGATAAGGTCTTGGTTGAAAACTCTCGGGATGCTGCCCGCGCGCGCGCCGACCTGCGTTTCAAGAAGCAGGAAGAGGCGGCAACCGTCCGCCAGAAGGCGATGGCCGAATACGTCGCCGAGAGCGACGCCCGCCAGGCCAAGACCAACAAGCTGCGGGCGCTGCGTCTCGCCAAGGAAGCCGAAGACCTAGCCAATGCGCCGGCGGCACCCGCCAAGAAGCCGACCCGCGCCAAGAAAAAATAGCAGCCACCCCTTGAGCCATAAGCGCTAATGCCTGTCCTGATGGTATCGGTGAAAGCTGCTTCCATCCCGCCCCTTCACGCGAAGCAATTTCAACCGAAACGGGGATGTTATCTCGCCCGTCGACGGTCGATGATCGACGCGTTTTCAAACAGGAGATTGCCATGACCGCACTGCCGCTCGAAAAAGCCAGGCAAATCATCGATGCCGCCTTTGCCAAGGGCGCCGATCTCAAGCTCAAGCCGCTCGGCGTTTCGGTGCTTGATGCCGGCGGGCATCTGGTCGCCTTCCAGCGCCAGGACGGCGCCTCGTTCCTGCGCCCGCAAATGTCGGCCGGCAAGGCCTACGGTGCGCTCGCCATCGGCATGGGCTCACGCAAAGTCGAGGCCTTCGCCAAGGAGCGCCCGCACCTGGTGGCCGGCATCTCGGACGTCTCGGGCGGACGCGTGCTGCCGGTGGTCGGCGGCGTGCTGATCCGCGACAAGGCCGGAGCCATCATCGGCGCCGTCGGCATCTCAGGCGACACGTCGGACAATGACGAAGCCGCGGCCATCGCCGGCATCGAGGCCGCCGGCTTCACCGCCGATCCGGGCTGAATCCTCTCCACTTTGGTCATCGCTGGGCGAAGCAGGAGCGAAGCTCCGTCGCGGAGGCCCTGGGATGACGAAGCGATGCGCGTTTCCGCCAATCGCTTCGCTGAGGAACTAATTCAGATTGATGTCCCGGCTGGCCGATCGCATCGACACCGCGAATCCGGCCAGCACATCGAACAGCGCGATGACCATCAGCGTGAAGAAGACGGAATGGGCCGCGCCCTTCACCAACAGGAACTCGACCAGGAAGGCCACGAACACCAGCGTCGACAGAAGATGGTCCATGATCGAGGCGTTGGTCGTGCGCACCGACTTCGCCATTTCGAGGAACAGGAAGATCAGCCCGATCAGTATCATCAGGTCGCCCAGCGTCATCGAGAACACGCCGCCCGACATCATGCTGAAGGAGAAGACCTCGCTCGCCCACGGATCGTCACCGCTGCCGAATATTCCCAGCAGTCCGAGATTGTAAAGCACGAAAGGCACGATCAGCAGCGGAATGGCACCGAACATCTGGCGTCTCCATGTGGGGGCGATCCTTTGTAGAATGCGCCATAGCCACGTCGTCAAGATGTTTCGCCATCAGCGCTGAACACGGTCGAAGACCGCACGCAACAACCATGTCAGCCGGTTGCCGGCCGAAGGATTTGCAACGCCGGCGGTGCACGCCTGCGCTGCCGGCCCGCCCAAACGCAAAAGGACCAGCCACCGGCCGGTCCTTTTGGAAATTCAAACCTTTGAAAAAGCTGGTCTCAGCTTTCCTTGGGGGTCAACACCTGGCGACCGCGATACATGCCGGTCTTCAGGTCGATATGGTGCGGACGGCGCATTTCGCCGGAATTCTTGTCCTCGACATAGGTCGGGGCCTTGAGGGCGTCGGCCGAGCGGCGCATGCCGCGCTTGGACGGAGAGGTTTTTCGTTTCGGAACGGCCATGGATATGCTCCACTACATGGTCAAAAGCCCCGCCCGCCCTCGTGAAAGGGCCATGTCGGGGCCTAAATCTGAGAAAGTCGGGTGCCTATACACGCCCTGTGCCGTTTTGGCCAGCACTGGCGCGAATTTTTTTGGATCGGCTAGCGGAGACAACCGACATAGGCGCCGGAGCGGCCGGCGCGCCGCTCGATCAGATTGGCGAGCCGCCTCAAGCCAGGCCCGGGTTTGGCCGGATTGCGGGCAATCGGATTTGGCAAGGAGACCGCAAGCAAGGCGGCCTGCCGTCGCGACAGCTGTTTTGCCGAAACGCCGAAATGGTGCTGTGCCGCAGCCTCGATGCCGTAGATGCCCGGCCCCCACTCGGCGATGTTGAGGTAGATTTCCATAATGCGCCGTTTCGACATCACCGCATCGAAATAGACGGCCAGCGGCAATTCGACCACCTTGCGCACCGAGCCCAGCGGCCGCGACCAGAGAAACAGGTTCTTGACCGTCTGCATGGTGATGGTCGAGGCGCCGCGCGTCGCTTCGCCGGCCAGCGCGTCGTCGACGACGCCCCTCAGCTCGCCGAGATCGACGCCACGATGAAAGCAGAACTGCCCGTCCTCCGACATGATGACGGAATTGGCCAGCACCGGCGACACGTCGTCGATCGACACCCAGCGGCGATCGTAACCGGAGAACGTCGCCAGGTCCTTCAGCATCAGCGTCGAGACAGGATGCACGAAGAATGGCAGATACAGAAACGTCAGCACGACCGGAATCAAAGCCAGCACCGCGGCCACGACGATGCCGCGCCGGACCCAGCGCTTGAGACCACGGCGGTTTACGCCCCGCGATCTCGTCGCCATGTCCAGTCTTTCGGTTTCATGATCGACGATCGGTTCCGCCAAGCCGCCCAACCCGTGCTTCTCCCTGCCCCGGCATAATGGCGCTTGGCTTCTTGCGCAACGTCTGAGTGTCGGCTACCGGTCCGGGCCATGACGAATGACGACCAAATGGCGTTCGAAATGGCGCTGATCAGACGGGCAGCTGCCGTCGAGGTGCTGCTACGGCGGCTGCTCGACGACCGTGCGCTTTCGGGCGAGATCGCGCGGCCTGAGCGTTTGATGGCGGCGATGCGGCACGGCGTGCTGAACGGCGGCAAGCGCCTGCGCCCTTTCCTGGTCATGGAAAGTGCCGCCCTTTTTTCCGCCGATGGCGAGGCAGCACTGCGCGTCGCCGCAGCCCTTGAATGCGTGCATTGCTATTCGCTGATACACGACGATCTGCCAGCCATGGACGACGACGATCTGCGCCGTGGCCAGCCGACCGTGCACAGAGCCTTCGACGAGGCGACCGCTATCCTGGCCGGCGACGCCTTGCTGACGCTGGCCTTCGACATCATTGCTGGCGAGGCGACCGCTCTGCCGGCGGAACGGCGGGTAGCCCTGGTGCTGGCGCTTGCCCGTGCGGCCGGAGCCGGTGGCATGGTCGGCGGCCAGAAGCTCGACCTCGAAGCCGAACAGGCGCCGCCGGACGAGACCGGCATCATCCGGCTGCAGGCGATGAAGACCGGCGCGCTGATCCGTTTCGCTTGCGAGGCAGGCGCACTCATTGCCGGTGCACCAGCCGATGACCGCGAGCGGCTGGCCGAATTCGGCTCGGCGATCGGTCTTGCCTTCCAGCTTGCCGACGACCTGCTCGATTTGACCGCCGATGCCAGCCAGATGGGCAAGGCGACCGGCAAGGACGCCGCCGCCGGCAAGGCGACGCTGGTGGCCTTGCATGGTGCGAATTGGGCACGCGGCCAGCTTCACGGCCTCGTCGAACAGGCCCATGCACTGCTTGAGCCCTATGGCGACGATGCCCAATTGCTGAAGGAAGCGGCGACGTTCGTGGCGGCGCGTAACAGCTGAGCTTGTGCCAGCCGGAACATCGAGCTGATCGACGCACGCACGTCCCCGCCGGCCGGTTCTGAAATAGAGCTTGAGCGGAAGCCTGCCGAGGCAGAGGATCGACATCGCTTTGCCACCGCACGGCAAGCACGCGGTGCGGATAGAGTTGGAGGGATGCCATGTCGACCACCGACAAGCTGTTCACCGGTTCCATTCCCGAAGTCTACGACCGGGCGATGGTGCCGCTGATCTTCGAGCCCTATGCGCAGGATCTGGCGGAGAGAGTGTCGAAGCTCGGGCCGCAATCGGTGCTCGAAGTGGCGGCGGGCACCGGTGTGGTGACGCGTGCGCTGGCAGCAAGATTGCCGGCGCAAACACGCATCGTGGCCACCGACCTTAACCAGCCGATGCTCGACCACGCGCGCACGCGGATGTCGGACGATCCTCGTATCATCTGGCAGCAGGCCGACGCCCAGGCACTGCCCTTCGAGGACGCCCGGTTCGACGCCGTGGTCTGCCAATTTGGCGCGATGTTCTTCCCCGATCGGGTGGGCGCCTACGGGCAAGCGCGGCGGATGATGCGGCCGGGCGGGCATTTCCTGTTCAACGTCTGGGGCGCCATCGAAGACAACGAGTTCGCCGAGGAAGTGACGCGGGCACTCGGCCATTTCTTTCCGACCGATCCGCCTCGCTTCATGGCGAGGACGCCGCATGGCTATCACGATGCGGACGCCATCCGCGCCGACCTGCATGCCGCCGGCTTCCGTGACATCACCATAGAGCCGCTGGATGCCGTCAGCGCCGCTTCCTCGCCATATGAGGCGGCCGCGGCCTATTGCCAGGGCACGCCCCTGCGGGCTGAGATCGAGGCGCGCGGCGGCTCGCTGGAGGAGACGACGCGATACGTGGCAAATGCCCTTGGGAAACGGTTCGGGGAAGGCTCGGTGAGTGGCCGCATCCGCGCCCTCGTCGTGGAAGCGGCCTAGGCGTGGTGTCCATCCGGCGGCTCGCATGGCCTGCCAACCCGCACGAACGAAATTTTAATGTAAATGAAGCGTAATCCCGGCCATTAAAATGGTGCGTATGTGTTGGGGTTGCGCATGCCTGAATATTCGTCCTTCATCCGGTCGGTCCGGATCCGCTATATTTCAGGTTTGCTGATCTTCGCGCTGGCTTCCGCCGGCATCGTGATTGCGCTTGACCGCGTCAATTCCTTTCGCCGCGACATCGATGCGCTGAGCAGCAATCTCGTCATCTTCACCCGCGACCTGCGCAACGCGACCAGCTTTGCCGAGACGACCGGGACAGCCTGGCGGGCGGAGACACGCGATGCCCTGACCACATCGGCGCGCGGCCATTCGGAGCGTCTGACCGGCGAGATCGAGACGCTGACCGCCCAGCTTGCGGCGATCAAGCCGCGGCTGTCGATCAAGACCGTCAACGAACTCCAGTCCGCTTCCGTCAACGGCGATCTGTTCTGGTCGCCGCGCGACATGGTGCGCAATTTTAACCTGATGTCGGTGGCGCAGAAGGTCGACGAGTGGAGCTATCGCGAAATCCGCAACCAGAACGACCTGTTTGCCCAGCCTATGCTGGTTCGCGTCCGCACCGCCATGGATGATGAGCGCCACCTGGCCGATGCCTCAAGCGACAGACTGCTGCTGTGGGCGAGCGGCATCCTGTTCGCGGCACTTGCCATCGTCGCCTTCTGGATCTTCCGCCCGATGGAAGTGGCAATCCGCCGCGCCTTTGCCGAATCCGCCGAATCCCTGTTCAAGGCCGAGGCCGCCGACCGCGCCAAATCGGAATTCCTGGCCAATATGAGCCACGAAATCCGCACGCCGATGAACGGCGTGCTCGGCATGGCCGAACTGCTGGCCAAGACCGATCTGACCCCGCGCCAGAAGACCTTCACGGACGTCATCGTCAAATCCGGCAACGCGTTGCTCACCATCATCAACGACATCCTCGATTTCTCCAAGATCAATGCCGGCCAGCTCACCCTCGACCCTGCTCCCTTTCGCCTTTCCGAGGCGGTCGAGGATGTGGCGACGCTGGTCTCGGCGCGCGTCGCCGAAAAGAACCTCGAACTGATCGTGCGTGTCGACCCGCGCCTGCCGGCCCATGTCGTCGGTGACGCCGGCCGGTTCCGGCAGATCATCACCAACCTGCTCGGCAATGCCGTGAAATTCACCGAGAAGGGTCATGTGCTGATCGATGTCGGCGGCGAAATCGTCAACGACGTGGTCCAGCTCAAGGTCCGCGTCGAAGACACCGGCATCGGCATACCGGCCGAGAAACTGCAGAATGTATTCGAGAAATTCGCGCAGGTGGACGGCTCGTCCACCCGCCGTCATGAGGGCACGGGGCTGGGCCTCGCCATCGCCGCCCGCCTCGTCGACCTGATGGCAGGCAAGATCGGTGTCGAGAGCGAGATCGGCCGCGGCTCGGTGTTCTGGTTCGCGGTGCCGCTGCCCGCGCACCAGGCGGCGGCGCGCGACGAGATCGTGCCGGTCGACGTCACCGGCGCGCGCGTGCTGGTCATCGACGACAATCCGGTCAACCGCGAAATCCTGCTCGAGCAGCTCAGAAGCTGGAGCTTCGATTGTGCCGCCGCCGAAAGCGGCGCGGTGGGGCTTGCCTTCCTCGACCGCGCCTTTCAATTGGGCGCCGCCGTCGACTGCATCATCCTCGACTACCAAATGCCGGGCATGAACGGCGCCGATGTCGCCAGAGCCATTGCGTCCGACAGCCGGCTGTCCTCCATCCCGGTGGTGTTGCTGACCTCGGTCGACCAGGTCGATTTCGGCAAGATGATCATCGACTTCGGCATATCAGCACACCTGACCAAGCCGGCGCGCTCCGCGGTGCTGCTCGGCACCGTCATCTCGGTGATCCAGAAGGCCCGCTCGCAGGTCGGCAAGGCGCGATTCGTCCGCGAACCGATCGTGCAGGCTCCCCCGGCGGCGCCGCCCGCCTTCACCGTCATCCGCGGCCCGGCAATGCCGGTCGCGGCAGCGCCGGAATCGACAACCGCGCCGAACGGACCGATCGACATCCTCATTGCCGAGGACAATGACGTGAACCAACTGGTGTTCGGCCAGATCCTCAACGGGTTGGGCTTGAGCTACCGCATCGCCGGCAATGGCCGCACGGCGGTCGAGATGTACCGGGCGCTGCGCCCCAAGCTGATCCTGATGGATGTCTCGATGCCCGAAATGAACGGCTATGAGGCGACCCGCGCCATCCGGGCGATGGAGGTCTCGACGGGCGCCCACATCCCGATCATCGGCGTCACCGCGCACGCGCTGAAGGGTGATCGCGACAAGTGCATCGAATCAGGCATGGACGACTATCTGCCGAAGCCCGTTTCGCCCGACCGCCTCGGCACCAAGATCGGCACCTGGCTCAGCGAAACGGTCGTGGCCAAGACCGCCTAGACTGCATCCATGAGGATGCGTCAGACGGCTGCTGCCTCCAGACGATAGCGGCGCATCCAGTCGAGGCTTGTCGCGTCAGCAAGCTTTGCAACGCCGGGGCTTATATCCTCCTCGTCCGGCGCTCGGACCCTCAGGGCTTCGCAGATGCCTAGCAATGTCGCGGCCGGATTGCCTGAAAGGCGCTCATAGCCGACGCGCAGCGGGGATATGCCTTGCTCTGCGAACCAAATGTTCCAGGCCGCGTCATAGGTCTCGAGTTCCGCGACCTCTCGTTTGATCCGCTCGAAATCATATTGAGGCTCTTTCGGCGGCGCGACCCTTTCGATCTCGGTGCCGTCGGGAGCGATATGCCAAAGACCGGTCTGCTCTGCCTTGATCAGGGAGACAGCCTGCGCGAGCTTGTCCTCCCGCAAGAGGTGTATGTAGAGAACATTGCCGAATGCTCTTCCGAACCGCGCTCTGTCCGACTGCAGTTTCGGGAAAATCCGGTCGAGGATCGTCGAAAGCTCATCCAGATTTTCGCGCATCAAGCGAAGGCCGAAGAGGCCGGTCCCACCCTTGCCCGCAGCGATCGCCGCGTTGAGATAGGCGACATTGAAGTCGAGCTCACTCATCGTGCCGCGATCCGGCAGCTTCCACTCTTCAGCCCACTCCAGCACATCCTGCCGCCGATAGAATGAGTGCGGATCGCCAGTCGTCTTCGTGGATGCCAGAAGCTTGCACAGCAGCGTGCTTCCGGTCCTCGGCGTGCCGCAGATTATGTACCCATCGAACATGTTGTGTCCATGCTGCTCGTCAAAGGCAGGGGCTGTCGCCTTGGAGAAGATGGCCGCCGCTATAGCTGAAATCTTTGCTGGATGCGACGTCACGGCTGTCGCTCTTAAATGCCTCTCTCAGACAAACACCATGCCGGCAGCGGCCAAATTACCGGTTGCGCACCACCACGCACGCCCCACCGACGCTTTGCAATTTCTGGCAAATAACGTTGGCATCGGCGCGGCGGTCGACACCGATCCTGACCGCGTAGATGCCGCGCCGGCCGATCGGCGTGCGCACCCGGCTGACCACCGGATCATGCCCGTTGAGCAGGGCCGGGAACCGGCTCCTTATCCTGAGCCACTGGTTGATCGCGGCGCTGCGGCGAAAATTGCCGGCCACCTGGATGCCCCATGGCTTTATGTTGATCGAAGCCATGGCCACCGTCCGCGACATGATCACCGGCAGTTTTCGGCAAGCGACGGCAAAATCCGTCTTTGCGTCGAGCGGCTCGACTTTTCCGGCATAGGCCCGGTCCGTGAACTTGTCGGCTGGTTCGCCCATGATGTCTAAGACATAGCTTTCGGTCTCCATCGGCAGGAACCCCCCGGAGCTGAGCCAGCGCGACACCCGGCTCTCGCCGGCATTGTAGGCGGCGGCGGCCAGGCCGAGATTGCCGTAGCCGGTTTTCATTTCGGCGAGATATCTAGCCGAAGCCGGAATCGCCTGGTTGATGTCGAAGGAATTGGCAAGCCCGCGCATCTTGGCGGTGCCCGGCATGAACTGGGCAATGCCTTCGGCACCGACCGGACTGACGGCGTTGGGATCGAAACGGCTTTCCTTCCAGATCAGCCGGGCGAAGAAATCCCTGGACAGGCCGTTCTGGTCGGCATGCGCCTGGATCAGATTGCAGACTTTGTCGATCAGCCGCTGCTTGGCGGATTGCGGCGGATCGGCCAGCACAAGGGTCGACCAGGTCAGCCCGTACAGCAGGATCAGCGCTGCCCAAAGGAAACGCTGCATCGGTTCTACTCGGCCGCGGCCTTGCCGCGACCGAACCGTTGCTCGATATAGTCGGCGACCATTTTCTCGAAATCCGCGGCGATCGACGGCCCGCGCAGCGTCGCCGCCTTTTTGCCGTCGACGAAGACAGGCGCCGTCGGCATTTCGCCCGTGCCGGGCAGCGAAATGCCGATATCGGCATGCTTGGACTCGCCAGGGCCGTTGACGATGCAACCCATCACCGCGACCTTGAGGTTCTCGACGCCGGGGTATTTGTCGCGCCACACGGGCATGTTCTTCCTGAGATCGGCCTGGATGTTCTGGGCGAGTTCCTGGAACACGGTGGAGGTGGTGCGGCCGCAACCGGGGCAAGCGGCAACAATCGGCACGAACTGCCTGAACCCCATGGTCTGCAGCAATTCCTGCGACACCTGCACCTCGCGCGTGCGGTCGCCGTTCGGCTCCGGTGTCAGCGAGATGCGGATGGTGTCGCCGATGCCTTGCTGGAGCAGGATGCCCATGGCGGCCGACGAAGCGACGATGCCCTTCGAGCCCATGCCGGCTTCGGTCAGGCCGAGATGCAGCGCATGATTGGAGCGGGTGGCGAGTTCGGTATAGACGGCGATCAGGTCCTGCACGCCGCTGACCTTGGCCGACAGGATGATTTTTTCGCGGCCAAGGCCGATCTCTTCCGCCATCTCGGCCGACAGGATCGCCGACTGCACGATCGCCTCGCGCATCACCTCCTGCGCCGTCAGCGGAAAACCCTTGTCCTGGTTGTCGTCCATCAGCCGGGTCAAAAGCTCCTGGTCGAGCGAGCCCCAGTTGACACCGATGCGCACCGGCTTGTCGTGCCTGATCGCCATCTCGACGATATCGGCGAACTGCCGGTCCTTCTTGTCCTTGAAGCCGACATTGCCGGGGTTGATGCGATATTTGGCCAGCGCGTCGGCGCAGGCCGGGTGATCGGCCAAAAGCTTGTGGCCGATATAGTGGAAATCGCCGACCAGCGGCACGTTGATGCCGAGCCGCTGAAGCCGCTCATGAATGCGCGGCACGGCGGCGGCGCTCTCGTCGCGATCGACGGTGATGCGCACGATCTCGGAGCCGGCCCGGTGGAGGGCTGCGACCTGCGCAACCGTCTGGTCGATATCGGCCGTGTCGGTGTTGGTCATCGATTGGACGACGACAGGCGCGCCGCCGCCGACGACCACGCCGCCGACATCGACGCCGACCGACGTGCGGCGGGGGAAAGGAGAGGAAAAATATCCGGTCATGCCGGCAGCCTTTTGTCTCTGGGGCATCTTGTGTCCTGCATGGACGCACAACGACGCCCCGGGCCGATGCGCTGAGGTCCGGGCATGAGGTGGAGGAGCAAAGATGGCTTGTCAATGGCGACAGGTCGCCACTGGCCGGAATCGCCCGCCGCCGGCGACCAGAAACAATCGATGATCTGGCGAAACGGGCGACGGCCGAAGCGGAGATTGAGCCGGGTGCAAGTCCAGCTTCGGCTGACAGACCGGTGCTGGAAAATCAAAACCCTCCACGCCGGCGGCGGGGTGCCGCCGGGAAAAGAGGCCGCGGATATGGGGCGGCTATGTCAGGAGGGCATCAATGCGTGGTCGGTTTGCCTCTTAGTTTTTCAATCTCGTCCTTGAGTGCCAGCTTGCGTCGCTTGAGATTCACGATTTCGAGGTCGTCTACCGATGGATGATTCATCGCGTCATCGATTTCACGTTCGATGTCGCCGTGTTTCCGCTGCAACTCATCAAGATGGGATGCAAGAGACATGATTGGTTCTCCCTTTCATGGTTTTCCTCGATTGCAACCGTCACGGCGCGTCCACCGCAGGTTCGCTTCTGTGACGGCACAATGACACTGTGCCACCATCCGGCCGCGATGTCGAATGATCCGTGGTAGCATTCCACGACACCTTGAAATGTGATATGGGCTGCACGCCGGTGACAAAACACCCGGTCCCGCCCAATCAGGCCCAGTTTTGGGCGCCGCAGACGTGCAGACGGTAGAGAATGTCCGATCAGGAACAGGCCGATATTCGCCTAGAATTTTCCCGCCTGAAGCAGGAACACGCCGATTTCGATGCGGCCATCAACGCGATGATCGCCATGGCCTGCGATCCGCTGCAGATTCAGCGCATGAAGAAGAAGAAGCTGTTCCTGAAGGACCGGCTGATGGCGCTGGAAGACAAGATCATTCCCGACATCATTGCGTGAGTTGGCGTTCGCTCGCTCGCGCTACACGGCGATCGAAAGCTTCGCGGCACGATCACGCAGCAGGCCGATAAGTTCGCCGGTCCGCCCCTCGGATGTATCGATGGGGACCACCAGGCACATCGTCGCCTCGACCTTGCCCGGCGCTGAAAACACCGGCGCGGCAAGGCACTTGGTATAGGCATCGACAAGGCCTGAAGTGACGCAATGGCCGGTGATCCGCGCTTTTGCGATGTCGGCGACGAAATCGTCGAGCCGCAGTTTGCGCCCGTCGGGCAGCACGAGATCGTCGTTTGACACCATGTCTTCGATCTCAGCCTTCTCCAGCCCCGCCAGAAGCAGCCGCCCCGAGGCTGTCCAGGGCAGCGGTATCTGCAAGCCGGTGGCGGAACTGATGCGGAACGGCCTGGTGCCGGGACTCGCATGGACGATCGTATAGCGGCCGCTCTGCAGCATGCACAGTTCGGAAGTCTCGCCGGTCTCGCGCGACAGATTGTCGACCTCCTGGCGCCCCCGCCTCAACAGGTCGTTGCCCCGCACATAGTCCATTCCGTAGAGATAAAGCTTCTTGCCGAAATAGACGCGATTGTCGTCGCCTTGCATTTCCAGCAGTCCCGCATCGACCAGCGACCGCACAAGCGTATAGGTCGTCGAGCGGGGCGCGTTCACGCCCTTGGCAAGGTCGCCAATGCCGATCGCGCGCTGGGTCGTGTGAAGAAACTCCAGAATCTCGAGCACCCGGTTGAGCCCCTTTTCTCGGGAGCCCGAAATCTTCTCGCCGGCTGAAAGTGCCGAGGCATTGCCATCTTGCATTGTTGATTCCCGGTGTTAGTATCTGTCCTGTACAGGATACACGCGTCTCTTGTAAGAGACAATCGCTTCGACGTCACTGACGCGTGTATTGCCTGTGCAAGGGGAACACAAACGAAAGGAGGTCGCCGTGAACGACACATCCGGAAGACGTGATTTTCTGAAATTGGGAATGGCGGGACTGGCCACGGCCGGCGTCGTGGGTGCGGCGGTAACCGTCGATGCCCAAAAGGCCGCTGCCCAGGCAGCACCCGACAGCCTGCTGCGCACCGTGCTCGATCGCGGCAAGCTGATCGTCGGCACCGGCAGCACCAATGCGCCGTGGCACTTCGAGAACGATGCCGGCGAACTCGTCGGCATGGACATCACCATGGGGCGCATCCTTGCCAAGGGCCTTTTCGACGATCCGACCAAGGTCGAGTTCGTGATGCAGGATCCGGCACAGCGCATCCCCAACGTCACCACCAACAAGGTCGACATCACCATCCAGTTCATGACGATGAGCGCCCAGCGCTCGCAGCTGGTCAATTTTTCCCGGCCTTACTACGTCGAGGGCGTCGCCCTGCTGAGCCTTCCGACCGCCGAGAACAAGACCTTCGACAAGCTGCTTGCCGGCGGCTCGGCGACACGCGTCTCCATCCTGCAGAATGTCGATGCCGAGGCGCAGGTGCATTCGGTGCTGCCCGAGTGCCAGGTCATGCAGATCGATACCCAGGCCAACGTGCTGCAGGCACTGGAATCGAAACGCGTCGACGCCGCTGCCGTCGATCTGTCCACGGTGCGCTGGCTCGCCTCGCGCAATCCGGACAGATATTTCGACGCCGGCAAGAGCTGGCTGAGCATGCTTTATGGCGCGGCACTCCGGCAAGGCGACCTTGACTGGCTGACCTTCGTCAACGCGACCTTCACCATCGCCATGTTCGGCCACGAAAACGCACTCTACGATGCCGCCTTCAAGGACTATTTCGGACAGGAGCCGCCGGCGCGCCATCCCGGCTTCCCAGCCATCTGACCTGCCGGGCGGAAGGGCGTATCCAGCGCCCTTCCACCTCCCTAGAGCAATTCCAGGAAAAGTGTGAAACGGTTTTCCGTCCGGAATTGCGTCAAAACAAGGAGTTAGAGCGGGTCGCCGTTTCCGTGAAACGGTGAACTGCTCTAAGCCTGCGGCACTGAGGCGGACGCATGGGCTATGCCCTTAATTTCAACCTGATCTGGCGGCACTTCGACAAGCTGTGGGGCGGACTGCTGCTCAGTCTCGAGCTCGCCGTCATATCGATCGCCATCGGCACCGTCATCGGCCTGGTTTTGGCGGTCTGGTACGTGTCTGCCGGACGCATCGTACGCACCATCATCGCCGCCTACGTCGAATTCATCCGCAACGTGCCACTGATCCTGCTCGTCTACCTCGTCTTCTACGGCTTGCCGACAGTGGTCGACATCGCCTACAGCGCGCCGACCTCGTTCGTCGTCACGCTGTCGCTCTATAGCGGCGCCTATCTGGTCGAGGTGTTTCGCTCCGGGCTCGAAGCCGTTCCGCGCGGACAGCTGGACGCCGGCAAGGCAATCGGCCTGACGCCCTGGCAAAGGCTGCTCAACGTGCGCCTGCCGACCATGCTGCGCATCACCTTGCCGGCATTGTCCAACACCTTCATATCGCTGTTCAAGGACACCTCCGTCGCCTCGGTCATTTCGGTGCCGGAACTGACCTATGGCGCCCAGTGGATCAACTTCAACACCTTCCGCATCGTCGAGGTCTATCTCGTGGTCACGGCGATGTATCTGGTGACCGGCTACATCTTGCTTTTTGCGCTTCGGCTTGTCGAGCGCCGGTTCAGGGCGGCGCGCTGACATGCTCACCCAGATCGCCTATGCCTTGCCTTTCCTCGCCCAGGGCTTTGCGCTGACACTGTGGGTATCCCTGCTGGTCGTGGTGTTTTCGCTGATTGCCGGCGTGATCATGGGCGTCGGTCTGGTCTATGGCCCGGTGCCGTTGCAATGGGCCGTGCGCATCTTCAGCGACACCATCCGCGGCATCCCGATCCTGGTGCTCATCTTCTTTGTCTATTACGGACTGCCGGCCGTCGGGCTTCATCTGCCGTCGTTCTGGGCCGCCGTGCTGGCGCTGACCCTGTTCAAGACAGCCCAGGTCGTCGAATATTTCAGAGGTGCTGTCGGCTCCATTCCGAAAGGGCAGTCCGAGGCGGCGATGGCGATCGGACTCACCTTTCGCCAGCGGCTCGCCTACGTCATTTTCCCACAGGCGTTCAGGCGCTTCCTGCCGCCCTGGATCAACGGCGTCACCGATGCGGTCAAGGGCAGCGCGCTGGTATCGCTGCTCGGCATCACCGACCTGATGCAGGCCATCAACCAGGTCATCGGCCGCACCTACGAGGCCATGCCGCTCTATATTCTCGGCGCGCTCATCTACTTCGCGGTCAACTATGCCCTTTCGCTCGCCAGCCGGCGGCTCGAGCGGCGTTTCTCCTTCATCCGGGAATAGCAATGTCCACAAGTCCGAAAAACACCCCGGCCCTTCTCGACGTCCTGGACGTTTCCAAAGCCTTTGGGACCGTCCAGGTCCTGCGTTCGGTCAGCCTGCAGGTGGCGAAGGGGGAGGTGGTGACGGTCATCGGCCCCTCCGGCAGCGGCAAAACCACGCTGCTGCGTTGCGTCAACTTTCTCGAAAGCTATGACAGTGGTTCGATTCGCATCGACGGCAAGGAGGTCGGCTTTCGCGAAGCCGGAACCCGCCAGCGTCGCAGCGAACGCGATCTCGCCGCGATGCGCGCCGAGACCGGCATGGTGTTCCAGAGCTTCAACCTCTTTCCGCACCTGACAGCCGCCGGCAACATCATGCTTGGCCTCACCAAGGTGCGCGGCAAGAGCAACGCCGAAGCGCGCACCATCGCCGAACACTGGCTCGGCCGGGTCGGTCTAGCCCACAAGGCCGACAGCCTGCCCGCCGAACTGTCCGGCGGCCAGCAGCAGCGCGTCGGCATTGCCCGCGCAGTGGCCATGGGGCCGAAGATCCTGCTTCTCGACGAGATAACCTCAGCGCTCGACCCGGAACTGGTCGGCGAGGTGCTTGAGGTCGTGCGCAGCCTGGCCGAGGACGGCATGACGATGGTGATGGTCACGCACGAAATGGCCTTTGCCCGAGATGCCTCGAGCCGCATCATCTTCATGGCCGATGGCGGCGTCAGCGCGGCGGGTCCACCCGCCGAAATCCTGGCAGCCGACACCGACAATGAGCGCCTGCGCACCTTCCTGGCACGCTTCCGCGCCTCGCATTTCTAGAACGGGACAGCGAACGCTGTCCTAAGGAGCCTTCTTTCATGACGCCTTATATCCGGCTCGCCGCGTTGGGCCTGACGCTGCCCGAGCCGCCGACCCCGATCGCCAACTTCGTCACCCATGCCGAAAGCGGCCGGCTGATCTTCCTGTCCGGCCAGGGACCGCTGCGCACCGATGGCAAACTGTTCACCGGCAAGGTAGGAGACGATGTCACCGTCGAGCAGGCTTATGGCCATGCCCGCCTCACCGGCCTCAATCTGCTTGCCGTCATGCACGCAGCCACCGGCGACCTTGGCCGGATCGTGCGCGTCGTCAAGCTGCTCGGCTTCGTCAACGCCATACCGACCTTCAGCGACCACCCGAAAGTGGTCAATGGCTGTTCCGACCTGTTTGCCGATGTGTTCGACAATATCGGCGGCCATGCCCGCTCGGCGATCGGCGTCGGCTCCTTGCCTGGAAACATCACCGTTGAAATCGAGGCGGTTGTCGAGATCGCCGCCTGACCTTTAGAAGAATGGAATCCGAGAGATGAAAACCACTTCCACAGACGGCTCCAACACCACCATCCGCGAACGGCTCGGCCTTCGCCCGATCATCAATGTCTCCGGCACGATGACCGCGCTCGGCGCGTCGATCATTGTCCCCGAAGCGATCAGCGCCATGGCGGAAATGGCCTCGCAATGGGTGGAAATGGATGACCTGCAACGCGCCGCAAGCACGATCGTCGCGCGCCTGACCGGCGGCGAAACCGGTTTCATCACTGCCTGCTGCGCCAGCGGCATCACCATGGCGATCGCCGGTGCGATGACGGGGACCAATCTGCTCGCCATCGAGCGGCTGCCTGATAACACGGAAGGTCTCAAGTCGGAGGTCATCGTCCAGCTCGGCCACATCGTCAACTATGGTGCGCCGATCGACCAGTCGGTCCGGCTGGCGGGCGCCAGGGTCGTGCCGGCCGGCACGGTCAGCGTGACGCAGGACTATCATGTGCGCGACGCGATCAACGACCGCACGGCGGCGGGCCTCTATGTCGTTGCGCACCACACCGTGCAGTATGGCATGCTGTCGCTGGAGGAATTCTGCGAGATCTGCCACGCCAGGGGTGTCCCGGTGATCGTGGATGCGGCTTCAGAGTATGATCTGCGCGACTTCCTCGCGCGCGGCGCCGACATTGTCATCTACAGCGGCCACAAATTCCTGAGCGGGCCGACCAGCGGCATCGTCACCGGCCGCAAGGATCTGGTTCGCGCCGCTTATCTGCAGAACCGCGGCGTCGCCCGCGCCATGAAGGTCGGCAAGGAAAGCATCGCCGGCACCATGGCCGCACTGGAAGCCTGGGAAAAGCGCGACCATGCCGGCATCCGCCGCCGCGAAGACGCCGCGCTCAACCTGTGGAAGGACACGTTGCACGGGCTGCCGGGCGTCATCGCGCAGATCATCCCGGATCCGACCGCCAACCCTCTGGATCGGCTTCAGATTTTTGTACTGCCCGAAAGCCGGTTCACGGCGGCCGGTCTCACCTCGGCATTGGCGACGGGCTCGCCGCCGATTATCGTGCGCAACCACGAGGTGGAGCGCGGCCATTTCTTCCTCGACCCCTGCAATCTTCATCCCGGCGAGGCCGAGATCGTCGCCGAACGGCTGCGCGCCATATTGACCGCCAAGGACCGCCCGGCCGATGCGATGAAAGTCGCCCGCAAGGATTCGTCCGGCGTCTTACGCTGGCCAGATTGAACACCCGGCGAATCGCTACCTGAAATGCGTCGGCCGTAACCGGCACGCGCCATCATGCGCCTCCTGCCCTGACGGGCTCTCCAGGGCACCGGCCAGGAAACTGCCGGCTCCCTCTGCGCGCCTTGGCGGTTCCAGCTTGGCGGCTGCTTCACAACTTTTCAACAATAACTTTACAAATATCTATATTTATGTGAAGTTATGACGATGAAGGATCGCTCATGACAGCCAACCGTTTCGCCACGCGCCTGAATTCCTTTGCCTCGCGACCGCAGGCCGAGTGGCCCGATCTTACCGGCAAGCCGTCGCTGCTGCAGATGGCGGCGCGCGCCGCCAAGGTCGAGGGGCTTACCGATCTCGACCTCAACTTTCCTGACCACGTCGGTGAAAAGCCCACGGAAATCACCCTGAAACTGGGCGATCTCGGGCTTTCCATCAATGGCTTTGCCATGCGCTACTACTCCAACCCCGCCTTCAAGCTCGGCGCCTTCACCAATCCGGATCCGGCGGTGCGCCGCGAGGCCATCGACCTGACCAAGGCCGGCATCGATGCCGTGCGTGAGGCCGGCGCCAGCCTGATGACGCTGTGGCTCGGCCAAGATGGCTTCGACTACGCCTTCCAGGCCGACTATTCAACGCTTTGGCAACACGAAATTGATGGGATTCTTGAAGTTGCGACACATGATCCCGACTGTCAGATCAGCCTTGAATACAAACCGAACGAACCACGCTCTTACAGCCTGATGCCGGATGCGGCGACGACCTTGCTGGCGATCCGCGATGTGGGCCTGCCCAATCTCGGCGTCACGCTCGATTTCGCTCATGTGCTCTACGCCGACGAACAGCCGGCCTTTGCCGCGGCCCTGGTGGCGCGTCACAGCAAGCTGCTCGGCGTGCACCTGAACGACGGCTACGCCAAGCGCGACGACGGCCTGATGGTCGGCGCGGTGCACACGCTGCAGACCATCGAGCTGCTCAGGCAGATTCGCCGCGACGGTTACGCCGGCGCCATCTATTTCGACACGTTCCCCGATATGACCGGGCTCGATCCGGTGCGCGAGTGCGAAGTCAACATCGCCACCGTCAAGCGCATGCTGCGCGTCGTCGACCGGCTGGAGCAGGACAATCGCCTGTCCGCCGCCATGGACAGCCAGGACGCAGTGACGTCGCAGGCCATCATCCAGGAAATCATGCTCGGGCCGGATAGCTGAGGCATCCGCGCCATCACCGTTTTCAACCAGGGAGGAATACAATGAAACTTCTGCTTGCCACCGCTACCGCCGCACTGATGGCGCTCTCGATCGGCTCTGCCTTTGCCGCCGACCTCGCGCCGCTCAATTCCGACACGGAAAAGGACCGCATCGACTGGTCGCAGGTCGAGGCTAAATTCGGCGCGTTCCCCAAGCTGCCCGAAGGCACCAAGGCAGGCGCGGTCTCCAAGACGCTGACCAATGAATACTGGCGCTCGCTGGGCGAGGGCTACACGGCATTCGGCGCCAAGGTCGGCGTTCCCGTCGTCTATCAGGCAGCGCAGAGCGAGGGCGACCAGCTCGGCCAGCTCACCATCGCCGAAGGCCTGGTGACGCAGGGCTACAACGTGCTGCTCGTCTCGCCGCAGACGGATGCCAATCTGCAGCCGATCATGGAGCAGGCCAAGGCCGCCAACGTGCCGGTGGTCAACGTCAATGACGCCGTCATCCCGCAGGCCGAGCATTATGTCGGCAATGTCCAACGCGACAATGGCGTGCGCGTCGCCAAATGGTTCATCAAGAATCGTCCGAATGGCGGCAAGGTCGCCATCGTCGAAGGTCAGGCTGGCGTCTATGCCGCCGTGCAGCGCACCGACGGCTTCAAGTCGACCATCACCGAGGGGGGCAATTTCGAGGTTGTCGCCAGCGTTCCCGGCAACTGGGACCGCCAAGCCTCCTATGACGCGGCCACCAACATCCTACAGCAGCACCCCGACCTGATCGGCTTCTATGCCAACAATGACGGCATGGCGCTGGGCATCGTCGAGGCTGTCAAGGCCGCCGGCCTGCAGGACAAGGTTGCGGTCTTCGGCACCGACGGCATTTCCGACGCCTATGCCTCGATCCGCGCCGGCGAACTGACCGGCACGGTCGACAGTTTCCCGGTGCTGACTGGCGAAGTGGCGTTGGAAACAGCTCTGCGTCTCGTCGCGGGACAGAAGCTGCCGCGCGTTGTCGCCACGCCGCAGGCGCTGATCACCAAGGACAATGCCGACCGCTATTCCGGCACCGGCGCGCGCAAGGCCCTGCTCGAGGACGCGGCAGCGGGCCAATAAGGCTAATCGGCGGGTGCCGGCCAGAGCAATTCGCTGCCGGCCGGCACTCTTGCCCGGAGATAGAACCCGATGTCACCCCGGCTGCAATTCAAGGGCATTTCCAAGCTGTTTCCGGCCGTACGGGCGCTCCACGAGGTGTCACTCTCGGTCGGGGCCGGTGAAATCCACGGCCTGCTCGGCGAAAACGGCGCCGGCAAGTCGACGCTGCTGCGCGTCCTGTCTGGCGTCTACAGGCCGACAGCGGGAAGCATCCTCATCGACGGCAAGCCGGTTACACTCGCCAACCCGGTCGCCGCACGCGCTGCGGGCGTCGCCATGATCCATCAGGAATTGCAGCAGGTACCGCGCCTCAGCGTCGCCCAGAACATGTTCCTCGGCCATCCGCTGACGCGCGGCGGTATCTTCGTCGCCCGGCGCGAGCAAGAGCGCCGTGCTGCGGATGCTCTTGCGGCCATTGATCCCTCCATCGATCCGGCGGCACCCCTTGGTACCCTGAAGGTGGCGCAGCGGCAGATCGTCGAGATCGCTCGCGCGCTGCTCGATCGCGCCCGCATCGTCGCCATGGACGAGCCGACATCGAGCCTGACGCCGAGCGAATTCGAACGGCTCGCCGAAGTCATTACAGGTTTGGCGCGCGATGGCGTCGCCGTCGTCTATGTCTCGCACAAGCTGGATGAGGTGTTCGGCATCTGCCGGCGCGCCACCATCATGCGCGATGGCGTCGTCGTCGATTCCGTCGATCTGAAAGACCTGTCGGAGAAAGCGGTCGTGGCGATGATGGTCGGCCGCGAACTGGCGCGGGAACACCATAATTCCCATGCCACGAACAAGGTCATGCTGAGCGCGCGTGGCCTCTCTTCGGCGA
This sequence comes from Mesorhizobium sp. M0491, assembly GCF_040321265.1. Lineage (NCBI taxonomy): Bacteria > Pseudomonadati > Pseudomonadota > Alphaproteobacteria > Hyphomicrobiales > Phyllobacteriaceae > Mesorhizobium > Mesorhizobium sp. M0491. Next base: position 143,170 of record NZ_JAMYRE010000015.1, read on the forward strand.
CGAAGGTGCGCAACGTGTCGTTCAATCTGCATTGCGGCGAGGTGCTGGGCATTGCCGGCCTGGTCGGTTCCGGCCGCACTGAACTTTTGCGGCTCTTGGCCGGCGCCGATCGCGCCACGGCCGGGACGATTGCAATCGACGGCAAGGCGGCGCGCTTCGCCAGCCCGCGCGATGCGATTGCCGCCGGCGTCGGACTGGTGCCGGAGGAGCGCAAACGCGAAGGCATCGTGCCGCTGCGCTCGATCACCTGCAATATGGCGCTCGCCTCGATGGCCGTGTTCGCGCCGCGCGGTCTCATCGATCACGCCAGGTTGAAACACGTGGCCGTCGAGAAGATGAGCCGTGTCAACCTGCGGCCGTTTCTGCTCGACCGGCCGATTCGCCTGTTCAGCGGCGGCAACCAGCAGAAGGCGATCATCAGCCGCTGGCTGGCGGCGGGAACCCGCATCCTCTTGTTCGACGAACCGACGCGCGGCATCGATGTCGGCGCCAAGGCGGAGATCTATCATCTGATCGAGGAACTCGCCGCCGAGGGCCATGCCGTGATCGTCGTCTCCTCCGAGCTCCCCGAAGTGATCCGGCTTGCCGACCGCGTGCTGGTCATGCGCGACGGCACGATCGCGGCCGAACTCCACAGAGACGATATCAGCGAACAGGCGATCGCGGCGCACGCCATCCCGCAAACGCAAACGCCGGCCGCGTAACAGGCAAGGCAGAGGTGACGGATATGTCGGATACCACTCTGGTGCGGCCACGCGCCGAATTCCTGCGCGGCGTTTCCATGCGCGACGCCGGCACGCTGATCGGCCTTGTCGTGATCCTGGCAGTATTCGGCGCGCTGGTGCCTGGCTTCTTCGCCGAGCGCAACCTGATCAACATCCTGCAGCAGTCGAGCATCAATGCCTGTCTGGCGCTGGGCATGACGCTGGTCATCATCTCCGGTGGCATCGACCTGTCGGTCGGGCCGACGGCGGCACTCTCGGCCGTCATCTCGGCCTCTATGATGGTCGCCGGCGTGCCGTTTCCGCTGGCCATCGCCGCCGGCTTCGCCATTGGCCTTGCCTGCGGCCTCGTCAACGGCGTGCTCGTCGCGTATGTCGGGCTGCAGCCCTTCATCGTCACATTGGGGACGCTCAGCACCTACCGGGCGCTGGCACTGATCTACACCGGCGGCAATCCGGTTCTGGGCCTGCCCGCGGGGTTCCGCGCCATCTTCAACGGATCGCTGTTTGGACTGCCTCTGGCGGTCGTCATCGTCGCCTGCGTGGCTGTCGTCGCCTGGGTCGTTTTGAAGAAGACGCCCTTCGGCGAATATCTGCTTGCCGTCGGCGGCAACGAGGAGGCGGCCTACATCGCCGGCGTGCCGATTGCCCGCACCAAGATCGCCGCCTACATGATCTCGGGCCTGCTGGCGGCGCTTGCCGCGCAGATCCTGATCGGCCGGCTCGGCGCCGCCGAGCCCATCCTCGGCAATCTCTGGGAACTCGACGCCATCGCGGCTGCCGCCATCGGCGGCGCCTCGCTGATGGGCGGCAAGGGCAGCATCGTCGGAACCATCCTGGGCGCTATCATCCTCGGCGCCATGCGCAACGGTTTGACGCTGATGAACGTCCAGTCCTTCTATCAGCTTCTGGCAACTGGTCTTATAATCCTCGCCGCGATGCTTATCGATCGCGTGACGAGGGGGCGTGGATGACCTTGAGCGGGCTGGACCTGAAAGCGGTAGGACCGCGCATCCGCATGATGATGCCGCATCTCACCCCGTTGGAGGCGAAGGTGGTGGAAACCGTCTTCGGCCGGCGCGGCTTCGATGAGAGCATTCCGCTGAAGCAGATCGCCGAAGAGTCCGGCGTGTCCGAGGCGATGGTGGTCAAGATCGCCAAGAAGCTCGGCTTTTCCGGCTATCGCGACTTCCGCACCGCCGTCTATGAATACAGTCGCCTGCCGACCGCCGAGATGCACCAGGAACTGTCGTCCGACGACAGTTCGGCCGAGATCGTGCAGAAGGTGTTCCGCACCTCCATCCAGGCGCTGGAGGAAACGCTGGCAATCCTCGACATCGAGGATTTCGACCGCGCCGCCGAGCTGCTCTTCCGTGCCAAGAACCGGGATTTCTATGGCGTCGGCGGCTCGGCGCAGATCGCCCGCGATGTCTCGCACAAGTTTCTGCGCATCGGCATCCGCGCATCGGTCTATGACGATTCGCATATGATGCTGATGTCGGCCTCGCTGCTCGGCGGCGACGACATCGCCGTCGGCTTCTCGCATTCGGGCAACACGTCGGCCGTCATCGACGCCATCCAGCTGGCCCGCAAGAACGGTGCCCGCACGCTGGCCATCACCAATTACGACAACTCGCCGCTGGCTGCGGTCGCCGACATCGTGCTTTGCTCGACCGCGCAGGGTTCGCCGCTGATGGGCGAAAATGCGGCGGCCCGCATTGCCCAGCTCAACATCCTCGACGCGCTGTTCGTGGCGGTGGCGCAGCGCGATTATCAGGCGGCGGAGCGCAACCTCGGCCGCACCATGTCGGCGGTGACATCGAAACGAAAAGACCGGGGCTCATGACGACAACGCCGCTGGTCACCGTGTTCGGCAGCTTGCACTACGACATCATGGTCGACGCGCCCGACCGCCCACGCAAGGGCGAGACGGTGACCGGCCATGCCTGGCACCCGAAATGCGGCGGCAAGGGCGGCAACCAGGCTGTTTCGGCGGCGCGGGCCGGCGTGCGCGCGGCGATGATCGGCGCCGTCGGCGACGATGATTTCGGGTGGGCGTTGCTGGCCAATCTCGATCGCGCGGTGGTCGACCACCGCTTCGTGCGGGTGGCCGCTGGCGCCAGCTCCGGCATGAGCGTGGCGATCTTCGACGCGGGCGGCGACTATGGCGCGGTGATCGTCTCAGGCAGCAATCTGACACTGGGCCATGCCGACATTGCCTCTGCTTCCGATGTGATGGCCCAAACGGCAGTGCTTTTGTTACAGAACGAAGTGCCGGAAGCCGGCAACATTGCCGCCGCACGCGCCGTCAAAGCACGGGGCGGCCGCGTCGTGCTCAACGCGGCCCCCGCGCGCAAACTCTCCGACGAGTTGATCGCCCTGGTCGACATATTGGTGGTCAACGCAATCGAGGCGGAATTCCTGGCTGGCACAGCAGTGGTCGAGACGCTGGACGGGGCCGCGCAAGCCGCACGGCTGCTGGCCGATCTTTATCCGGTGGCAATTGTCACGGCGGGCGGCGAGGGCGTCGCCTGTTGCGATCGGAGCGGCGAGGCCTTTGCTCTGTCCGCCATCCCGGTCAAGGTCGCCAGCACGCATGGCGCCGGCGATGAATTCGTTGGCGCGCTGGCCGCGGGGCTTGCCCGAGGAGAGACCATGCACGCGGCGGTCACCGCTGCCAACGCGGCTTCGGCGTTGCTGGTCTCGACACCAGAGGCCGAGCGCGACGGCATCTGACCGGCTGGTTTCCGTCTTGCCGGACCGAAGCGGCGGCCGCCTATCCTTGCGGCTTGGCTCGAATTCCGCTAAGGCGCGCCTTTGTCTCCGGGGAACACGGACTTGGACGATCAACGCGCCGACGTCGCCATCATCATGGGCAGCCAGTCCGACTGGGCGACGATGCGCCACGCCGCAGAAACGCTGGAGGCACTGGGCATCCCGCACAAGCGGCTGATCATCTCCGCGCATCGCACACCGGACCGGCTCTATGATTTCGCCAAAGGCGCCAAGGCGGCCGGTTACAAGGTGATCATCGCCGGCGCCGGCGGTGCGGCGCACCTGCCCGGCATGACGGCGGCGATGACGCCGCTGCCGGTGTTCGGCGTGCCGGTGGAATCGAAGGCGCTGTCCGGGCAGGATTCGCTGCTGTCCATTGTCCAGATGCCGGCCGGCATTCCGGTGGGAACGCTAGCCATCGGCAAGGCCGGCGCCGCCAACGCAGCCCTTCTGGCCGCTGCCGTGCTGGCGCTGAACGATGACAGCCTTGCCGTCCGTCTCGATGCCTGGCGCGCCGCGCAGACCGCCAAGGTCGCTGCCGAACCGACGGATACGCCGTGAGCCTGCCCGCCGGATCGACGATCGGCATCATTGGCGGCGGCCAGCTCGGCCGCATGCTGGCGATATCAGCCGCCCGCCTCGGCTACCGCACCGTGGTGCTGGAGCCGCAAGCGGACTGCCCCGCCGCGCAGGTCGCCAACCGTCAGATAACAGCCGCCTATGACGACAAGGCTGCCCTTGCCGAACTGGCAGCGTCGAGTTCCGTCGTCACCTACGAGTTCGAGAACGTTCCGGTCGGGGCGGCCAGCGCGCTGGCCGCCAAGGTTCCGGTCTATCCGCCGGCGCGCGCGCTGGAAGTGGCGCAGGACCGGGTGAGCGAAAAGACATTCCTCAACGGCATCGGCATCGCCACCGCGAATTTCCACGCCGTCGACAATGATGACCAACTGACGACGGCGCTGAAGGCGTTCGACGGCAGCGGCATCCTGAAGACGCGCCGCATGGGCTATGACGGCAAGGGCCAGCGCGTCTTCCGCAACATGGAAACCGGCGGGTTTGCCGGCACCTGCGAGGCGATGGGCAATGTGCCGCTGATTCTGGAGTCCTTCGTGCCGTTCGAGCGCGAGATCTCGGTGATCGCGGCGCGCGGGCTGGACGGCGCGGTCGTCGCCTACGATCCGGCCGAGAATATCCACCGCAACGGCATTCTCCATACGTCAACCTTACCGGCCCGCGTAAGGCTCGAAACGGCGCAAGCCGCACGAACGGCGGCATCGAAGGTCCTGTCGGCGCTGGACTATGTCGGCGTCATCGGTGTCGAGTTCTTCGTACTGGCGGACGGCTCGCTGCTGGCCAACGAGATCGCGCCGCGCGTGCACAATTCCGGCCATTGGACGGAAGCCGCCTGTATCGTTTCGCAGTTCGAGCAGCATATCCGCGCCATCGCCGGCCTGCCGCTCGGCAGCCCGGACCGCCACTCCGACTGCGTGATGGAGAACCTGATCGGCGACGATGTGCTGCGCATCCCTGAGCTTCTCGCCGAGCCCGATCTGATGCTGCATCTCTACGGCAAGGCCGAAGCGCGGCCCGGCCGCAAGATGGGCCATTTCACTCGGATCAGCCGTCGCGCCTCATAAGGTTGCCTACTGCACGTCGTCGCTCTCGTCCTCGCCTGGATTGGCGCAACTCACATCGGCTTCCTCGCAATTGGCCGCGGCAGCGAGCTGCTTGACGCGATCATTGGTCAATCTGGTCAGGCATTGCGAGACTTCCATCGCATGGATCGATCCGCCGTCGCTGGCGGCAGTGGAATGCGCGCACTCGGCATCGCGAAAAGCGATCCAGGCGCGTTGCGCCACCTGCAGCAATCTCTTGCCGCCGGCATCATCCGAGCTGGTGAGGTTTTGATAGGCCTTGTTGAGCCTAGCGTCGGCGGCCTGATAGTCTTCGCCGGCACAGATCTTCATCATCTGCTGGCTATCGTCGCTGCGGTCGCATTCCTGCGCGCGCGCAACCGAAGCTGCCGCCAGCAGGACAAGGCAGGCGGACAGGAACATTCGGCGCATGGTTCTCTCCAAATCACTTCACGGCGACCGCATCATCCCAGCCGGCCCGGGGCCGCGCAATGCGCCAGGCCGATATGGCGGATAATTGATGACAGGGATGATTCACAGCCGCAATGGAGCACGCTTGCGGTTGACAGGGACAAGGCTCCTCGTTTATGAGCCACCCACAGTTCAAAGGCGCGTCTTCTGGCGCGCCTTAAAATTTCGACCCGGACCGGGTCCACACCGACAGGCAAGACCATGAAGATCAAGAATTCGCTCAAGGCGCTGAAGGCGCGTCACCGCGACAACCAGCTGGTTCGCCGCAAGGGCCGCGTCTACATCATCAATAAGACCGCCCCGCGCTACAAGGCACGCCAGGGCTGAGCTTTCGGGCAGGAGGCTGTTGCCTCCGCCCATTTGATGCTTGTTGCCGCCTGCCGGCCTTTCACACCAAATTCAGTTTGACGTTCCGCCGCCCGGGACTAGAGTCCGGTGATGCGGATTCTTTTTGCATTTTTGACATCTCTGCTTGTTTCCGGCGCCATTTATGGCCCGGCATGGGCGGATGATGCTATCGCGCCGCCGGCCACTCAGGACGCCCCGCCCGCCGCAACGACGAAACAAGCCCGCCTCGACCAGCTGTTCAGCGATCTGAAACGCGAGCGCAACGAAAAGGCGGCCGAGCGCATCGCCGGCAACATCTGGAGCGAGTGGTCGCAATCCGGCAGCGCCTCGATCGACCTGATGATGCAATGGTCGCAAAAAGCCGTCGAAAGCCAGAAATTCGACGTCGCGCTCGATTTCCTCGACCAAGTGGTGACTTTGCAGCCGACCTATGCCGAAGGCTGGAACCGGCGTGCCACCGTGCATTTCATGATGAAGAACTACGGCAAGTCGATGTCCGACATCGACCATACGCTGCAGCTCGAGCCGCGCCATTTCGGTGCGCTGTCCGGCCTGGCGCAGATCATGGCGTTGACCGGCCACAAGCAATCGGCGCTCGAGGCCTGGCAAAAGGTGCTGGCCATCTATCCGATGATGCGCAGCGCCCAGGACCAGGTCGGCACGATTTCGGAGGAACTTGCCGGTGAAGGCATTTGATTGCTCTAGGGGAGTGGGGAGAATAAGGCAGTAGGGGCAGATTGTACCTGCGGAACACACACCCTACTCCCCTACTCCCCTACTCCCCTACTCCCCTACTCCCCTACTCCCCTACAACTCATCCCCCTCCACCTCCGTATCTCCCCCATGAGCCTGATCTACGCCGCCCTTGCCTTCCTGATGGCGCTTGTGTTCGGCTTCGTCGGCGTCACCCGCGTCGGCTCATGGCTGATCGAGCGCCGCAATCCGCCGATCGGCGAGTTCGCCGACATTGACGGCGCCCGCATCCACTATGTCCATGTTCCGGCACCCGCCAATGCCGAGCTGCCGCCGATCGTCTTCATCCACGGCGCCAGCGCCAATCTCAGGGACCAGATGCTGCCGCTGCGTCCCTTGCTCGAAGGCCGCGCCGAAATGCTGTTCTTCGACCGGCCAGGCCACGGCTGGTCGGGTCGCGGCACCAACAACGAGAACCCGTCGGCGCAGGCCGACACCATTGCCGGACTGATGGACCATCTCGGCATCAAGAAGGCTGTCATCGTCGGCCATTCCTTCGGCGGCGTGGTGACATCGGCCTTTGGCCGGGAGCATCCCGACAAGACGCTCGGGCTGGTCTTCCTCGCACCGGCGACCCACCCATGGCCGGGCGGCGCAACCGCCTGGTACTACGATCTGACTACCATGCCGGTGCTCGGCTGGCTGTTTTCCGAGACGCTGACCTATCCGGCCGGTACACTGCAGATGGCCGACGCTACCACCTGCGTTTTCTCGCCCAACAAGGTGCCCGACAATTATCTCAGAATGGCCTCTATCCCGCTGGTGCTGCGACCAACAGCCTTTCGTGCCAACGCCACCGATGTCGCCGGGCTCTATCGCTATGCCCTCGGCGCCGCACCGCGCTACAACGAGATCAAGGCGCCAACCGTGGTCATTTCAGGCGATCGCGACAAGGTGGTCTATGCACATATCCATTCGGTCGGCCTGGCGCGCGACATTGCCGGTGCCGAACTCGTCTGGGTGCACAATCTCGGCCACAAGCCAGACTGGATCGCGCCCGACCTGACCGTCGGCGCCATCGAGAAGGTCGCCGGGAAGAGTATAGACCTGCAGGCGATGGCAACGGCAGTGGAGGCGCGCATCGCCGGCGACGCCTACGGCGCCGGCAGATGCGCCGATATCAAGGTACCGCAGGCCGAACTCGCGCCGACCTAAAGCGGATCACCTGAATCCGTTCAGAGGCGACACGCTTTAGGAATCTAGCGGCTGACTTGTGTGTCCGATCCGATATAGGCGATGCGCAGCATGTTGGTCGAACCCGGTGTCCGCAACGGTACGCCCGCGGTGATGATGACGCGGTCGCCCGGCTTGCCGAAGCCTTCGTCGAAGGCGATGCGGCAGGCGCGATTGACCATGTCGTCGAGGTCGACGGCGTCGGGTGAGACGACGCAATGCGTGCCCCACAAAAGCGACAGCCGCCGCGCCGTGTTGAGGATCGGCGACAGCGCGATAACAGGCACTTGCGGCCGCTCGCGGGCGGCGCGCAGGCCTGTGGTGCCTGATGCGGTGTAGGTGATGATCGCCGCCAGCTTCAGCGTTTCGGCGATCTCGCGCGCGGCCAGCGAAATGGCATCGGCGCCAGTCGCCTCCGGCTCGGAGCGCTGGGCGTTGATGATGCCGGCATAGGTCGGATCGGTTTCGACCTTGGTGGCGATACGGTTCATCATTGCCACGGCCTCGACGGGATAGGCACCCGCCGCCGATTCCGCCGACAGCATGATGGCATCGGCGCCTTCGAAGACGGCGATCGAAACATCGGACACCTCGGCGCGGGTCGGCACCGGTGCCGTGATCATCGATTCCAGCATCTGCGTTGCAACCACCACCGGCTTGCCGGCTCGGCGTGCGGCGCGCGTGATCTGCTTCTGGATGCCGGGCACCGCCTCGAGCGGCATCTCGACGCCGAGATCGCCGCGGGCGACCATCAGCGCGTCGGACAATTCGATGATCTCGGCCAGCCGGGCGACGGCCTGCGGCTTTTCGATCTTGGCCATGATCAGCGCCCGGCCGCGTGCGATCTTGCGCGCTTCGGCCAGATCCTCCGGCCGCTGCACGAAGGACAGCGCCACCCAGTCGACGCCCGTGGCCAGCACGGCATCGAGGTCCTTGCGATCCTTCTCGGTCAGCGCGCCGACCGGGAGGTCGGTGTCGGGCAGGCTGACGCCCTTCTTGTCGGAAATGGTGGTGCCGGCGACGACGGTGCAGACGATCGACTTGCCGTCGCTCTTCACCGCCTTCAGCTCGAGCTTGCCATCGTCGATCAGCAGGCGATGGCCGGCTTCGACCGAGCTCAGGATTTCCGGATGCGGCAGATAGACCCTGGTCGAGGTGCCAGGCTCTGGATTGTCGTCGAGGGTGAAGGTCTGGCCTTGCGTCAGCACTTCCTTGCCGTTGGCGAACTTGCCGACGCGCAACTTTGGCCCTTGCAGATCGGCCAGGATGCCGATCGGCCGGCCAACCGCTTCCTCGACAGCGCGGATGCGTCCGACCAGCGTGCGCATCAGTTCATGGTCGGTATGGCTCATATTGATGCGGAACACATCGGCGCCCGCTTCGAACAGTTTCTTCAGCATCTCCTCCGACGAGGAGGCCGGACCGATGGTGGCTAGGATCTTGACCTTGCGGCTACGTCTCATTGACTGTTTGTTCCCGGGGCGGCTGGAGCGCCTCCCGTTGTGGACTCATCGGTCAGCTGGACCATCCAGCTTGCCTGTTCGCCCGTGTCATATTCCTGGAATCCGGCGCGCTGGAAGCCCCGGGCGACGCAGTCGGTTACGCCGGCGATCTTGAACTCTTTTTCAGCCACGCACATGTTGATCGGGCCGTCCCAGCGTCCACCGCGCTCGGCGTCTTCTGCATAAAGATAGTAAAACCTTGATGACAGCGGCCCTTCGATCAGCGTCTTGCAACTCGATCCCTCGATGTGCCACCAGCCTTCGGTGATCCAGCCGGCCTTGGCGCGATAGCCGATGCCGACACCGACCAGGTTCTGCGTGGCGTTGCAGACGCGGAAATCGGCACGCGCCGGCGAAGCCACGACCATCGCCGACAGGCCTATGGCAAGAGTGAGGAGCGGCATGGCAAAGGCAGAGCGCATGCGCTGCCCGCCGGCGGAACTCATCCGAAAACCCCTCAAAAACCACATCAGCATCTCTCTGCGCCCCTTTTCGGAAAAGTCCGGGCGCATGTCAACGCACCGTTTTGTCCAATTCCAATCGATTTAGAAAGGCTCCGGCGCACAATTCGCCGACTTGTGCCAGATTTCCGGGGAAACCTTGGCCAAACAACGGCATTGCGCAAGCGTCGTCTTCGTGGAATGACGATAGCACCCTCCCCGGAAGCCAGCGAACAGACCATTTCCCGCCAATGACCCGATCCACAGTTTTCGCGCCTTTCGACATCATCGAGGGCGATCGCAGGCGAGGCATCGTGCTGTTGGGCGATCATGCCCGTCGCGACCTGCCCGACGACTACGGCAGCCTCGGCCTGCCCTCAGCCGAGTTCGACCGCCACATCGCCTATGACATCGGCGTCGAGGCGGTGACGCGCGAACTGGCTGCCCTGCTCGGCGTGCCGGCGGTGCTTGCCAATTTTTCGCGGCTGCTGATCGATCCCAACCGCGGCGAAGACGACCCAACGCTCATTCGCCAGCTTTATGACGGCACTGTCGTACCTGGGAACTACCCCATCGCTGCCGAGGAGCGCGAGAGGCGGCTCGACGGGTTCTACCGACCCTATCACGACGCCGTCGGCGCCATGATCGCCTCGGTCGCACAGGCTTCCGCCCAGGCGCCCTTCATCTTTTCGGTGCATTCCTTCACCCCTGCCATGCAAGGAATCCAGCGTCCTTGGCACGTCGGCATCCTGTGGGACCTCGACGACCGCGTGGCGCGGCCGTTGATAGACATGCTGGCGCAGGACAAGAACCTCGTCGTCGGCGACAACGAACCCTATGACGGCGCGCTGCGCGGCGACACCATGTACAAGCACGCCATCGTCAACGGCTTCGCCCATGCGCTGATCGAGATCCGACAGGATCTGATATCGGACCAGAAGGGCGCGCTCGCCTGGGCCGAACGGTTGGCGCCGATCGTTGACGCGATCGATCGCCGTCCCGATATACATGTGGTGAAGATGTTTGGCTCGCGCACCGGGCCGCTATGACGGAGGTTTCGATGACCGAACTCAGCGACGAGCAGCAACGCAATTTCGAAGCGGCCGCCTTCCGCCGGCTGGTCGAGCATCTGCGCGAGCGCAACGATGTGCAGAACATCGACCTGATGAATCTCGCCGGCTTCTGCCGCAACTGCCTGTCGAACTGGTATCGGGAGGCAGCCAATGCCGAGGGCGTCAATCTCACCAAGGATCAGTCGCGCGAGATCGTCTACGGCATGCCTTATGGGGAATGGCAGACGCTGAACCAGACCGAGGCCTCCGACGCCAAGAAGGCCGAATTCGAGGCAAGGCGCCCCCAGGACCATTGACGCCGTCGTCCCCGCGATCGCTTAAGGCTATGTTGGCCCAAAATGCTTCCCGAAAGAGCCTTGACTGAAAATTGAATCGATCTAATTTGCCGCGCGAAGCCATTTTCAGCGGGATTCGCCTCATGAACGCGTCAACTGCCAAGCTGACTGCCATTCGCGGACGATGGGCGCTCGCGGCCATTTTCCTGGCCAACGGCTTCCTGACGGGCAGCTGGGCGCCGCAGATTCCGGTGTTCCTGACCCGGCTGGAGATCTCGAAGTTCACGCTCGGTCTGCTGATACTCTTATTCGGCGTCGGTGCCGTCGTCGCGATGACCTGGTGCGGCCATTTGATTTCCAGACATGGCTCGCGCACCGTACTGCGCTGGTTCGCCCTGTGCGGCAGCCTCGGTCTGATGGTCGTGGCGCTGGCGCCCAACGTACCGCTGGCGGCCGCGGCCATGATCGTCTTCGGCGGCTCGATCGGTGGCATGGACGTTGCCATGAATGCCAATGCCGTGGTGGTCGAACGGCGGCTCTCCCGCGCCGTCATGTCGTCCTCGCACGGCTTCTGGAGTCTCGGCGGCTTCGCCGGCGGCGGCCTCGGCGGCTTTGCCATCCAGCACTACGGCCACCTCGCCCACGCGGCGGCGGTAACGGTGTTTGCCTTCGCGGTGATCGCGGTGGCCGTTCGCCATCTCCTCACCGAAGACGGCCCGCAGGCAGCCGAGCACCACAAATTCGCACTGCCGGCAAACCCGCTGGTTTATCTGATCGGACTGATGGCGCTGCTGGCGATGATCTCCGAAGGCGCGGTGCTCGACTGGGCAGCCCTGTATCTGCGCCAGGAGCTCGGCGCCGATCTCGCCGTTGCCGGCCTCGCCTACGCCGGATTTTCGGGCGTCATGGCGGTTACGCGGTTCTTCGGCGACGGCATACGCAATCGCTTCGGCGCGGTGACGACGCTGCGCGTGTCGGCCCTCGTAGCCGCGGTCGGCATGCTGGTGGCTGGCCTGGCGCCCTCGCCCTGGCTCGCTATTGCAGCCTTTGCCTTTTGCGGCTTCGGCATCGCCAATATGGTGCCAATCATCTTTTCGGCCGGCGGCAACCAGGAAGGCATGTCTTCCGGCACCGGCATGAGCGTGGTCACCACTATCGGATACTGCGGCATACTGGTGGCGCCGTCGGCGATCGGCTTCGTTGCCGAGCATTCCAGCTTCGGCCCGATCTTCATCACCATGTCGGGACTGCTGATCATCGTGTTGCTGATGGCCGGGCTCGCTCACCGCGCCGAATTCGCGCCAGCACCGGCCGAATAGCGTTTCAGCTCCTCGTGGAGGAAATCCACCACACGGCGGATGCGCACGCTGGTACGCACATCGCGATGCATCGCCAGCCACACCGGCAGAACTGGCAGCGGCAGGTCTGGCAGAACCTTCTCTATCAAAGGATCCCTGTCGGCCAGCGGCTCCTGACCGAGGCCGATGCCGTTTCCCGCCCGCACCGCTTCCCACAAAACGATCTGGTTGTCGGCCCTGAAGCGGAAGCTGCTCCGGGTGACGGGGATGCCATACTGGGTAAAGCCCCTGATGATCTCGTCGCCGCGGTCGAAGCCGACCAGATCGTGGTCGACAAGATCGGCGGGCTTCAGCGGAGGGCCGCGCCTGTCGAGATAGGATTTGGCGGCGCAGGCGCAGAGCTCGATATCGCAGACCCTGCGTGCCATCAGCTCGTTCTGCGCCGGCTTGACCATGCGGATGGCGATGTCGGCATCTCGACGCAGCAGGTTTTCGACCTGGTTGGAGGCGACGATCTCGACCTCGATGCCGGGCTCCTCGATCCCCAGCCGCATCGTCATTTCAGGCAGGACATAGGCCGCCACCACCTCGCTGGCGGCGATGCGCACCGTGCCTTCGATGGCCTCTACCGAACCCAGCGCCAGCAATGAGAAGGCGCTTGCCTGCTCACTGACCGCCTTGCCGCGTTCGAACAGCGTGCTGCCGGCCTCCGTCAGTTCGTAGCCGTGCCGTCCTCGACGGAACAGTGTGACGCCCAGCGCCTGTTCCAACTCGCCGATGTGACGGCCAAGCGTCGGCTGGCTGGCCGAAAGCTTTCGCGCGGCGGCCGACAGGCTGCCGGATTCCGCCACGGCGACAAAGCTCTTGATCAGGTTCCAGTCGATTTCAGCCATTCATTTATGAATATCAGATCGCCATCTGTAGTCAATTTCCATTCGCGTTCGGAGCGACCATATTCCGGCTGCAGACACCAACACGGACTGCAAACACCAACCAGGAGAACTCAGATGACCAAGATCGCTCTCACCCCCGCCGCCATCCTCATTTCCGTCAGCGCCGCTTTTGCCGGCAGCGACAAGTTTGGGTCGAACGACGCCAGCCAGCCGGCTGTCACCAGCACCGACAACACGACCACCGCTTCGATCCACAACCCGGATGCGGCCGTCCGGCAGCCGGTCACGCAAGGCAGCAACCGCGACCTCTTCGGCAGCCGCTGATCTCGATCGCGCTTGTCGCTGATCCCGATCGCGCGTCCAGACCGGCCGCGCAAATCCCAACCCAGGAGTGCTTCCAATGACCAGTATCGCAATTCTCGGTGCCAATGGCCGGCTCGGCCGCGTGGTCGCCAAGGCCTTCATCGACGCGGGCTACGAGGTCCGCGCCGTCACCCGCAACGGCAAACTGCCAACTGAACTTGAAGGCGCTACGGCCGTTGCCGGTGACGCGCTCGACCGGGAAGCGCTGATCCGCGCCACGGAAGGTGTCGACATCATCTTCAACGGCCTCAACCCGATCTACACCGAATGGGTCAAGTGCCTGCCGATCGCCGAGAATGTCATGACCGCTTGCCATGCCAACAACGCACTGCATCTCTTTCCCGGGACCGCATACAATTACGGATCGCCGATGCCGGAGGTGATCACGGAAGACACGCCGTTCCGCCCGACGACCGACAAGGGGCGCATCCGCGTCGCCATGGAGGACCTGTTTCACCGCGAGGCCGAAGCACGCCGCGTCCGCACCATCATTTTGCGGGCCGGCGACTTCTTCGGCGGCACCGGCAGCGGCTCGTGGTTCGACTTGGTCGTCGCTGCCAAGATCAACAAGGGTATCTATACGGCGCCCGGCCCGGTCGACCTCGTACATGAATGGGCCTACCTACCGGATCTGGCCAGGGCTTTCGTCGGACTGGCGCAGAACCTGGACAAGCTCGGCGCTTATGAAGCCTTCAACTTCCCCGGCCATCCCGTCACCGACCTGGAGATCAAGGCAGCCGCAGAGAAGGCGCTTGGGCGTCCGCTCAAGATGACCTCGATGGCCTGGTGGGTGCTGCGCGCCGGTAGCCCGTTCGTGGCGATGTGGCGTGAGATCGTGTCGATGTCCTATCTGCGCTTCGAACCGCACCAACTGGCGTCGGCAAGGCTGGAAGGCATCATCGGCGCGATCCCGCACACGCCGCTGGATCAGGCCGTCACTGAAGCTCTCGGGGATATCGGCATTGCCACCGTGACCGGCGTTGCGAAAGCTGCCTGACGTCCGCGATGGCGGGCGATGCTCCTCCGCATATTGACAATCTCCGTGGACTGAGAGGGCGCCTCAGAGCCGTCCCATCAACAGCAACACCATGAGCACCACCAGCACCACGCCGACAATACCCGACGGCCCATAGCCCCAGGAGCGTGAATGCGGCCAGGCCGGCACCGCGCCGATGAGGATAAGGACCAGGACGATGATGACGATGGTGGTGATCGGCATGAGAACCCCGCAGTTCGACGTTTCGCCCAAGAACAATGCAAAAGGCCGCCCGGTTGTTCCGGGCGGCCTTTTGCGGTCAAATCGGCATTGGTCTATTCGGCGGCTTTCGGAAAGGCGATATCCGGCTCGGCTCCGGTATCCTGCCCCTGCGCATCGGTCGAGGAAATCTCGCCCTTGCCACGCCGGAACAGCCGGCTGAACCAACCGCGCCGTGCGCCCGGCTTGACCTTGGCGCGGGTGAACACGATCAGCATCGACGGCGTCACCACCAGCGTCAGCACGGTGGCGAAGGACAGGCCGAAGACGATCGCCGAGGACAGCGAAATCCACCATTGCGTCGACGGCGCGTTGATCGTCGTCTCGTGATGGAAGATTTCCAACCCGAGGCCGAAGGCGATCGGCAGCACGCCGAGAATGGCCGAAACAGCCGTCAGCACCACCGGACGGGCGCGCTCGCGGCAAGTCTGCAGCACCGCCTCGACCTTGTCCCAGCCTTCTTCACGCAGCCGGTCATAGGTGTCGATCAGCACGATGTTGTTGTTCACCACCACGCCGGCCAGAGCGATGACGCCGATGCCCGACATGACGATGCCGAACGTCTCGCCTGTTATCAGCAGGCCGAGGAACACGCCGATCGTCGCCATGACCACGCAGGACAGCACCAGCCAGACGCTGGTGAACTTGTTGAACTGCGCCAAGAGCACCAGGAAGATCAGGAAGATCGCCGCCCCGAAGGCCTTGCTAAGAAAGGCGCTGGCTTCGGCGCTGTCCTCGTTCGAGCCGGCCAGCTTCCAGCGGATGCCGCTGCCGAGATCCATGTCGGAGACGGCTTTGGTGACCTGCTCCTGCACAGCCGCGACCTGAGCGCCGGCGGCGACGTTGGCCTGGACGACCACCGTACGCGCGCCGTCGATGCGGTTGAGGATGCCGACCGTCGGCTCGGGCTTGCGCACGACGAAGTTCGAGATCGGCACCGAGCCTTGTGAGGTCTGCACCCGCAGTTCGTCGAGCGTCGACAGCGTGCGCCGGTCTTCGGGCAGCCGCAGCCTTATGTCGACCGCGTCGTCGGCTCCGGCAGGCCGGTATTCCGAGAGCTTCAGCCCGTTGGTCACCAGTTGCACCACCGTCCCGACCGAGGTTGGGCTGATGCCGTACTGCGCCGCCTTGGCACGGTCGACCTCGAGCGCCCAGTCGACACCGGGCGGCGGCAGGCCGTCGGAAATATCAATGACGCCGGGCACCTTGCCGATGCGCGCCGCAACCTCACGGGCCTTGTCGTCGAGCCCCTTGGGGTCGACGGCCGAAAGCCTGATCTGGATCGGCTTGCCGGTCGGCGGACCGGCTTCCGGCACGCGCACCTCGACATCGACGCCGGGAATGCCGGCCATGACGCCGCGCAGATCGTCCAGGATGTGGTTCGCCGCCTTGCGCTCGCGCCAGTCGATGAATTCGTACTGGATGACGCCGACGACGTCTTCGGGGATATCCTGGCCGCCGCCTTGCGTCTTGCCGACGCGGGTGTAGACCGACTTCACGCCCGGCCAGCCGAGCAGCCTGTCTTCCGCGATCTTGGTCGCGGTATCCATTTCGGCCAGCGAAAGATTGCCGCGCGCATGCACGTAGAGCAGGCCGTAATCCGGTTCGACATTCGGGAAGAACTCGACGCCGGCGCCGTATTTCGAATAGGCAAAGCCGACGCCGAACAAGAGCGCGACGGTCAGCACCAGCACGGTGATGGGGAAGCGCACCGCCTGCTTGACGATCGCCATGTACCAGCCGTCGCGATTGTCATCCTCATGATGCGGCGGCGCCTTGGCGAAGATCGCACCCAGCGTCGGCGCGAAGACAAGCGCATAGAGCATCGAGGCCGACAGCGTGACGATCAGCGTGATCGGCATGTACTTCATGAAGTCGCCGATGATGCCCGGCCAGAACAGCAGCGGTGAGAAGGCGGCGATGCGCGTCATCGTCGCGGCGATGACCGGACCGGCCATGCGCTTGGCTGCGAGCGCGAAGGCTTCCTCCTTCGGCATGCCTTCGCTCATCCGCCGTTCGGCGAACTCGGTGACGATGATGGCGTCGTCGACCAGCATGCCGACGGCCAGGATCAGGCTGAACAGCACGATCATGTTGATCGTGTAGCCCATCATCGCCAGCAGCAGGATGCCGATCAGGAACGACGACGGAATCGCAAGCCCGATGAGCAGCGAGGCGCGGCCGGACAGCGCGTAGAGGATGACGATGAACACCAGGATGACGGCGATCATCACATGGTTCTGCAGGTCGCCGAGCAGCTGGTTGACGAAGACCGACTTGTCCTGCGTGTAGGTGACGTTCATGCCCTCGGGCATCGACTTGACGAACTCGTCGGACACCGTTCGCACCTTGGCGATGGTGTCGATCAGGTTGGAGCCGATGCGCTTCTTGACTTCGATGGCGATGGCCGGCTTGCCGTTGAGACGGGTCACCGTCTCGGCATCCTTGAAGGTCGAACGGATCGTCGCGATGTCCTTGGCCTGCACCACGGCATTGGGGCCGGCGACCACAGGCAGTGCGGCGACATCCTCCGGCGTTTCGATCAGCGACGGCACCTTGACGGCGTATTTGCCCTCCGAGCCTTCGATGTTGCCGGCGGCGACCAGGCTGTTGGAGTTGCCGACCGCACCGATCAACTGATCGAGCTGCAATCCATAGGAAGACAGCTTCATCGGATCGATGACGACCTCGACGAGATCATCGCGCGCACCCTGCAGCGAGCCCTCGAGAACACCGGGAACCTCCTCGATGCGGTCGCGCAGTTCACGCGCGGCGGCGGTCAGCACGCGTTCGGGCAGATTTCCCGAGAGCGTGACGACGAGCACGGGAAATTCGGAAATGTTGACTTCGGTGACGACGGGTTCTTCCGCCGCCTGCGGCAGGTCGGCCTTGGCGTCCTGCACTTTGCTGCGCGTGTCCTGCAGCGCGGTGGCCAGATTGGTCTGCGGCTGGAACTCGACCAGCACGTAGCCGCCGCCCTGGAAGGCGGCCGAACGCATCTCCTTGAGGCCCTTCAGGCTTTTCAGCTTGCTTTCCATCGGCCGCAGCAGAAGCCGCTCCGAATCCTCGGGCGAAATGCCCTGATAGATCAGGCTGACATACATCATCGGAATCGGAACGTCGGGCTCCGCTTCCTTTGGCGTCGCCTGATAGGCGACCCAGCCCGCCAGCAGAAGGAAGACGAGGACCGAAATGGTCAGGCGGGCATTGTTGATTGCGAGTCTGACGATATCCATGGCTAACGCCTGTTCTTGAATTTCCACGAGCTGCGTCGCAGCCGATTGTCCCCGCCCAGGGCTAGTCCGTCGCGACTTGTGCTACGCTACTGGGTGCCGGTCGTCGCCTCGCCGAGCAGCTTCTTGATGATCGCCTGGTCGGCCTCGACCGGATTGACCAGATCGCCTTCCTTCACCAGTTCCTGGCCGGCGACGATGATGCGGGCGTCGGCCGGTATGCCGCCGAGGACGAGGCCGGTCGGCGTGTCGTCAACGAGGTCGATCGGGAAGAACGCCACCTTGTTGTCCTTGCCGACGGCACGGATGCCGAGGTCGCCCTTGTCGCCGAGCGTCACAACCGAGCGCGGCAGCAGCACCGCGTCGGTCGGCTGTGCGTTGAGCGCGATTTCCGCCGTCATGCCGGCCGGCACGGAGCCGTCGGCATTGGGGACGGCAACCTCGACGCGGAAGGTGCGGGTCGCCGACGAGGCGTCGCGGCTGATGTAGCGCACGGTGCCTTCGACCGTCTGGCCGCTGACCAGCCGTATGGTGGCCTTGTCGCCGAGCTTGAGATAGCCGAGATCGCGCTCGCTGACTTCGCCACGGGCAATCACCGGATCGAGCTTGAGGATGGTTGCCACCTCGCCGCCTTGCATGACGGAACTGCCAAGTTCCACCGGCACCCGGTCGATAACGCCGTCGAAAGGCGCCTTCACCTCGTTGCGGTCGAGTTCGGCCTGTGCCGTTTCCAGCAGCGACTGCGCCGAGGTCAGGTTCGAGCGCGCGGTGTCGAGCTGCAGCTTCGGCAGATTGCCGGTCTTCATCAGCCGCAAGGCTGCGTCCAGCTCGGCCTGGCGCTGCACCACCAACTGCTTGGCGTTGTCGACCATCGAGATCTTTTCTTCCGCCGCAAGCATCAGCACCAGATCCCCCGTCTTGACGTGATCGCCTTGCTTGACAGGTAGCTTGTCGATGACACCGGCGACGCGCGTCGCCAGCACCGCCCGCTTGTCGGCTTCGGTCAGCCCGGAAATGCGGATGGCGCGCGCATAGGTCTTGCGTGGCGGCGTCACCACCGCGACGGTGCGCAGCGGTGCCTTCGGCTCGGCTTCCGTCGTCTTCGGCTTGCTCGCGTCCGGCGCCTTGGCCTGTTCGGCTTCGGCTGCTTTGGCTTTGTTGGCGGCTACGCTGCCGACCGACGAAAACTCGCCTGTCGCCATCCACGCCGCGAAACCAATGAGCACAACAACGGCTGCAAGCTTGTGAAACCTGATTCTCATCGTCGTTTTTTCCACTGCGGGTTCGGCCAGCGTCCTCATAACGCGGGCGCGTCGCCGATATGGGTGCGCGCCGGGCCGTGTTCAATTTGCCGTGATCGGCGAAGCGCGCTTCTACATCAAAGCCGCACCGCAATATAGTCCGAAAGTTGCAAGATCATTGCGCCACCGGGCAAGATGCGCCCGCCGCAGCCCAGTTTTCGATCGCTTGATAGGTCGCTTCGGCAGAGCCCGGTGCCGGCTCACGACCGGACCCCGGCGCCCAGCCCCAGGCGACCAATCTGTCGTCGCGAACATGCAGCGCGATATCCTTCAAGCTACGGTTGCCGTTGCGCAGGGGATCCTTGATCTGGGCGCAGATTTCGGCCGAGGATTTGCCGAACCAGGCCATCTCGGCTGGCGCCAGATGCCAGTTCTCGGCCCCGGGCGGACCGTGCAATGCCTTGGAATTGCTGGCGAAATGGCAAGTCGTGCAGCGCACGCCCGGATTGCCGAAGCCCGACCCGTCAGCACCCCGCTGGACATTGAAGGCGTGAACGCGCGTACCGCCGTAATGCGCACCCGACCAGCGCGGCCGCTCGTCCGCGACATGACAGTCGGCGCAGCGCGGATGCGAGAACACCGCATAGACCTTGTCCCATTCGGACAGGCCTTTCGCCGCGTCGACGGTCGCCGGCGCCGGCATCTGGCTCTCTTGCGCGATCGCAAACGGCGCTGCGAGCACGAGCATGGCAGCAGGCGTCAGCATGATGAGGAGCTTCTTCATGCGAAGGCCACCGTTTTCGACAGCGGCAGCGTGCGGACGCGCTTTCCGGTGAGCGCGAAGATGGCGTTGGCGAGCGCCGGAGCCGCCGGCGGTGTGCCGACCTCGCCGACGCCGCCCATCTTGTGGAAGTTTTCCAGGATGGCGACTTCGAAGACCGGGCACTGGAAGATCCGCATGGCGTCGAAATCGTGGAAGTTCGACTGTTCGACCATGCCGTCGGCGAAGGTGATTTCCTGACCCATAGCTGCGGAGAGTCCGTAGATGGCGGCCGAAATCAGCTGCGCCTCGATGATGCCGGGATCGAGCGCGGTGCCGACATCGGCGGCGATCCACACCTTCTCGATGCGGATGCCGGCCGGCGTGTCCGCCACCTGGACGATCTCGCCGACCCAACTGCCGAAGGACAGCGTGAAGGCGATACCCCTGGCCTTGCCGGCGGGCAGCGCCTCGCCCCATTTCGCCATCGCGGCGACTTTCTCCACCACCTTCACCGCCGAGGGATAAGCGGCCATCAGTCTCTTGCGCATCTCGACCGGATCGATTTTTCCGGCAATGGCGATCTCGTCCATGAAACCCTCATGGAAGAAGCCGTTGACCGAACTGCCGACCGAGCGCCAGGAGCCGACAGGGATGGAGACCGGCGCCGCGATACCGCTGACCCGGTAGTTCGGAATGGTGTAGGGCTGGTCATAGGCACCGTCGACGATGCTCTTGTCGGGACCGAGCGGCGATATCGAAGGAAACAGCCGGCGCAGCATGCCGGCAATCACCGATGGCGAGGCCATCCTCATGTCGACGGCGACCGGCATGCCATCGTCGCCAAGCCGCGCCTGGAACTTGCCGATAGCGGCCGGCCGGTAGGCGTCGTGGCGCATGTCTTCTTCACGCGTCCAGGTCACCTTGATCGGGCGCCCGCCCGTCTCCTTCGCCATCAGCGCGGCGCACAAAGCGTAGTCAACCTCGACGCGCCGGCCGAAACCGCCGCCCATGAAGGTGGTGTGCACAGTGATCTTGTCCTGCTCGATGCCGACCGCGTTGGCGCAAAGCTGCCGCACCAGGGTCGGCGCCTGGTTGCCGCACCAGATGTCGAGCGCGCCGTCCCTGAGCTGTGCCGTGGCGTTCATCGGCTCCATTGTCGCATGCGCCAGATAGGGCACGGCATAGTCGGCCTCGACGATCCTTTCACGCGGCGCGTCGGCAAAGGCGGTGTCGACGTCGCCATTGTCGCGCATCACCGATCCCTTGGTGCCGAGCGCCTGCTTCAGGACATCTGAAATGGCGGCGCTGCTGAGTGGATATTCGGGATCGGCCCACTGGGCGTCGATCGCCTCGGCCGCCTTGAACGCCGCCCATGTGTTGTCGGCGATGATACCGAAGCCATGGCCGTAATTCGTCTCCAGCGGCACGATCTTGATCACGCCGGGCATTTTTTCGGCCCTGGAAAGGTCCGCCTTGACCGGCTTGGCCCAGAAGCGCGGGCTCATCTTGACCGTGCCGTAGACCATGTCCGGCAGCCTGACATCGATGCCGAAGATCGGCGCCCCGGTCACCTTGGCCAGCATGTCGATGCGCTTCTGCGGCTTTCCCAGCAGTTTCCAGTCAGCCCGGTCCTTGAGCCTGACTTCGGCCGGCGGTGCCATCGCGGCGGCAGCCGCGGCGACAGCGCCGTAGGTCAGCGATTTGCCCGACGCCTTGTGCAGGATCGAACCGTCGGCAGTTTCCAGATCGGCCGCCGCGATACCCAGTTTTTGCGCCGCAGCCGCGATCAGCATCTGCCGGGCGACTGCACCCGCTTGCCGCATCTTGTCAAAACCGTCGCGTGTCGAAGCCGAACCGCCGGTGCCCTGCAGGGCAAGGAATTTGCCGACCACACCGAGACCGGAGCGCACCGCCTGCGCGGTCATGCTCTCGTCGAAGAAGGCGAACGGACCGCCCTCTTCGAGGATCGCGGCGTTGTAATAGGCATGGGAGGCCGGTCCATGTTCCACCTTGACCCGGTCGAGCCCAACATCGAGTTCCTCTGCGACCATGGCCGCCAGCGTCGTCGAGATGCCTTGCCCCATCTCGGCCCGCGGCGCGACGATGGTGATGGTGTTGTCGGCGCCGATCTTCACATAGGGGTTGAAGGTCGCCTCGCCCTTGCCGAGCTCGGCCTCGAGCGGGTTCGGAAAAGGCTTGCGATAATAGTAGTAGCCGACGGCAACGCCGCCCGCGACGGCGGCAGCGCCGATCAGAAACGTGCGGCGGGCGATCTTTCCGACACTGGCCATGGTCAGAGCCCCGCCGTCTTGAGCGCCGCGGCCTTCTTGATGGCCGAGCGTATCTTCGGATAGGTGCCGCAGCGGCAGAGATTGCCACCCATGGCGTTGTCGATGTCGGCATCGCTCGGGTCGGCGACCTCGTCGAGCAGCGCCACCGCGCTCATGATCTGGCCGGCCTGGCAGTAGCCGCATTGCGCGACCTGTTCCTCCAGCCATGCCTGCTGCACCGGATGCAGTCCGCCTGCTGTGCCGATGCCTTCGATGGTCGTGACAGCTCCACTGACCTGCCCAACCGGGAGTGAGCAGGAACGCACCGGCTGACCGTCCACATGCACCGTGCAGGCGCCGCAGGCGGCGATGCCGCAGCCGAATTTCGGCCCGGTCTTGCCAATGAGATCGCGCAGCGCCCACAGCAGCGGCATGTCAGGATCGGCATCGATATCGAAAGACTGACCGTCGACGGTAAGGCGCATGGGGATACCCTTTGTTGTCGTCCACTGCCAAGGGCGAAGCGTCCCCTCGGCCGTTTGGCCCAATACAGATTGACAAATTTCGTCATTTTGTCAAATAGGATTTTGCAGGATAGAATTGCTCCATGAACCAGATCGAAGACATCGCCGCCACAGATCCCAAACGCGTCCGTATCCTGGATGGCGCGATGAAGGTGTTTTTGGCCTATGGCTTCACCCGCACCACCATGGACGACATCGCCCGCGCCGCAGACATGTCGCGCCCGGCGCTCTATCTCTTGTTCAAGAACAAGACCGACATTTTCCGCGCCATCGCCATGATGATCCTGTCGCGCTCGGTCGAGGCGGCAAAGATTGCCCTATCCGGCGATGGCCCTTTCACCGAGCGCATGATGCGGGCCATCGATGAGGCATTCATCTCGATGATGGGCGCCGTTGTTGCCTCGCCGCACGGCGCCGAACTGCTGGACATGAAATCGAGCCTTGGCGATCTGGTCGGCTGCTGGCGCGGCGGGCTTGGCGAACATATTGCCGCCGCGATCCAGGGCGAGGCAGCCAGGAACGGCGTCGACTTGGCGGCCAGGGGCCTGTCGACACAACTGCTCGCCGACATGCTGCTCGACGGGTTGGAAGGCATGAAGGCGCGGATCAGAGATCCGGAGGGACAGCGGCAGGCGGCCGCTGCCCTGATCAGGGTGATCGACCTAACCTTGAAAGCTCGATGAAACCAGCTGTATCGGGTTTCAGTTCAGGCCCGACGGCGAACCACCTCCGGATTTTTGCGCACAGCGAGGAATTCCTTGACCCGCCGGCCGGGTGCCGGACCGCGCACCGGCTTGAAGCCGTCATCGAGTTCGCCGGAGAGATCGAGCGTCGGTCGCTTGCCGACGGCGTCGTAATTCTCTTCCAGCCAGTCGCTGGCGGCTGTGCGGCCGAGGTCTCTGAGATACGTCAGGAACGCCCATTCGGCATTGACCTTTGATGACGCCGACAGGTCCTTGAACGCCTCGTCGGCATCGATGCGGTGCATGCGGATGTCGCGATATTCGCCATGCGGCAGACGGCCGGCGGCGATCAGTTCCTTGACGAAGGCGATCGAGCGGAATTCTCGCAGCAGCCCGGCGTTGAAGGTGATCTCGTCGATGCGGTTCTGGATCTCGTTGGCGCTCCTTGGCGTTCCCTCCCGCACCACCGGATTGATCTGCACCAGGAGCACATCCTCGGTCGCCGCGGTCTTGAAGAACGGATAGAGCGCCGGGTTGCCGCCATAGCCGCCGTCCCAGTAGGGCACGCCCTTGATCTCGACGGCGCGGAACAATTGCGGCAGACAGGCCGAAGCCATCACCACGTCGAGGTCGATCTCGCCGTCGGAAAAAACGCGCAACTGTCCGGTCTCGACATTGGTCGCCGAGATGAACAGTTCCATCGACTTGCAGGCGCGGACATTGTCGAAATCGATCTCCTGCTCCACCACGTCGCGCAGCGGGTTAAGGCCGAGCGGATTGGCGACGTAGGGCGAGAACACCCGCGACATGGTGTCGAAGAAGACATAGCCAGGCGTATTCTCGATCGACCAGTTGCCCCAGGCGACATCCCACGGCATGCGCTGCACTGGGCTGAACCGGCCCTTGGCCGCCACCGCGCGCCAGAAATCCTCAAGTTTTTGCCGCGCTCCCTCGACACCGCCGCGCACATATCCGTCGGCCAGCGCCACCGCGTTCATGGCGCCGGCGCTGGTGCCGGACACTGCTGATATCTCCAGCCGTCCGTCCTCCAGCAGGCGGTCGAGCACACCCCAGGAAAAGGCCCCGTGCGAGCCGCCGCCCTGAAGCGCGATGTTGATCGTCTTCTTCGTCTCCTCCGCCTTGCCGTTTTTGGTCATGGCGTCGTCCTTGGTGCGTTTTGGGTAGATGAGAAGATTTCGCGCCTCACGCGGCGGTCCAGCCGCCATCTACCGAGAGATGCGTGCCGTTGATCTGCGCTGCCGCGTCCGAGCACAGGAACACCGCCGCTGCCGCGATCTGCTCTACCGTGACGAATTCCTTGGTCGGCTGCTTGTCCAGCATGACCTCACGGATGACGGTCTCGCGGTCCATCTGATGGGCTTTCATCTGATCGGGGATCTGCGCCTCGACCAGCGGCGTCAGCACATAGCCCGGGCAGATGGCATTGCAGGTGATTTTTTCGCGCGCCAGTTCGAGCGCGACGGTCTTCGTCAATCCCATGATGCCGTGCTTGGCCGAGACATAGGCCGACTTGAACGGCGACGCGACCAGGCCGTGTGCCGAGGCGATGTTGACGATCCGCCCGCCGCCGGCATTTTTCATCAGCGGAATGGCGGCTGCAATGGTGTGGAATGCCGACGACAGGTTGATGGCGATGATGGCGTCCCATTTCTCGATCGGGAACTCTTCCACCGGCGCGACATGCTGGATGCCGGCATTGTTGACCAGGATATCGACCGAACCGAATGTTTCGGCCGCCTTGGCGACAAGCGCCCGGCATTCCGCCGGTTTCGACATATCGGCCTTGATGTAGGCGGTCTTCACTCCATACTGTTTGGCAATCGCGTCGGCCATGGCGTGGTCGGCGGTCGTGTCGGAGAAAGAGTTGACGACGACGTTGCGGCCTTCGGCCGCCAGCGCCTGGGCGATGGCCAGGCCAATGCCCGATGTGGAGCCGGTGATGACTGCGGTTTTTCTGGCGGCCAAGGGCGGAATCCTCTGGTTACGGCAAGAATGCATCTATGTTGCAGTGCAGCATATATGCTCAATACGACGCAATAACAGCGGCCAGATTTGTGGGCGAGATGAAATTTTCGTCATAAGCGGCCACACGGCCGCTCACCAGGAGGATATCGTTTGGATCGCCGGTCGCTCGCCAGGCGCCGATAAGCCTCAGGCAGCCAGCTCCGGCACAGGCCCGACATAGCGCGACTGCGGGCGGATCAGCCGCCCGATCGTCTGCTGCTCGCGCGCATGCGCGATCCAGCCGGCGACGCGCCCGGTGGCAAAGACATTGCTGAAAGCTTGTGGCGGAAAGCCCGCCGCCTCCAGCAGCAGCGCGGTGTAGAACTCGACATTGGTCTGCAGCGAGCGCGACGGCTTGGCGATCCGCAGCACGTCGAGCGCTACCTGTTCCACTGTCTCCGCGAATGCCAGCCGGCGGCCGGTTTCGCCCTCGCCGCCGAGTTGCCGCACGACGGACTTCAGCACATCGGCGCGCGGATCGCGCACGCGGTAGATGCGGTGGCCGAAGCCCATGATGCGCCTGCCGTGCGCGATCTCGTCGCGAAGCCAGCCGGCGGCATCGCCATGCGCCTGGATCGCATCCAGCATCTCGATCACCGGACCGGGCGCCCCGCCATGCAGCGGCCCCTTGAGTGCGCCGAGCCCGGCCAGCACGGAGGATGTCAGGCCGGCCTGCGTCGAGGCCACCACGCGCGTCGCAAAGGTCGATGCATTGAGACCATGGTCGCAGACGGTCACCAGATAGGTGTCGAGCGCCTTCGCCAGTGCTGGGGAGGCGGCGTTGCCGCTCAGCATCCTCAACATGTCGGCGGCATGATGGGCGCGGCTGTCCGGCGCGATCGGCTGCTCGCCGCGCTGCAGGCGCAGCAGGGCCGGCGTCAGCACGGCGGGCGCTGCGATGAGCAGCAAGGCGTCGGTCAAGGTCTCGCCGTCGGGCAGCAGCGCCATGCCGGCGCGCATGGCGCTGTAGACATCGAGCGACGCCAGCCGGGGCAACGAGGGTAAAAGCCGTTCGAACACCTCAGCACGTGCCTGGCCCAGCTCACCCGTCAGCTTCGCGTCGGCGGGAAGGTCGTCGAAGAAGCCGTCGAGCAGCAGGCGCATCACCTGAGCATAGTCCCAGCGGCCGGCCAGCTCGGGCAGCGAATGACCTCGGATCGTCAGACGGCCGCCAAGACCATCCACATCGGAAAGCACGGTTTCCGCCGCCACCACGTCATCGAGCCCATTCGCCATAGCCTGTCTCCTTGAAGCATTTCCGGATCGGAGATAGAGATGGGCAACGTTTCCATCAATCTTGATCAATAGAATCAATATCAGGGTTCGATATGTCCGAGTGGTTGTCCAGGGAAGAAGCGCTGGAGAGGCTTAAGGTGCGGGCGCAGACGCTGTACGCCTATGTCAGCCGTGGGCGCATCGGCATGCGGCCCGACCGCGCCGATCCGCGCCGCAGCCAGTATCGTGCCGACGATATAGAAGCGCTGGCAACGCGGAGGGCGCGCGGACGGAGCCCATCAGCCATCGCTGAAAGCGCCATTGCCTGGGGCGAGCCCTCGATCGCAACGGCGATCTCGACCGTCTCGCACGGTCGGCTCATCTATCGCGGACAGGACGCCGCGGTGCTCTCCGGGCACGCCACACTGGAAGAAGCCGCCGCCGTTCTCTGGGCTCTGCCGGAACCGGTGGCTTTCGAAGCACCATCGCCGGACGCGCCCCATCAAGCCGGCCGGGCCTCGGCTTTTGCGCAACTTGCCGTGCTTGCCGGCCAGGGGCGCCCGTCACTTGGGCGCAGCGCCGCCTCGCTGCATGCCGACGCCGCGCACGCGGTCGGCGTGCTGGCCGGCGCGCTGGGCGCACCGGCAGGACCGGATCCCGTCCATCAGCGGCTGGCACAGGCCTGGTCGGTGGATGCCGGCGGCGCCGATGCGATCCGCCGCGCGCTTGTCCTGCTTGCCGATCATGAACTGAACGCGTCCACCTTCGCTGCGCGCGTCGCAGCCTCGACCGGCGCGCCGCTGGCCGCCTGCCTGCTGGCTGGGCTCGCGACGCTGTCCGGTCCTCGCCATGGCGGCGCCGGCGAGGCGGTGATGCAACTGGCCGAGGATGCGGCGCGGCATGGCGCCGATGCGGCGATTCGGCGCTGGCTCAGCCATGACCGGCCGCTGCCGGGATTCGGTCATCAGCTCTATCCCGACGGCGACCCCCGAGGGGCAGCGCTTCTGTCGGTGATCGAGGTTGACGGCACACTATCGTCGCTGCGCGACGCTGCCTTTGCGGCGACCGGCGCGCTTCCCAACATCGACTTTGGGCTGGCCGCGCTGACGCGCAGTCTTGGCTTGCCGCGCGATACGCCGTTCCGCCTGTTTGCGCTCGCACGCAGCGTCGGCTGGGCAGCGCACACGGTCGAACAGATAACAAGCCGAAGTGTCATCAGGCCGCGCGGCCGCTATGAGGGCGTGCTGCCGTAAGATCGCAAGAGCGCTAAGCTCAGGACATCGTGTCGAGCTTGCGCTGCATGGCCGCGATCTGGTCCTTCAGTTCCTGAAGATCGTCGGGCTTGTCAGGTGTTTCCTTCCTGGCCGGCTCGGGCGACGGCGCAGCGGCCGGCGCGGTGCCGGCGGGCGGGAACGGCGTGAACAGCCGCATCGCATTCTGGAACATTTCCATGTTGCGGCGTGTCTGTTCCTCCAGCGCCTTGATCGGCGTGGTGATCTTCATCATGTCGAGCGGCGACTTGCCGATCGCCCCCTTCATCTGCTCGCGAAAGCGCTCCTGCTCCTTGGAAAAGGCGAGCATCGACTGTTCGAGGAAGCTCGGCACGATCATCTGCATCTGGTCGCCGTAATAAGCGATGAGCTGGCGCAGGAACGGGATCGGCAGCATGTTTTGCCCGTCCTTGTTCTCCAGTTCGAAGATGATCTGGGTCAGCACCGGATGCGTGATGTCGTCGCCGGTCTTGGCGTCCTGGACGGTGAACTCCTCGCCCTTCTTGACCATCTCGGCGAGGTCCTCGAGCGTCACATAGGTGCTGGTGCCGGTGTTGTAGAGGCGGCGATTGGCGTATTTCTTGATGATGATCGGATCGTCTTTAGCGGCCATCTACATCCTCCCGGGGACACCGGCGCGCCTCTGAGCAAGCCGCCGATAACGATTGTGCCTTTTTTTTGAGGATATGCGCAAAAGCTTCACAATTCCAAGCAGTTTGTGCAGTGCGGGATCACTAAATGCTGCATAGCAGGCAAAATATGCTGCGCAGCAATGGACGAATGGCCGCCATGGCAAGGCACGACCTGCTTGCGGCGCATGGGCGCCCTGCCTATTTCCGGTTTGACTTGGGGTTGGGAAAGGGCAAGAAAAGTCCCTAACGACAGAACGACACCCTTGAAGTCTGGAGAAGAAAATGTCCGCTTCCATCGTCATTGCCAGCGCGGCGCGCACGCCGGTCGGCTCCTTCAACGGCGCCTTTGCCGCCACCCCGGCGCATGAGCTCGGTGCCGTTGTCATCAGGGAATTGCTGTCACGTGCCGGTGTCGAACCAGGCGAGGTCGACGAGGTCATCCTCGGCCAGGTGCTGACCGCCGCGCAAGGCCAGAACCCGGCCCGCCAGGCATCGATCAATGCTGGCTTGCCCAAGGAAACCACAGCCTGGGGCCTCAATCAGGTTTGCGGCTCGGGCCTGCGTGCCATTGCGCTCGGCATGCAGCAGATCGCCACCGGCGATGCCAAGGTCATCGTCGCCGGCGGCCAGGAATCGATGTCGCTTTCGACCCATGCCCAGCACCTGCGCGCCGGCGTCAAGATGGGCGATTTCAAGTTGATCGACACCATGATCAAGGACGGGCTGTGGGATGCCTTCAACGGTTATCACATGGGCAACACCGCCGAAAACGTGGCACGTCAGTTCCAGATCACCCGCGAAGACCAGGATCAGTTTGCGCTGGCTTCGCAGAACAAGGCCGAGGCCGCGCAAAAGGCCGGCAAGTTCAAGGACGAGATCGTCGCCGTCACACTCAAGGGCAAGAAGGGCGACACCATTGTCGACCAGGACGAATACATCCGCCATGGCGCCACGCTCGACGCCATGACCAAGCTGAAGCCGGCCTTTGACAAGGACGGCACGGTGACCGCCGCCAACGCCTCCGGCATCAATGACGGTGCCGCCGGCGCGCTGCTGATGAGCGAGGCGGAAGCGGTGAGGCGCGGCATCACCCCGCTGGCACGCATCGTGTCCTGGGCAACCGCCGGCGTCGATCCGCAGATCATGGGCACCGGCCCGATCCCAGCATCGCGCAAGGCCTTGGAAAAGGCCGGCTGGTCGGTCGGCGATCTCGACCTGGTCGAGGCCAACGAGGCCTTTGCCGCGCAGGCTTGCGCCGTCAACAAGGACATGGGCTGGGACCCCTCGATCGTCAACGTCAATGGCGGCGCCATCGCCATCGGCCACCCGATCGGTGCTTCCGGCGCCCGTGTCTTCAACACGCTGGTCTTCGAGATGCGCCGGCGCGGCGCCAAGAAGGGTCTCGCTACCCTGTGCATCGGCGGCGGCATGGGCGTCGCCATGTGTATCGAAGCACTCTGAAGAACTCACTAACCGGGCGGCGCGAGCCGCCCGTTCTGTATCCAGTGCCTGCCAAGCCCGACAACAGGGCGGTATCAAAAAAAGGGGAAATGCATGACCAAGGTAGCAATCGTCACAGGCGGATCGCGCGGCATCGGGGCGGCGATCTCGATCGCATTGAAGACCGTCGGCTATTCGGTTGCCGCGAACTACGCCGGCAATGACGCCGCAGCGGCGAAATTCAAGGCCGAGACCGGCATTCCGGTCTACAAATGGTCGGTCGCCGACTATGATTCCTGCGCGGCCGGCATCAAGCAGGTCGAGGCCGATCTCGGCCCGGTCTCGGTGCTGGTCAACAATGCCGGCATCACCCGCGACGCCATGTTCCACAAGATCACGCGCGAGCAGTGGAAAGAGGTCATCGACACCAACCTGTCCGGCGTCTTCAACATGACGCATCCGCTGTGGAGCGGCATGCGCGACCGCAAGTTCGGCCGCGTCATCACCATCTCGTCGATCAACGGCCAGAAAGGCCAGGCCGGCCAGGTCAACTATTCCGCCGCGAAGGCTGGCGACATCGGTTTCAGCAAAGCCCTCGCTCAAGAGGGAGCTCGCGCGGGCATCACCGTCAACGTCATCTGCCCTGGCTACATCGCCACCGAGATGGTCAAGGCGATCGACGAGAGGGTGCTCAACGACCGCATCATCCCGCAAATCCCCGTCGGCCGCCTCGGCGAACCGGAAGAGATCGCGCGCTGCGTCGTCTTCCTCGCATCCGAAGATGCCGGCTTCATCACCGGCTCGACCATCACGGCCAACGGTGGCCAATACTTCGCCTGACGACGTGGCGATGTAGGAGATCGACGGGCCGGCACACCGGCCCGTTTCCGGCACGGTCCCTTTGACGTGCTCGCGACCGTAGCTGACCCAATTCGGCACGCGAAGGTTAACAGCCGGCAGCAGCCCTGTGCAAAAGCTCCCTGGCAACCTGTGGATTCTCGGTGGATAAACTGTTCACAACACAAGATATTAGGGTGAACAAATCGGGAAAATTACGCCATCGCCGATTCGTTCCGGCTATGAGCTGAACGTTAACGACGACAGCCGGAATCGCCTGCCCAACTGCTTAACGCAGGTTAAGAAAGATCAACAATTTCATAATGTTGGTCGAGGCGCGCCAAGCCACCGTGATTGTTTCCAGGCAAAGGTTAACGGCAACGCCCTCTTAGCATCAAACGGGCCAGTTCAGCGATTCAGCATGTGGTGCGACTCGCGGTCGCGAAATCCACATGTAGCCGTGAACAAAAGCTGAATCTGCAGGAGTCACTGATTCGTCGCCGATTCGTTCCAGACTCGTTCTATCCGTTAATCCGCAGCCGATTGAAAGCTTGACAAAACCACCTTCTCGCCGCCGACGGAACATTCCGCTTTCGCTTCGCGCCCGAAATCCCTATGTGTCGCCTGTCATACGCGCCATTTGAGGCACGCTCCCGACAACCAGAGGCCAGAAGCCTTATCTCCAGGTCCCGGAAGCCTTATTCTAGGTTGATGAACATCCAGCCCAAACACACAGAGCCGCTGATCCTGTCGGGCCGCGACGTGACCGCTGTGCTCGGGCCGACCAACACCGGCAAGACCCATCTCGCCATCGAGCGCATGGTGGCGCATGAGAGTGGGATCATCGGCCTGCCGCTCAGGCTTCTGGCGCGCGAGGTCTACGCCCGCGTCTGCGAAAAGGTTGGCGCCCACAAGGTCGCGCTGATTACCGGCGAGGAAAAGATCCAGCCACCGGGCGCCAGATATTCGGTCTGCACTGTCGAGGCCATGCCGCGCGAGACCGACGCCGCCTTCGTCGCCATCGACGAAGTGCAGCTCGCCGGCGACCTCGAGCGTGGCCACATCTTCACCGACCGCATCCTGCATCTGCGCGGCCGCCAGGAAACGCTGCTGCTCGGTGCAGCCACCATGCATGGCATTCTGCAGCGCCTGCTGAGGGGTGTCTCGGTGGTGACGCGGCCGAGGCTGTCGCATCTTGCCTATGCCGGCTCCAAGAAGCTGACCCGCCTGCCGCGGCGCACGGCGATCGTCGCCTTTTCCGCCGACGAGGTCTACGCCATCGCCGAGCTGATCCGCCGCCAGCAGGGCGGTGCCGCCGTCGTGCTCGGCGCGCTCTCGCCGCGCACCCGCAACGCCCAGGTGGCGCTGTTCCAGTCCGGCGATGTCGACTACCTCATCGCCACCGATGCCATCGGCATGGGTCTCAACCTCGATCTCGACCACGTCGCCTTCGCCCAGAACCGCAAGTTCGACGGCTTCCAGTATCGCAACCTGACCGCGGCCGAGCTCGGCCAGATCGCCGGCCGCGCCGGCCGGCATCTGCGCGACGGCACCTTCGGCGTCACTGGCCAGGTCGACCCGCTGGACGAAGAGCTGATCAAGAAGATCGAAGGCCATGATTTCGATCCGGTGAAGGTGCTGCAGTGGCGCACCGCGCATTTCGACTTCGCCAGCCTCGACGCGCTGAAGCGCTCGATCGAGACCAACGCCCCCGTCGAGGGACTGACGCGGGCATTGCCTGCCGTCGATGCACAGGCGCTCGAGCATCTGTCGCGCGACGAGGACATTCGCGCACTCACCACCAATGCCAAGCGCGTGGCGCTGCTGTGGGAAGCCTGCGCGCTGCCCGACTACCGCAGGATCGCGCCGGCGCAGCATGCCGACCTCATCGCTTCCATTTACACGGACCTGGCACGCCACGGCCATGTCGACGAGAATTACATGGCCGAGCAGGTGCGCCGCGCCGATACCACCGAGGGCGATATCGACACGCTGTCGCATCGCATTGCCCAGATCCGCACCTGGACATTCGTGTCGAACCGGCCCGGCTGGCTGGCCGATCAGGCACACTGGCAGGAAAAGACGCGCGAAATCGAAGACAGATTGTCGGATGCGCTGCATGAGCGGTTGACGAAACGCTTCGTAGACCGCAGGACTTCCGTCCTCATGCGGCGCCTTAGAGAAAATACCATGCCTGAAGCCGAAATTAGTCCTACCGGAACCGTCCTTGTCGAAGGCCATCATGTCGGCGAGCTGCAAGGGTTCCGCTTCACCGCGGACCAGACCGCCGGCGGTGAAGACGCCAAGGCGGTGCGCACCGCCGCCCAGAAGGCGCTGGCCGCCGAGTTCGAGGCTCGCGCCGAACGCTTTGGCGCCTCGGCCAATGGCGACATTGCGCTTGGCTCGGACGGCACGCTGCGCTGGATCGGCGCGCCGATCGGCACGCTGGTATCAGGCGAAGACGCGCTGAAGCCGCGGCTGGTGCTGCTGGCCGACGAACAGCTGACCGGCCCGGCGCGCGACAAGGTCGCCGCGCGTGCAGAGCGATTCGTCAATTTCCAGATCGAGTCGCTGCTGAAGCCGCTGGTCGATCTCAGGAACGCCGACCAGATTTCCGGCATCGGCCGCGGCATCGCCTTCCAGCTGGTCGAGAATTTCGGCCTCATCAACCGCCGCGACATCGCCGAGGAGATGAAGTCGCTCGACCAGGAAGGCCGCGCCGCCCTTCGCCGGCTTGGCGTGCGCTTCGGCGCCTACCATGTCTTCGTGCCGGCGCTGATCAAGCCGGCGCCTGCCGGGCTGGTGACATTGCTGTGGGCGCTGAAGAACGACGGCAAGGACAAGCCGGGCTTTGGCGACGTGGTCCATGCGCTCGCCTCGGGTCGCACCTCGGTGGTGATCGACCCTGCTTTCGACAAGACGTTCTACAAGCTTGCCGGCTACCGCAATCTCGGCCGTCGCGCCGTGCGCATCGACATACTGGAACGGCTGGCGGATCTGATCCGTCCGGCGACCAACTGGAAGCCCGGCCTCGGCCAGCGCCCGGACGGCGCCTATGACGGCCAGTCCTTCATGGTGACGCCGCCGATGATGTCGATCCTCGGCGCCACCGCCGACGACATGGAAGAAATCCTCAAGGGTCTCGGCTATCGTGCCGAGCCGAAGCCGGCCGTCGAGGTCAAGGCGCGGCTCGAAGCACAGGACAATGCCGCGCGCGAAGCGGCGGTGGCGAAGCTTGCGACGGAAGAAGCTGCACGAGCCGAGCAGGCCAAAGCGGCGGAAGCCGCGGCAACGGATGCCGCAGCAGAGGCAGCGGTCGAAGGATCGGAGCCGGCATCGGACGCAGTGGCCGTTTCGGAAACCGCGGCCGAAATTCCCGCCGAAATCACCTCCGACGCCGCGGCTGAACCTGCTGCGCCTGCCGTGGAAGAACAGGCGGACGCTCCTGTCGAAACCGTGCAAGACGAAGCGCCTGTAGCCGAGGCTGCGCCCGACGTCGCCGAACCGGCGCCGATTGAACCGCAGGCAGAGACTGAGACTGCCGAGATCGAAGTTGCAGCGGCAGAAGAAGCCGCAACGGCCGAGTTGGTGTCAAATGCCGCGCCGGCAACGGACGCCGCGCCGGACGAACCTGTGGCGGTGACTGAAGCAGCCGCCGGCGA
Organism: Mesorhizobium sp. M0491; assembly: GCF_040321265.1. Taxonomy (NCBI): domain Bacteria; kingdom Pseudomonadati; phylum Pseudomonadota; class Alphaproteobacteria; order Hyphomicrobiales; family Phyllobacteriaceae; genus Mesorhizobium; species Mesorhizobium sp. M0491. The sequence continues at coordinate 177,941 of NZ_JAMYRE010000015.1, forward strand.
ACCCGCTCCGGAGGCCGAAGCGCCAAAACCCATCCTGTTGTGGCGGCAGGGCCGCTTCGAACAGCGGCCGCGCAACCGCGACGACAGCCGCAGGAACAATCGCCCACGCAACGGACAAGCGCGCGGCCGAAGCGATGCACCCGTGGATACCGCCGGCGCACCGGCCGTAGCTGCACCCGGAGAACGTCCGGCCCATGAAGGACGGCGCGATGGTGCCGGCAAGCCGCGCTTCGACCGCTCGAAATTCAAACCCAAGCCGCAGGCCGAAGGCGAACAGCGGCGTGACGGCAGGGCGCAGGGCGAGCGTCCCGACCGCCGCGAGGGTCGTCCCGACTGGAAGGGTGGCAGGCCGGATGCCAAAGGTGGTCCGCAAGGCGGCAAGCCGGCCTTCCAGCCGAAGCCGCGCGAGGAGCGCCCGGTGCGTTTCGATCCGGATTCGCCCTTCGCGAAGCTCGCCGCATTGCGCGACCAGTTGAAGAAGTAGAACCCGGCTCGCTTCGATGGTTGCCGAAGGCCGCCAGCGCATCGACAAATGGCTGTTCTTCTCACGCGCCGTGAAATCGCGCTCGCTGGCGGCAAAACTGGTCGTCGCCGGCCGCGTTCGCATCAATCGCGACAAAGCAGCGCAGGCCTCCGATCAGGTCAAGCCAGGCGACGTCCTGACCATCACGCTCGAGCGGCGCATCTTCATCTGGAAGGTGCTCGGCGCCGGTACGCGGCGCGGCCCGGCCGAGGAGGCCCGTACGCTCTACGAGGATATGTCGCCACCGCCCGCACCGAAGGGCGAAGCCCCTCCCGATGCAATTCCGGGGCTGCGCGAGGCCGGCAGCGGCCGCCCGACCAAGAAGGAACGTCGCCAGACCGACCGATTGCTCGGCGAAGACTGATGCCTGGCGTCCAAAAACACGCAGCGGTTTTGGGACAACGGCACGCCTGAGACGAGAACTGAGCCCGGCAAACAGACGCTCTGCGGGACATGACTGACTTCCGCCGGGCCTGCAGTCTGGAATTCCATTCCGGAAACACCGGCACCGTCCGCAATGGCTACCCTTGCAAGCGGTCGACAAAGGCGTTACCTGACGGAAAAAGCCCAACAAAATGGGACGTCCCGGAGCCGACCGATGACCTATGTCGTGACCGACAATTGCATCAAATGCAAATACATGGACTGCATCGAAGTCTGTCCGGTCGACTGTTTCTACGAAGGCGAGAACATGCTCGTCATCCATCCCGACGAGTGCATCGACTGCGGCGTTTGCGAGCCGGAATGCCCGGCCGACGCGATCAAGCCTGACACCGAACCCGGCCTCGACAAATGGCTGCAGGTCAACACCGAATACGCCGACAAATGGCCCAACATCACCGCCAAGAAGGAACCGCCGGCCGACGCCAAATCCTTCGACGGCGAGGCCGGCAAGTTCGAGAAATACTTCTCGGCAGAGCCCGGCGAAGGCGATTGACAACACGGCCGCAAAGGCCGGTATTACGCTGGGTAACAGGCACGTCGCATTAACCGGCTTGACAGGCGGCGCTGGCCTGTGGCCTTCGCTTGTGCAGCAAAACCTTGATTCTTCCGACTTTTTGTGTTACATCAGCGAAATATGCCGGTGACACAACGTCGATTTATGGCGCAGACGCCCCAAATCACTGAAAGGTGAAAATCCCATTCGGACCAGAGCGATCTGGGCCAGGCGGTCGCAATGTCGCGTTTGCCGGTCCGGCTTTTCCGATGGGTTCATCTGTTGTGCGGCTAACGATCGGCTTCCCCGATCGCGCGAGTTCGGACCGGCAGGACGCCGGTGCCACAACAAGGAGTTCAGGGCGTAATGGCAACGATCACCCCGCAGAAGAAGTCCACCGCTGCGCGTCACGGTTTCAAGACCGGCGAATACATCGTCTACCCGGCGCACGGCGTCGGCCAGATCGTCTCGATCGACGAGCAGGAAGTTGCTGGACACAAGCTGGAACTGTTCGTCATCGACTTCTCGAAGGACAAGATGCGCCTGAAGGTTCCGGTTGCCAAGGCGACCTCCATCGGCATGCGCAAGCTGTCGGAAGAGGATTATGTCGAGCGCGCGCTGAAGGTCGTGCAGGGCCGCGCCCGCGTCAAGCGCACCATGTGGTCGCGCCGCGCCCAGGAATATGATGCGAAGATCAATTCGGGCGACCTGATCTCGATCTCGGAAGTCGTGCGCGACCTCTACCGCGCCGACAACCAGCCGGAGCAGTCCTATTCCGAGCGCCAGCTCTATGAGGCGGCGCTCGACCGCATGGCCCGCGAGATCGCGGCCGTCAACCGCATGTCGGAAACCGAAGCCGTGCGCTTGATCGAGGTCAACCTCAACAAGGGCCCTAAGCGTGGCGCCAAGGCCGACAATGAAGAGGCCGAGCAGGAAGAAGCTGCCTGATCCTTCTCGCCTTTGATTCGAGAGATCCTGCCTGAAACGATTGGAGGCTCCGGTTTGACTGGGGCCTCTTTTGCTTTCGGGCGGCGGCTTCGATGTTGATGATGTACTGCGCACCAGCGTGCTGCATCGCGGCTTGCTGGCGCGCTCCGGGCCGTCCAGCGCGCGTTTTCGGTTAACGTTTGTCCCCACTTGTCGCCTTGCCAGCAAAGCAGACCGCAGCAATGGTTTCGCGCAATTCCTCGTCGGCGATCGGCTTGTGCAGGATGCGGCTGCCGCTGGCGCTGATCTCCTTGAGGCGCGAAGGCGAGGTATCGCCGGTGATGATGATGGTCGGGACAACGCGGCCGATATGGGCGTGAAGCGCACGGATCGCGTCGGTGCCGGTGGTATCATTCTCGAGACGGTAGTCTGCGATGATCAGGTCGACCGGCGCATCGCCGGCAGCCAGCGCCGCCGCATGGGCCTTCCGCGCCTCTCCGGCGGAGCGGCCGGGATAGACACGATGTCCCTCCAGGCTGAGCAAGCGCACCATGGCATCGAGAACATCGCCCTCGTCCTCGACCACGATGATGCCCGCGGCACTGCTGACCGGCGATGTCGTGTCGACCGCTAAGCGAGCTTGCACCGCGCCGGCCTTCGCGACGGTGATGGAAAACAGGGAACCGCGTCCGGATGTCGAAGCCAATTTCAGGGGGTGCCCCAACAGTTCGGCGGTGCGGCGAACGATGGCGAGCCCGAGTCCCAGGCCTTGCGTGCGGTCCCGCGCCGGGTTCTGCAACTGCACGAACTCCTCGAAGACCATCCCCTGCTGATCGGCGGGGATGCCGGGGCCGCTGTCCAGGACCTGTATCTCCACACATGCGCCGCGCCGGCGACAGCCCAGCAGGACACCACCTTGCTTGGTGTAGCGAAAGGCATTCGACACCAGGTTGTTGAGAATGCGCTTCAGCATCATCGGGTCGCTGTCGACGTAGAGGCCGCTGTCGACCACGCGCCACCTAAGTCCGCGCTGTTTCGCCTCGGCGGCGAATTCATTGCGAAGATCACCAAAGAGGTCGCGCAGCGGCACCGCCTCGCTCGCGACCGTGACGATGCCCGCATCGAGCCGGGAGATATCGAGCAAAGCGTTGAGCAGCCCACTGAAGTTGCTGACAACCGATTTCGCTCGGCTGGCCAGCTCGCGCGCCTCGCCGGAGGGTACGTCGCCGCGCTGCCCCAAAACGGCAAGCGTCGAGACCAGCAGGCTCAGGGCATGGATCGGTTGGCGCAGATCGTGACTCGCCGCCGCCAGAAAACGCGTCTTGGCACGGTCGGCGGTCTGCGCCCTGTCGCGTTCCTCTTGCAGATGCTCGACCAGCGTTTCGTTCTCCAATCGCAGGCTGACGGTTTCGCGCAGCATGCGGTAGGTGATACGGCAGTAGTAGAAATTGATCGCCACCAGCGATGCGAGCAGGAACAGGAAGGCGCCGGAAATATCGCTTTGGGTGGTCAGGCAGCGAAGGGCGACCGGCACCACCGTTGCCAGGATGGAACCAACCAGCGCCGGCGGAAAGGCCGACAGAGACGGCACCGTGCCGCAGACGAGACCAGTTAGGACAATGACCGTGAAGGACAGCACGATCGGCGCCTCGGGCATGAAGCCGACCCAGCCAAGCACACCCCACAGAAGGCCCGACATGCAGGAAAACGCCGTAGCCAGCCATGCCCAGCGCAAGATCGAGTGGCGATCCCGGGCGCGGCTGAAAAAACGGCGCGACGCCAGCACCCGGATAGCCGTCAGCAGATACAGCGCCGCTAGCCAGCCGATCAGCCAATTGGTGGAAACGGCCGTTCTCAGCACATAGACCGCCGCCATCGAGATCACGATGTTGGAGATGACCACGCCGTAGGAATTGCGATACAAGAGTTCGATCAGGGCCTGGCGTATCTTGTCTTCCTGCATCGAAGCCCTCCAATTGCCCCAAGTATTCTCCGGGCGGTCTTCCCCGGTACCGTTGATCTACCGGCAACCTGTTTCGCATAGATTGGCGATCGATCCATATACGCCGCTGCAGTCCTGGATGGTGCCCTGATGAATCGCCCGCTCACCGCCATACTCGCCGACGACCATGCCATCGTGCGCGAGGGGCTGAAGCTGCTCATCTCGGCAATGGACAATGTCTCGGTCGTCGCCGAGGCTGCGGATGGCGAGGCGCTGCTTGGCCAGCTGCGAAGCACGCGCGCCGACCTTTTGATCCTCGACCTCGGCATGCCAGGTGTCGCCGGGATGCAGTTCATCGCCACCATCAGGACCTTGGCGCCACGCCTGCGGATCGTGGTGCTGACGGCCAATATCGAGCCGAGGACGGTGCGCGCCGCGCTCAGTGCCGGGGCCAACGCCTACCTGACCAAGGACGGCGATCCCGAGGAACTTGGCGCCGCCATCGAAGCGGTCAAGAACGGAGGCACATATCTGGCGAAAACCGTTCGCTTCGCCGTCAGCGATATGGGCAGGGGCAGCGAGCCGATAGCCGCACAGGAAATCCTCTCCCCGGTGCCGCTGACGCGGCGCGAACGGCAGATCCTTCAACTGGTGGCGCAAGGCATGATCACGCGCGACATCGCCGAACGGTTGGGGATCAGCCTGCCGACCGCTCGCAAGCATCGCGAAAACCTGATGGGCAAGCTCAATCTCCACAACACCGCCGAACTGACCGCCTACGCGGTTCGTCTGGGATTGCCCGCCGGCTGACATCGCAGCCGCGACGATGGGCAACCCCGCAACGTCCCCTTAACCATCGGCAGATTAGCCAAGCCCGATCACGATCCAAATACGGCATCTGCCGTATGTTTTCGGCCTGACCCCCAGCCTACTCCTCCCACGGCTTGATCACATGGGAGGAGCCGTCATGCCGTCGCTGGATCTTTGGATTCCGTTCGCCCTCGCAACGCTCGCCTTCGCCTGCATGCCAGGGCCGGCGATTCTCTACATGACCGCGCAAACGCTGGCCCATGGCCGTCAGGCGGGATTGATGGCGGCACTGGGTGTTCATCTCGGCTGTTACGTGCACATCCTGGCCGCGGCGGTCGGGCTCGCCGCACTGATGGAACACGCGCCGGTCGCTTTCTCGATGATCCGATTGGCGGGCGCCATATATCTTATTTCGTTGGGCCTTGCCATGTTCCTGGGCTGGAACCGGATGGGCGAGGACGGTGCCAGGCCGGCGCCGAACACATTTCGCGACAGCATGGTCGTCGAGATCCTCAATCCCAAGACGGCACTGTTCTTCCTGACCTTCCTGCCGCAGTTCGTGGACCCGTCAGCCGCCATTGCCGTAGGGTTGCAATTCCTCATCCTCGGCATCGTCGTCAATCTCATCTTCTCGATGGCCGACCTGGCGGCGGTCGGCATCGCCTCGCTCGCCGTTGGCCGGTTCACTGGCGGCGGCGCCGGATGGGTGATCCCCAAGACATGCGGTTCGATCCTCATCGGACTTGGCGTGGCGCTCGTCAGCCATCATATCTGAACCTGCAAATGAAAAGCCGCGGCTGGGGCCATCACCCGAATTCAACACACTCTGGGCCGCGCGCTTACGCGCCGCCGCCTTCCTTCTCAGCCTCCTGCTTCAGCGTCGCAATGAAGCGCTTGGTCCGTTGCTGCTCCGGATTGTTGAACAGCACCGCGGCCGGTCCCTTCTCGACGACGAGACCGGCATCGAGGAACACCACTTCCTGGGCGATCTTGGAGGCGAGGCGCAGATCATGCGTCGCCATCACCATGGTCGTGCCTTCGCTGGCGAGCTTGCCAAGCACGTCGACCACCTCTTGCGCCAGTTCCGGGTCGAGCGCCGAAGTCGGCTCGTCGCAGAGCAGCACTTTCGGTGACGGCGCCAACGCGCGGGCGATCGCCACGCGCTGCTGCTGGCCGCCCGACAAGGTCGCTGGCCAAGCGTCGGCCTTGTGCGCCATCCCCACCTTCTCCAGCAAAGCCAGCGCCCGCTCGCGTGCCCTCTCAGGCGGCCATCTCAGCACCGTCACCAGCCCTTCCATGACATTCTCGATCGCGGTGCGATGCGGAAACAGTTGAAAATTCTGAAACACCATGCCGGTCTGCAGCCGCAGGCGCTGGATATCCCTGGCCGGAACCCTGCCGCCGGGGTGGAATTCGAGCGTCTCGTCGCCGATCCGCACCGTGCCCGAAGTCGGAATCTCCAGGAGGTTGATGCAGCGCAGCAGGGTGCTCTTCCCCCCGCCCGAAGGTCCGACCAGCGCCGTGACGCTGCCTTCGGCAATGGTGACTGTCACGCCCTTCAACACGAGATTGTCGCCGAAGCGCTTTTCGATGTTGCTGAGGCCGATCATGAGCGTGCCTCCAGGAAGCCGCCATAGCGGTTGAGCCGGATCTCCAGCCGCGTCTGCAAGGCCGACAGCACCGAACTCAGCGCCAGATAAAGGATCGCCGCCTCGACATAGAGGATCAGCGGCTCATAGGTGGTGGCGACGATGCGCTGCGCCGCCTGGAACATCTCCGGCACGGTGATGGCGGCGGCCAGCGACGTGTCCTTGACCAGCGAGATGAAGGTGTTGGAGAGCGGCGGCACCGCGACCCGGCCGGCTTGCGGCAGAATGGTGCGCCGCATCGCCTGGCCCCAGGTCATGCCGATCGAATAGGCGGCTTCCCACTGGCCTTTCGGCACCGAGCCTATGGCCGCGCGGATGATTTCCGACGTGTAGGCGCCGATGTTCAAGGTAAAGCCGATCAGCGCCGCCGTGAAGGCGTCGAGCAGGATCCCGACCGACGGCAGGCCGTAGAAGATGAGGAACAGCTGCACCAGGAGCGGCGTACCGCGGAAGATCCAGACATAGAAGCGCACCAGCGCGACCAGCGGCTTGGGGCCGAACAGCCGGGCGAGTGCAGCACCCAGGCCGACCGTCAAGCCGAGAGCAAAGGACAATAGCGTCAGCGGCACGGTGAAGATCAGCGCCGCCCACAGGAGCGAAGGCAGCGACTCCAGCATCAGTTGCAGCCAGTGCGGCACGTAAGACCCTCCAGATTGGTCGAAGCAACTTGGTCAAAGCAAGAATGCGTCGGCCATATCACGACAAAAGCGGCGGGCCGTCAAAGACGGCTCGCCGCTCGATAGTCTCATGGGCGGCGGACCGGCCCGCCTCCCGGATTACTTCGAAACGTCCTGGCCGAAATAGGTGTCGGAGATCTTCTTGTAGGTGCCGTCGGCCTTGATATCGGCCAGCGCCTTGTTGATCGCGGCGACCAGCTCCGGGTCGCCCTTGCGCACGATGACGCCGGAATAGTCGGCGTTTTCCTCTTGCGCGGCGATCCTCACATTGGCGTCGGGCTTGTGCTTCTTGAAGTCGAGGAACGACAGACTGTCATTGATCGTGGCGTCGGCGCGGCCGGTCAGAAGCAGCTGGATCGACTGGTCGAAGCCATCGGTGCCGACCAGTTCGGCGCCGTTCGTTTCGGCCAGCTTGCCGAAATTCGAGGTCAGCGACTGCGCCGACTTCTTGCCCTTGAGATCGGCGAAGCTCTTGATGTCGGTGTTGTCGCCGCGCACGATCAGCACCGCCTTGGAGGCGATGTAGGGATCGGAGAAGTCGTACTTTGCCTTGCGGGCGTCGGTGATGCCGACCTGATTGATAACGGCATCGTAGCGATTGGCGTCGAGGCCGGCGATCAGTCCATCCCACTTGCCTTCGAGGAACTCGGCCTTGACGCCAAGCTTGTCGGCGATCGCCTTGGCGATTTCGACGTCGAAGCCGACCAGTGCACCGGACGTGTCATGGTAGGTGAACGGCGCATAGGTGCCTTCCGTGCCGACCTTGATGACACCGGCGTGCTTGATCTGGTCGAGATTGGCGCCGGCATGGCCTGCAGTGACAGCCAGGGCCTGCAGCGTTCCGGCGATGATGAGCGACTTGAGCCATTTCATTTTTCTGTGATCCCGTCCTTGGCCGGCTGGCCGGCATATTTGTGAGCGCTGGAAGCTGACAGATGCAAGCCGAAAAAATAAGGAACAGAATTTCAAAAACAACCGGTTTATGAAACCTAATTCTCCAAATGGCACTTTCTGCTCGTCATCGCAGCCATCACGAACCGTCCTGGGAATCCTTCAGGCAACACAATCCCGCTGCCACGGTCGCGGAACCTTTCCCGCGCATGGCAGTTCTGGCTGTTGTAGGGCACGACGCCGCCATTTCAACCCGGGCGCCAGCCAAGTTTGCAAAGTCATCCGCACCACCCAGGGAGCGCCTCATGATGGAAGACACGGCAGGACGGATCATGGTCCGCGCGGCAATGAAGGCTCCCTACCTCGAGCGTGACGAAGAGCATCGGCTTGCATTGCTCTGGAAAGAGGACAACGACCAGAACGCGCTGCACAGCATCACCGTCGCCCATATGCGGCTGGTCATTTCCATGGCGTCCAAATTCCGCCATTACGGCCTGCCGCTCGGCGACCTGGTTCAGGAGGGTCATGTCGGACTGCTCGAGGCCGCCGCCCGCTTCGAGCCGGAGCGCGAGGTGCGGTTCTCGACCTATGCGACATGGTGGATTCGCGCCTCGATGCAGGACTATATCCTGCGCAACTGGTCTATCGTGCGTGGTGGCACCAGCTCGGCCCAGAAGGCGCTGTTCTTCAATTTGCGACGCCTGCGCGCGCGGTTGGCGAATGGCACGGAGCCGCTCTCCAACGCCACGCTCTATCGCGAGGTGTCGGAGGCGCTTGGCGTCTCCGAAGCCGATGTGGCGATGATGGATTCGCGGCTCTCGGCGCCCGACTCCTCGCTCAACATGCCTATTGCCGACGATGCGGGTTCGACCGAGCGCATGGATTTCCTGATTTCGGACGATCCGCTGCCCGACGAGGTCGTCGGCGACAAGATCGATGTCGCGCGCCGCTCGCTCTGGCTGAGGGAGGCGCTTCGCGCGCTCAACGCACGGGAGCTGAGGATCATCGAGGAACGGCGGCTGAACGACGAGGGCGCGACACTCGAAGCGCTCGGCGAAACGCTCGGCATCTCCAAGGAACGCGTCCGCCAGATCGAGGCCCGCGCCATGGAAAAGCTCAAGGTCGCATTGGTGAAGCAGAATCCGGAGTTCATCGCGACTGCCGCCTGAACGGCGGCAGGCGTCCAGCGGCGCCTACTTGTCGGTGACGATCTTGACCTTGTCGCCGGCCGAAACCGCGGCACCGGGCGACAGCGCATTGAGGACGCGGAACAGGTCGAGCTTGCGGTCGACGCCGACCATCTGCGCCGAAAGCGAACCCATCGTCTGCCCTGGCTGGACGGTGACGACGCGGATGTGCAGCGGCTTCAGCGCCGCCTTTTCGGCAGCGCTCAAAATCCGGAACGAGCCGCTGACCGAGCGGGCGATCGTGTCCAGCGACGTGCTGGCGGAAGGGGCCGCGGTCAGCAGCCGGTAGACCTGGCCGCCGGCGCGGATGACCGCAATGTCGAACTGCCAGCCTTCGGCGCCGGCATGCGCGGTCGCCGCCTCATTGCCGTTGATGGTTTCCTGCTTGACGCTGCTGTCGACGAGACCAGCCACCCAGCCGCTGCGGATATAGTCCGTCAGCGCTCGGTTCTTGTCGATGGAAACGCCATCGAAACGGATCGCTATGTCGCCGGGGCCGGTGGCCGTCACCGCTGCCGCCGAATTGTCGATGATGAAGCCGTCCGGCACCGTGAACGACACGCCAAGGCCCGGGTGCAGGAAGGTTTCGCCGCGCACATAGCCTTCCTCGGGTGTGTCGCCATAGAGCAGGCCGTCTATGCCGGCGAGGAAGGAATCGCGGTCGCGCGTGCCGACGCCCGGCGCGCCGAACTGGCGGGCATGGCGCTGCGCCAGATCGATGCGCTGCGGCGTGTTGGGGTGCGTGGCCAGGAAGTCCAGGCTGGCATCGGTGGCGCCGCTGATCGAGCGGAAATCGGTATAGGCCGACATCGATTGAAGGAAGCGGCCTGCGGCGAAAGGATCGTAGCCGGCCTGGCCGATCGATTTGATGCCGATGGCGTCGGCTTCCAGCTCCTGGTTGCGCGAAAATTGCGCCAGCCTCAGCTTGCCACGGATCAACGCCGCCTTGGCGGTCGGGCTGTCGCCGAGCACGTCCGAAACCACCTTGGTGGCCAGGCCTTCCTCGGCCTCCAGTTGCTGGCGCTGCAGGCCGTGATTGGCGGTGACGTGGCCCATCTCATGCGCGATGACGGCGGCAAGCTCGGCCGAATCATTGGCCAGCGCCAGGAGGCCGCGGGTGATGTAGAGATAGCCGCCCGGCAGCGCGAATGCGTTGACGTTGGGCGAATTTAAAATGGTGATGCGATAGGTCTGTGTCGGGTTGGCGGACACCACCGTCAAACTACCGACCACCTTGGCGACCATGCGTTCGAGCTTGGGGTCGGAATATTCACCGCCATAAGTCGCCAGGATGCGCGGGTGCTGCGCCTTGGCCAATTCGGCGAGCTTGTTGTTGGCGCCGACATTGTCCACCGTGATCGGCTTGTCGGAAGGCTGGAAGCCGGATTCCTGAACTTCCGGCGGCGTGAACATCTGGCAGCTTGCCAACGCCACGGCAAAACCGGCCAGCGCGAGAAAACGCGCCAGCGGTTTCATTCCCAATGTGTTAGCGCCGATCGCCAGAACGGCTTCCTTTCGGGTCCCGGCGCATGACCACGAAAATCGGGGGCGATCTTCGGAACGTGTCATGCGCTATCTCAAACTGCTGCAGCATCCGTGCCCGTCCCTTAGGGCGGGCGGCGGATACTGCAGGCAAATCACGGCCTGTGCCGGACCGGTAGGGCGACCTAGCCACACTCCCCCGGTCATGGCAAGCAAACGCCACATCGCCTGGAGCCGGTTTGACCGTAAATTATGTCCGCTTCCGGGCAACATCGCGTGATGTGGAATATCCAGCACCCGCGCCGATATAGCGCCGGAACGCCTCCGGACCAGCCCCGGTAAAGAAATCATCAGCCTTGCCGGTTGCGGCCACCAACCCATTGTCGACAAACACCATGTGCTCGCCGATGCGGCGTGCATCCTCGGGCTGGTGGGTGACAAATAGCACCGTCATGACGCGTTCGGCATGAACGGCAGCAACCAGATCCAGCATCTCGTCGCGCAAAGCGGGTCCGAGCGAAGCGAAGGGCTCGTCGAGCAGCAACACCGGTCGGTCGCGCACCAGCACGCGGGCCAGTGCGACGCGCTGGCGTTCGCCCCCGGAGAGCTCGCGCGGCAGGCGTTTCTCCTTGCCCGCGAGACCGGTGCGCGCAAGCGCCTCGGCGACCGCGACGCGGTCCGCCTCGGTCAGTCCCAGGGAGGGCGAGCGGCCGAGCCCGACATTCTGCTCGACGGAAAGATGCGCGAAGAGATTGTTCTCCTGGAACACCATCGACACCGGCCGCGCCGAGGCCGGCTCGGCGCTGACATCGGCCCCGCCGATCAGCACGCGGCCCGATTGTGGGGTCTCGAAGCCGGCGACCAGATTGAGCAGCGTCGACTTGCCCGAACCGCTCGGACCCATGATGGCGGTGATCTTCGCCGTGGCGAACTCGACGTCGAAGACAAGTGGCGCATCGCCATAGCTGCCATAACTGAACGACACATTGTCTAGCCGCACCGGCGCGCCCTTTTCGAGCCTGTTGGCCGCCCTCTCACGCATCGCGGACCTTCTCCCTTCCCAGCCAGTGCGCCGCCACGATCAACGCGAGACAGACGAAGCCGAGCAGCAGTGCCAGGCCGGCGGCATCCTCGGTGCGGTAGCTGCCCATCCGTGCCAGAAGAAGGTAGGGCAATGTCTGCACGGAATCACTGCCGAACAGGGCAATGACACCGAGATCGCCGAGCGACAGCGCCATGGCGAAAGCGAAGGCCGTGGCGAGCGGTCGCCGCAGCGACGGCCAGTCGACCAGCATCAGCCGGTTCCAGCCCGCAATGCCGAGCTGTGCGCAGAGCCGTTCGTGACGCTCGCTCGCCGCATCATAGGCGGGACGCACGGCGCGTAGGGCGAACGGCATCGCCATCACCGCATTGACGGTGACGACCATGACCGGGGCGATGGCGAAGGCATCGCCGACATGGCGCAGCAACAGGAACCAGCCAGCGCCGACGACGATCGGCGGCACGACAAGGACAAAACCGGCGCCTGTATCGGTGGCGCGTTCGAGCAGTGTCTTTGCGCCGGCACGGCGGTTCAGCGCCAGTGCCCGCCGCGCCATGGTCAGCGCCAGCGACAGCATCACCGAAAGCAGCGCCGACAGGAAGGCGAGCGCTGCGCTGGTCAGCGTTGCCTGCCGGACGGTGGCCTCGCTGGCCAAACGGCCGAGGTCCGCACCCAACCCGGCCACCACGGTTGCCGCCATCGGCCCAACGACGAACAGCAGCGCCAGGATGATGACTAGCGCGTTCAACCAGGTCTCGCTCCGATTGACCGAGAGATAGCGGCGTTGCGCGACCGGCAAATTGGTGTCGCCGACCACATTGGCGCCCAGGCGCGTCAGGGCCAGCACAACGATAAAGGTCAAGGCGATCTGCAACAGCGTCAGTGTAACGGCCCGCGCGGGATCGAAATCGAAGCGCAGCGCCTGGTAGATGCCGACCTCAAGCGTCGTCGCGGCCGGCCCGCCGCCGAGCGTCAGCACGATGGTGAAGGATGTGATGCAGAGCATGAACACCAGCCCGGCGACGCCGGGCAGTGCGGCGCGCAGCGTTGGCCATTCGATCAGCCGGAACGCCGGCCGCGCCGCCATGCCGAGCTGGCTCGCCAACCGCCATTGGTCGGCCGGTATGGTCTGCAGCGCCTCGAGGAACAGCCGCGTCGCCAGCGGCAGGTTGAAGAAGACATGGGCGACGAGGATGCCGGACAGGCCATAGATGCCCGGCCAGCTTCCCCCGCCGATCACAGCAAACACGCCGGCGAAATAGCCGGCACGGCCATAAAGCGCCAGGATGCCGAGTGCTGCGACAATAGCCGGCAGCGCCAACGGCACGGCGAATATCTGCAGGATGAAGGCGCGACCGAAGAAACGTGGATGTCGCGACAGAGCGCGCGCCACGAACAGCGCCGGGATGACCGAAAGCAGCGTCGAGAGCGCCGCTTGCCAGAGCGTGAAGCGAATGACGCGAAGCAGATAGGGATCTAAGGCTGCCCAGGCGCCCGAGAAATCATGGGCGCCCTCGAAAAGCAGGCCGGCAAACGCGCCGCCGATCAGCAGCGCGATTGCAGCGAGCGCGAGGGTGCCAGCGGTGATGCGGGGGTCAGACGCGCGTTGCACGCTGGACCACCATTCTTTCCATCGCGGCAATTACAAAGGATTGCGTTCCTTGGCGCCCCCCTCTGTCCTGCCGGACATCTCCCCCTCCAGGGGGGAGATCGGCCGCCACCCATGCTTCCGCTAGTCTCCAACGTTGCCGGACTATAACCAGCAACGACACTGCCAATCTCCCCCCTTGAGAGGGAGATGGCCGGCAGGCCAGAGGGGGGTGGAGTGGCGCGAACATCAAAAGAACTCGCAAGCCTACTTGCTCATCACCGCCAGCCACTCATCGACCCAGGCCTTGCGGTTGGCGGCGACCTCGTCGGGGCTGAACAGCAAGGTCTTGGTCGGCTTGACCAATTTGTCGAAGGCCGGATTGAGCGGCTTGTCGGTCTTGCCGGCCGGGAACATCCAGTTGGTCTCGGGGATGGCATCCTGGAATTTCGGCCCGGTCATGAAGGCGATGAACTTGGCCGCCAGCGGGTTCTTGGCCCCCGCCGTGGTGATACCCGCGACTTCTATCTGCAAATACTCGCCCTCCTCGAACGACGCTGCCTGATAGCGCTCTGTCTTCTCGGCGACCATGTGGTAGGCCGGCGACGTCGTGTAGGACAGCACCATCGGCGCCTCGCCCTTGGTGAACAGCCCATAGGCCTCGCTCCAGCCCGGCGTCACGGTCAGCACTTTCGCCTTGAGCTTGGCCCAGGCCTCGGGCGCCTTGTCGCCATAGACCGACTTGACCCACAGAAGCAGACCGAGGCCCGGCGTGGAGGTGCGCGGATCCTGGATGACGATCTTGTCATCGGCACTGCCCTCGACCAGTTCTTTCAGGCTTTTCGGCGGGTTCTTCAGCTTCTCGGAGTCGTAGACGACGGCGAAATATCCGTAGTCAAAGGGGACAAAAGTATCGTCGCTCCAGCCACCCGGCACGTTGACATCAGTTACGCCGCCATGCGGCGCGAACAAGCCTGACGCCTTGGCATCGGCGGTGAGATTGGTGTCGAGGCCAAGCACGATATCGGCCTTGGTCGACGCGCCTTCCAATCTGACGCGGTTGAGCAGCGCGACGCCGTCGGCGACCGAGACGAACTCTACATCGCAGCCGCATTCGGCCTCGAACTCCTTCTTCACCACGGGACCCGGACCCCAGTCGGCGGTGAAGCTATCATAGGTGTAGACGGTGAGCTTGTCCTTGGCCAAGGCCGGCCCGGACAAGGCCACGACCGTTGCTGAAACAAGAGCGTATAAAAGCGTGCGCATCGGCGCCTCCTTCGTTCGAATTGAAAGGAATTGAGGCGTCGGACTGTCCGAAACGTCTAATCCCTCCGCCGGTACAAACCGGATCAGGTTCAGCGGGTTGGCGAGACTGCCTCTCAGCCGGCCCGCGAAGATCGCGTCCGGCACCCCGTTAGAGCGTTTCGACACATAGGCCGGGCCGATCCCCCATGCAAGTGGGAGTTTGCCGCCTTCCGTTTCCCGTGCCGGGCTGGTAAGGGCCACACGATATGAGCACATTCACCATCCTGCTTGGCGGCGATCTCATCCGCACGCCACGGCTCGACCGCCAGGCCGAAGGCTCCCGCGTCATCGCCGCCGACGCCGGCATCGGGCATGCGCGGCTGCTGGGTCTCGTGCCCGAACTGTGGGTGGGCGATTTCGATTCCGTGCCAGCCGAGCTGCCTGACGATCTCGCTGCCGTGCCGCGCCGGACCTTCCCGGCGGAAAAGGACCAGACCGATGGCGAACTGGCCATTGCCGCCGCACTCGAGCGCGGCGCGACCCGCCTGGTGCTCGCCGGTGCTTTCGGCGGCAAGCGCGCCGACCACGCTTTCCTGCATCTGGCGCTTGCCTTGCGCCTGGCCGAAGCAGGGACCGATGTGCTCCTGACCAGCGGCGCTCAGGAAGGCATCCCGCTGCTGCGCGGAATGGCCGGCTTCGACTATGCCGATGGCACGCTGTTTTCGGTGCTCGGCTTTTCCGAGCTCGCCGGCCTGACCGTCACCGGCGCCAAATGGCCGCTGAACCACGTCAAGGTGGTGTTCGGTTCGTCGCTGACCATCTCCAACGAGGTCAAGTCCGACAAGACCGGGGGCCGCCTCGAAATCGCGCTCGGCCATGGCCGCGCGATGCTGCTCGCTCATCCCTATCCCTTACCTGAAAGCTGACATGGCCCCGCCTCTTCTCAACCTCGACGGGATAAAACTGACCTTCGGCGGCACGCCGCTGCTCGACGGCGCCGCCTTGACGGCTTCGGCCGGCGACAAGATCGCACTGGTCGGCCGCAACGGGTCGGGCAAGTCGACCCTGCTGAAGATCGCCGCTGGCCTGATCGAGCCGCAGGACGGCGAGGTGTTCCGCCAGCCTTCGGCAACTATCCGCTATTTGCCGCAGATGCCGGACATGGAGGGCTTTGCCACCGTCCGCGCCTATGTCGAGGCCGGGCTTGGCCCCGCCGACGATCCCTACCGAGCCAGCTATCTGATGGAGCATCTCGGACTGTCGGGTGAGGAACGTCCGAATGATCTGTCGGGTGGCGAGGCGAGGCGTGCTGCCCTTGCCCGCGTGATGGCGCCGGAGCCAGACATCCTGCTGCTCGATGAGCCGACCAACCATCTCGACCTCTCGGTCATCGAATGGCTGGAAGAAGAACTCATCCGCACCTCCTCGGCACTGATCGTCATCTCGCACGACCGCCGCTTTCTCGAACGTGTGTCGCGCGCCACCATCTGGCTCGATCGCGGCCAGACCCGCAGGCTGGACAAGGGCTTTGGCCATTTCGAGGAATGGCGCGACCTGGTCCTGGAGGAAGAAGAGCGCGAGCAGCATAAACTCGGCCGCCAGATCGTTCGCGAAGAGCATTGGCTGCGCTACGGCGTGACGGCGCGGCGCAAGCGAAACATGCGCCGGCTCGGCGAGTTGCAGACCATGCGCCAGCGTTTTCGCGGCCATCGCGGTGCCGAAGGGTCGGCGACCATGGTGGCGAGCGACGCCGCCGAGTCCGGCAAGCTGGTGATCGAGGCGAAGAACATCGAGAAGAGCTTTGGCGATCTCACCGTGGTCAAGGGGTTTTCGACCCGCATCCAGCGCGGCGATCGCGTCGGCCTGGTCGGGCCGAACGGCGCCGGCAAGACGACGCTCTTGAAGATGCTGACCGGCGAGATGAAGCCGGACGCCGGTTCGGTGCGGCTCGGCACCAATCTGGAGATCGCCACGCTCGACCAGAAGCGCGAGGCGGTCGACCCGCAGGAGACGCTGGCGCAATATCTCACCGACGGGCGCGGCGAGAACCTCGTCATCGATGGCGAGCAGCGCCACGTCGTCTCCTACATGAAGGATTTCCTGTTCAAGCCGGAGCAGGCACGCACGCCGGTGCGCGAGTTGTCCGGCGGAGAACGGGCACGGCTCTTGCTGGCGCGGGTGCTGGCGCGGCCGGCAAACCTTCTGGTGCTCGACGAGCCGACCAACGATCTCGATATGGAGACGCTGGAACTGCTGCAGGAACTGGTCGCCGGCTTTGCCGGCACCGTCATCCTGGTCAGCCACGATCGCGATTTCCTCGACCGCACCGTGACCAGCCTGATCGCGCCGGATGGTGAAGGCCGCTGGATCGAATATGCCGGCGGCTACTCCGACATGCTGGCGCAGCGCGGCGGCACCAGGCTGGACGACCGCAAGGCGCGTGCGAAGGCCGAAAACGGCGAAGCGCCAGTGACGACCAGAAGTGAAGCGGCCGCGCCAAAGGGGCCGGCGAAGAAACTGTCGTTCAAACAGAAATTCGCGCTGGAATCGCTGCCCAAGAAAATCGAGGGTGTGACGGCTTCGATCTCAAGGCTGGAGAACAACATCGCCGATCCGGCCTATTACGAGCGCGACCCGGCCTCCTTCCAGAAAACCATCGCCGCCCTCGACAAGGAGCGCGCCACGCTGGCGGCGCTGGAGGAAGAGTGGCTGGAACTGGAGATGCTGCGCGAGGAGATGGAAGGGTAAGGGATTGTGTGTGAACTTTTATGCGCCTACATTATGCGCATAAAAGAGAGCGATTTCCATGCTTCAATCGACGTCAAAACCTCAACGGCAATCCGTCAACACGTCCATCGATTCCCAGTTGATCAGCGACGCGAAAGCGTTGGGCATCAACATTTCCCGTGCCGCCGAGGCGGGGATCGCGAAAGCGATTGCGGCGGAAAAGACGCGTCGATGGCAAGAGGAAAACAAACAAGCCATTGAAAGCTCCAATGAATATGTCAGGCGCAACGGACTGCCATTAGCCAAATACCGGCTGTTTTGATGGCACGTTACGATCTTTATCGGAATGCTGAAGGCGGCGGCTATTTTCTCGATGTTCAGTCCGACCTTCTTGAAGGACTGAGCACAAGAGTCGTCATTCCGTTGATGCCGCCCAACATAGCACCGGTTCCGGGCCGCCGACTAAATCCGACCTTCGCTATCGATGGCAAAGATCATGTAATGGTCACGCAGTTCATGTCAGCCTTGATGGCCTCTGAATTGCCGGATGCCGAGGGAAATCTCTCCCGGCACCACGACGACATCGTCGCCGCGCTCGATATGTTGTTCCAGGGCTTCTGAGTCAACGAGGCTTCGGGCCGGCTTCCTTCTCAGCCCGCCGTCTTCGCCTGCCAGGCCTTGATTGCCTCGTCGAACACCTTCTCGCCGGGAATGCCCTTTTCCATGGTCAGCAGTGCCCGCCGTCCGGTCTTGTAGACGACCGGTACGTCGATCCAGTCCTGGCCGCGAAGCAGGGTCATGTTGGCGTCTTCGTCGGCCTTGGTATCGTTGAGCGCGACGAGGAAGAAGCCGTCGGCGATCTTGGCCGGAATGCCGATCAACGGGCTGCCGGCATCCTGCTCCGAACCCTTCATGGCGACGCGCAGGATGTTGTCGACACCGCCGCCCTCGAAACCGTCGGGCGTCAGGAAGATCATCTCGATGATATGGCTGGCCGGCAGTGTCTGGTCGGTGTTGCGGCGGATGGTCATGCGCAACTGGATGTCCTTGCCGGGAATGGTGGCCTCGGCGCGGATCGCCGGCTCCGGCGGCAGGTCGCCACCGGGCGATTCCTGCACCAGCGACCAGACGATGTTGCCGGGCTCGGCGGAACCCTGGGCAGTGCTGGTACGCTCCTCATAGAAGATCGCCTTCTGGCCGACAGGCAGAGCGGCTTCCGCAGGCGCAGCTGCCGTGGCGGGCGGCGCGGCGCCGGCCGGTGCGGTCGGCGTGCCGGCAGCATCGGCTGGCGCTGCCGGGGCAGCTCCGTTGGCAGGCGGTGTTGCGGGGGCGGCACCTGTAGCGGGGGGCGCTGCCGCGGCAGGTGTGCCTGCGGCCGGAGCGGAAATCGCCGGTGGGTTTGTCGCCGAGGGCGGCGTGGTCAGCGCGGCGACCGATTCGCCTTCGCCGATGCCGCTTTGGCCACCGGCCGGACCCGGGTCGACTTCACTGCCCTGCGGCGTCAGCCGCTGCGTGAATTTCGTGCTTTCGGCTTCCGTGCCGCCAGCCGCGGGCGCCGGAGGCGTTGCCGCGGCATCGGTTGCCGGCTTGGCAGGCGCTGGTTTCACCGGCTCGGTCTTGGCGACCTGATTGCCGCCAAACCCAAGCATTTTGCCGAAGGCATCCTTGTTCAGCCAGATTCCGTAGCCGCCGCCGGCTACGACCAGAAGAGCGACGACGGCCGCGATCAGCCCACCATAGCTGCGCTTGCGCTCGGCGGGACGCAGGCGCTGGAAGGTATCCGACACCGGCTCTTCGTCGCTGGAAAAGACATCGGCCTCGTCCTCCTCCTCGTCGGCATCCATACCTGGAAGAGGCGTGTCGGCGCGAGCCAGCTGGGAAGGCGCCGGCGTCGCCCTTTGCCAGCTCGGCTCGACCTTGGCGGCAGGTGGTGGCGCGGGCTGATAAGATTCAGGCTTTGCAGCGGGCGGTGCCGGCCAGGCTGATTCGGCCTTGGCCGGCTGCCGTGTATGGGTTGGCTGATTCTTGTTGCGATCGATCGACGAAAAGATGTGTTCCAGCTCCGCCAGCGGATCGGTCTCTGGCAGGCTCTTGGCATAGTCCCGCTCGACACTCGCGATCGCGTCTTCCAGCGAACGCATCTGCGTGGCTATGGCTTCGGCGGCCGGCGGCGGCGAATATTCCTCAAGCTTCTTCGCCAGCATGGTGCGAACGCTGGCATAGATGCGCGTACGCTTTTCCGGCGTCTCGTCACCATGCTTGCCGAGCGCCTTTTTCAGAATAGCAACGTAATCTGCCATGCTTCAGTCGACCTGTATTTTGTTTCCGCGCCGGCCCCCGCAAATCGGCCGCGATGCCCGGAAAGGCTTCAGAAACTAGTCTTGAAACGGATCGGTCACAAGTATCGTGTCGTCCCGTTCCGGGCTGGTGGAAAGGAGTGCGACCGGGGCGCCGATCAGCTCTTCGATGTAGCGGACGTATTTGACGGCCTGGGCCGGCAGATCGTTCCAGCTGCGCGCGCCGGCAGTGGTGCCTTTCCAGCCCTCGAGCGTCTCGTAGACCGGCTCGACACGTGCCTGCGCGCCCTGGCTGGCCGGCAGATAATCGATCATCTCGCCGTCGAGACGATAACCTGTGCAGACCTTGATCTCGTCCAGCCCGTCGAGCACGTCGAGCTTGGTCAGCGCGATGCCCTTGATGCCGTTGACAGCGACGGCCTGGCGTACCAGCACCGCGTCGAACCAGCCGCAGCGGCGCTTGCGGCCGGTGACGACGCCGAATTCATGGCCGCGCGTGCCGAGGAATTCGCCGACCTCGTTCTTCTGCTCGGTCGGGAACGGACCCTCGCCGACGCGTGTCGTATAGGCTTTGGTGATGCCGAGCACATAGCCGATGGCGCCTGGGCCGACGCCGGAGCCGGCGGCAGCCTGTCCGGCAACCGTGTTCGACGAGGTCACGAATGGATAGGTGCCGTGGTCTATGTCAAGCAGCGTGCCCTGCGCGCCCTCGAACAGGATACGCTCGCCAGCCCGACGCTTGTCGTCGAGGATTTTCCAGACCCGGTCCATATAGGGCAGGATGTCGTCGGCGACCGAGGTCAGTTCCTGCATGATCGCGTCATGCGTGACTTCCGCATGGCCAAGCCCCCGACGCAGCGCATTATGGTGCGTCAGCAGCCTGTCAACCTTCACGGGCAGTGTTTCCAAATCCGCCAAGTCCATCACCCTGACCGCGCGCCGGCCCACCTTGTCCTCGTAGGCGGGGCCGATGCCACGACGGGTCGTGCCAATCTTCGTCCCGGAATTGGATGCGGCGTCCTCACGGAATCCGTCCAGCTCCCGATGCAGGGACAGGATAAGCGCTGTGTTTTCGGCTATTTTCAGGCGATCCGGTGCGACTTCGACACCTTGCGCCTTGAGCTTGGCCACCTCGGCGACGAAAGCATGCGGGTCGAACACGACGCCATTGCCGATGATGGACAGCTTGCCCTGGCGCACGACGCCCGACGGAAGCAACGACAGCTTGTAGACCTTGCCGTCGACGACCAACGTATGGCCGGCATTGTGGCCGCCCTGGAAACGCACCACGACATCGGCGCGCTCCGACAGCCAGTCGACGATCTTGCCCTTGCCTTCGTCACCCCACTGCGAGCCGACGACCACCACATTGGCCATGTTTCTTTTCCCTTGAGACGCCGCCAAGCGGCTTGAATATGGTTCGAAACGACAGGCCTCTATAACGTCAAGACCTCGCGAGCGCGACCTTTCTTTGCCGTCGAAAATGCCCTGAGGCACAACAATTTTCGGCTTTGACATCATTTACTTGGGCGAGCGAGGGCAATAGGCCGGCAAACACCGCAGCTCCGGCGACTGGAATCCCGCGATGCATCGAAGCGCCTACATATTCCTGCTGCTCACCACCTTGCTCTGGGGCGGAAATTCGGTGGCCGGTAAGCTGGCGGTCGATCACGTCTCGCCGATGACGCTGGTCTTCCTGCGCTGGGTTCTGGCCGTGGCGATCATGCTGCCCATCGGCTGGAAGACCATCCAGAAGGACTGGCCGGTCGTCCGCAAGCACTGGTTCGTGCTGGTCGCCCTCGGCGCCAGCGGCTTCACCCTGTTCAACACCATCTTCTACACGGCGCTCAACTACACGACAGCGATCAATGTCTCGATCGAACAGGCGGCGATGCCGATCCTGATCATGACTGCCAATTTCGTCTTCTTCCGCCTGCGCGTGAACTGGGCGCAGATTGTCGGCGTCGTGCTGACCATCGCCGGCGTGATCCTCACCGCCTGCCATGGCGATCCGCGCCGGCTGTTGACGCTGGAACTCAATTTCGGCGATGCCATCATGCTGGTCGCCGTGTTTCTCTACAGCGGCTATTCGGTCGGACTGCGGTTGAAACCGGTGATGCATTGGCAAAGCCTGATGCTGGCCCTGTCGGTTGCGGCACTCGTCACTTCGCTGCCGTTCTTCCTGTGGGAGGTCGTCGCCGGCAAGGTCATCATGCCCGACGCGCGCGGCTGGACCGTCATCGTCTATACGGCGATCGGCGCCTCCGTCGTTTCGCAGATCTTCTACATCAGAGGCAACGAACTGATCGGCGCCAACCGCGCCGGCCTGTTCATCAATCTGGTGCCGATCTTCGGCACGCTGCTGTCGGTGCTGATCGTCGGCGAGACGTTCCACCTCTATCAGGCACTGGCTTTGGTGCTCGTGCTGGGCGGCATCGGGCTTGCCGAATACAGCGGGCGCAAGATGGCGTTGGCGGACCACCGCGGATGACATGTGGCGGCTGACGCCCTCCGCCGTCGCGGCAATTCACGCGAACGGCCTGGACTTCGCCAATGGCCGCGGAACGGCGGCATAAACCCTGCCGCGTCCCCACTTGGAACATTTCACCTCCAGCGGAGTTTGAACGGCAGGGAGGCGACATGATGAGCCAGAACCCTCGCAGCACGGCAAGCATCGCTGGTCACCCTATCCATCCCATGCTGATTCCGTTTCCGATTGCTTTTTTCGTCGGCACCTTCGTTTGCGATCTTATCTTCTGGCGAACAGCCGATCCCGGATGGGTCACCGGATCGCTCTGGCTTCTCGGCGCCGGCCTGATCATGGCTGCCCTGGCTGCGCTTGCTGGCCTGACGGATGTTCTCGGCGATGTTCAGATCCGCAATCTCACGACGGCATGGCTCCATGCCGGCGGCAATGTACTCGTCGTGTTGATCGAGCTTTACAACTGGTACTTGCGGTATACCGGCGGAGCGGCGGCCGTGATGCCAACCGGCTTCGTCCTATCGCTGATCGTGGTTCTCATCCTGCTGTTTACGGGCTGGAAGGGTTGGGAACTGGTCTACCGACATCGGGTGGCTGTCTCCGATGGCTCGGACGAGTTGACCTGAACCGGCCGCCGCGGCGGCCGGCATCAACGAGGGCGACCCCTGTCCTCGATCACATCGCGTTGACGTCGAACTGCAGCCGCTTGGCCGAGTCGATCGACTTATGCGCTTTGACCTTTTCCAGCACGGCTTCCGGGAACGGCGCGTCGAGATAGAGCAGCGCTATGGCATCGCCGCCCGGCCGGTTGCGGCCGAGCTGGAAGTTGGCGATGTTGACGCCATTCTCGCCGCAGACAGTGCCGAGCAGCCCGATAATGCCCGGCGCGTCGGCATTGGTGGTGTAGAGCATGTGCTGGCCGACCTCGGCATCGAGGTTGATGCCCTTGATCTGGATGAAGCGTGGCTTGCCATCCGAGAAGCATGTGCCGGCGATCGAGCGCGTCATGTGCTCGGTCTTCACGGTCAGCTTGATATAGCCGTCGAACACGCCCGATTTGTCGCGCTTGACCTCGGCGACAATGATGCCGCGCTCCTTCACCATGATCGGCGCCGACACCATATTGACGTCCGAGACCTGAGGCCGGATCAGCCCGGCAAGTGCGGCGCTGATCAGCGCGCGCGTGTTCATCGTCGCGGTGGAGCCGTCGAACAGGATCTCGACCTCCTTGATCGGATCCTCGGTGACCTGGCCGACGAAGGCGCCGAGCACCTCGGCAAGCTTGACGAACGGCTTCAGCCGCGGCGCCTCCTCGGCGGTGATCGACGGCATGTTGATGGCGTTGGAGACGGCGCCCTTGATCAGATAGTCGGCCATCTGTTCGGCAACCTGCAACGCGACATTCTCCTGGGCCTCCGTCGTCGAGGCGCCGAGATGCGGCGTCGCCACCACATTCTCCATGCCGAACAGTTCGTTGTTCTCGGCGGGTTCGACCTCGAAGACGTCGACGCCGGCGCCGGCCACCTTGCCGCTCTTCAGCGCCGCGATCAGGTCGGCCTCGACGATCAGACCGCCGCGTGCGCAATTGATGATGCGCACGCCCTTCTTCATCTTGGCGATCGCCGCGGCATCGATGATGTTGCGCGTCTTGTCGGTCAGCGGCGTGTGCAGGGTGATGAAATCGGCGCGGGCGAACAGTTCGTCGAGTTCGACCTTGTCGACGCCAAGCTCCTCGGCACGGCTGTCCGACAGGAACGGATCGAAGGCGATGACGTGCATCTTGAGGCCAACGCCGCGTGTCGCGACGATCGAACCGATGTTGCCGCAGCCGATGACGCCCAGCGTCTTGCCGGTGATCTCAACGCCCATGAAGCGGTTCTTTTCCCATTTGCCGGCATGGGTCGAGGCGTTGGCTTCAGGGATCTGGCGCGCCAGCGCAAAGATCATCGCCACCGCATGTTCGGCTGTGGTGATCGAGTTGCCGAAGGGCGTGTTCATCACGATGATGCCCTTGCGGCTTGCCGCCGGGATATCGACATTGTCGACGCCGATGCCGGCGCGGCCGATGACTTTGAGATTGGTAGCGGCGTTGATCAGCTTTTCGGTGACCTTGGTCGCCGAGCGGATGGCGAGGCCATCATACTGGCCGATCACTTCGGCGAGCTTTTCCTTGTCCTTGCCGAGATCGGGCAGATAGTCGACCTCGACGCCACGATCCTTGAATATCTGCACGGCGGTGGGGGAGAGTTTGTCTGAGACGAGAACGCGGGGCGCCATGGCGACCTCCTTGAAATGGATTTGATCCTGATGGGAATGGGCGGCCCGGAGGCCGCCGCGAATGATCTCAGGCCGCCGCTTTGAGCGACGCCTTCTGTGCGGCGAAGGCCCAGTCGAGCCAGGGCAGCAGCGCTTCCAGATCCGACGTCTCGACCGTCGCGCCGCACCAGATGCGCAGGCCGGGCGGTGCGTCGCGATAGGCACCGATATCGTAGGCGACGCCTTCCTTGTCGAGCACCGACACCAGCCCCTTGGCGAAAGCCGCCTGCCCGTCGGCGTCGAGCTCGGACACGTCCGGATCGGTGAAGGACAGGCAGACGGACGTGTTCGACCGTGTCGCCGGCTGGACGGCGAGATGACCGAGCCAGGAGGATTTGCCGACAAAGCGATCGAGGACGGCCGCATTGGCATCCGCCCTGGCGATCAGCGCGTCGAGGCCGCCGGTCGACTTCGCCCAGTTGAGCGCATCGAGGTAATCCTCGACGCACAGCATCGAGGGGGTGTTGATGGTCTCGCCCTTGAAGATGCCTTCGATCAGCTTGCCGCCCGAAGTCAGGCGGAAGATTTTCGGCAGCGGCCATGAAGGCTTGTAGGTCTCCAGCCGCTCGACGGCACGAGGCGACAGGATCAGCATGCCGTGAGCGCCCTCGCCGCCCAGCACCTTCTGCCAGGAGAACGTGACGACATCGAGCTTTTCGAAGTCGAGCCTCTGCGCGAATGCGGCGGAAGTCGCATCGCAGACGGTCAGGCCCTTGCGGTCCGCGGGAATGAAATCGCCGTTCGGCACGCGCACGCCCGACGTGGTGCCGTTCCAGGTGAAGACCACATCGCGGTCGAAATCGATCCTGGTAAGATCAGGCAGTTCGCCGTAGCCGGCTTCGA
The DNA here is from genome assembly GCF_040321265.1 of Mesorhizobium sp. M0491. Classification (NCBI taxonomy): domain Bacteria; kingdom Pseudomonadati; phylum Pseudomonadota; class Alphaproteobacteria; order Hyphomicrobiales; family Phyllobacteriaceae; genus Mesorhizobium; species Mesorhizobium sp. M0491. Next base: position 203,506 of record NZ_JAMYRE010000015.1, read on the forward strand.
TCTTGCGCACATCGGCGAGCTTCAATTGCTTGATCACGTCGGTGACCCAGCCGGAGCCAAAGCTCTCCCAGGCGACCATGTCGACGCCGCGCTCGCCGAGCAGCGACCACAGCGCCATCTCGACCGCACCGGTGTCCGACGCCGGCACAATGCCGATGCGATAACCCGCCGGGACCTGGAGAATCTCCCGCGTCAGCTCGATCGCCTGTTCGAGCTTGGTCTTGCCGATCTTGGCGCGGTGGGAACGGCCGAGCGCGGCATTGTTCAGCGCCTCGACCGACCAGCCGGGACGTTTTGCACAGGGACCTGAGGAAAAATTGGGGTTTGCCGGACGGAGTCCGGGCTTCGTATGCGTCGTCATCGTGGTCTATCCTTCCAGATAGTGGCCCCTCGTTGGGGAGGGGTGGCCCACGGACGGCGATATGCGTTCAGACTTCGGGCGTCAAGAGGAAAGTTTTTGTCGCTGCCGGGATACCGGCGATCCCTGATCGGGATGTCGTGACTTCAAACGCAAACGGCGGACCCCGAAGATCCGCCGTCCTGAACCTCGTGCTCGCCGCGCCTACCAGAGATCGTAGCGCAGCCCGAGCTTGACCTGATGGTTGCTGATACCTTTTTTGACCGGATAGGAGGTCAGGCTCTCAGCCGTCACATATTCAGCGTCCGGGGCGGAGAAATACTGATAGCCCAGGTCGACGGAAACGTTCTTCGATACCTGATAGGCGAGGCCCGCATTCAGCGTGTAGGCCAGCGAGTACTGGGTCTTGCTGTCACTTACGGCGAAATCGTCCGTGTCGTCGCCATTGTCGGTGAAATAGCTTGCCGACAGGCTGCGCTTGCTGCGAACGACCCCGATACCGGCGCCGAGATAGGGTGTGATGCCGACATAGGTGCCAAGATCGACATAGCCGTTGAGTATGCCCGACAAGGCGTAGTTCTTCAGGGATGCCGACGCCACGGTCGGCTCTGCCGCAGTCGCTGAATCGTCATAGCCGACGCCGATCTCGTTGCCAGGCAGATAGCCGAGATTGAGGTCGGCGCGCAGATAGTCGTTGAAATGGTAGCCGAAGCCGATGCTGGCAAAGATCGGATCTTCTTTGTCGCTGAAGCTTGCAGGTGGCGAAGGTGTGAAGGCGAAATCCTCATTTTTGAAGCTCTTCTGCGCCAGATAGGAGACGTCGCCGCGCAGGTACCAGCCGGAACCGACCTCGACCGGGACGTAGTCGGGCGCCTGGTCGACGTAGATCGGCGGGTCATAATCGGCCGCGTGCACCGGCGTCAGCGGCAGGAGGGCTAGTGCACCGAGCGCCAGCGCCATACGCGATGTAAGTTTCATGGTCCCCGACTCCCGAATTTGGCGCAGCCCGCAATCGCAGCGGCAGCCATCGTTTCAAGGAGCATTGTTAACCATAGTGGTTAAGTGCCGGTTAAGGCTAACAGAGCGTTAGCGAATTCATTTCCCCTGTCGATTCCAGGCGGCCCAAACGAAAAACCGGCCGGCTTGAGGCCGGACGGTTTTCGAAGAATTCAAGTGATGTAGATGGCGTTACTTGGTGTAGATCGGCTCGGGTTCGGGCTGGTAGGCCACGACCGGCGCGGCGCAACCATTGCTGCCACCGAACTGGTAGCGCAGGCCACCGCGCACTTCGTGCGTGTTGATGCCACGGTCGAAGCCGGGACCGGAACTGGTGATGTTCCAGTCGAACATGCGGCCGCCCTGAATATGGGAGAAGCGGTAGCCGGCATCGAGAATGATCTTGTCGGTCAGGCAGTACGAAGCGCCGGCCATCAGACCGTAGGCGAAACGCCAGCTTGATCTGCCGGGATTGAACTCGGTGGTGTTCGGGTCGTAGACATCATCCCACTTGACGCGGGCGCCGCCGATGCCGGCGCCAACGTAAGGCGTGATGCCATGGTAGGTGCCGAGATCGACATAGGCATTCGCCAGCAGCAACAGGGCGCTCATCTTCGATACTTCGGTCGAAGTACCGTTGATGTCCGAGGTGCCCCCGTTGAAGTTCGACTTGAACCAGTAGTCGGCGGTCAAATCGGTCCGGAAGTGATCGTTGATCTTGTAGCCGACGCCGGCGCCGAGCGAGAAACCGCCCTTGAGTTTGCCGAAATCGAAGCTTCTGGTGCCGGGCGTAACCGTACAGTTACAGGGATCGACGGTGTAGGTCATATAGTCGATGCCGCGCACGGTCGACTTGTGATAGTCGATGTCGCCGCGGATGTACCAGCCGCCGACCTCGACCGGCTGCTCGTAGACAGCCTGAGGCGGAGCCTCTTCGACCATCGGTTCCGGCAGGTCGGCTGCGAACAGCGGTCCTGCCAGGCCTGCGAACAGGAAGGCGAGCAGGACCTTTCTTGCTGTCTTGAACATGCTTGTCACCCCTGAGAAGCTCGGAACGGCGAATCCGTCCGAAATGCGATTGGCTTTCAGTCGTGGATAATGAATTGCAAAGGTTAAAAGGCGTTTAACCCTGTTGCTTAACCACGAATCTCGAAACTCTAGGGATTGGCGCGAGATTTACGGGCACCGAAAAAAGTGGCGGCTGACAAGAAAAAGCCCGCCGAGGGGCGTAATGCAGTTCACTTAGGCACCTTCAGTGTTCTGACAGGATATTTGGCTGGTAGCTTTTTGACGACACGGGGGCATGATCGCCCC
>NZ_JAMYRE010000016.1:0-185604 GCF_040321265.1 Mesorhizobium sp. M0491
GGGGCGATCATGCCCCCGTGTCGTCAAAAAGCTACCAGCCAAATATCCTGTCAGAACACTGAAGGTGCCTAAGTGAACTGCATTAGGGATGAACCCGGCCTTTTTCATTTGTTTGGTTGCTTATTCCGCCGGTGCCTCGGCAACCTCGCGCGAGCGGCCGAGCGTGATCTTGGCCAGCGTGAAGGAAATCACCGCACACAGCGTGATGCCGGCCACCATCGGCAGCGGCGTACCGTCGAAGAACACGCCGGCAACACCCATGGCGAGTGCGCCGATGGCGAAATGCAGCGTGCCCATCAGCGCTGAAGCGGTGCCGGCGATCTCGCCATGTTCTTCCATGGCCAGCACCGAGGTGGTCGGGATGACCAGGCCGAGGAAGCCGTAGCCGACGAACAGCAGCGCCGCCATCACGTCGAGCCGGTCGATGCCTGTCGCCATTACCGCGAACAGCACCACCATCGTCGTCGCATAGCCGGTCACCGCGACGCGCACCACGCGCCTCAGGCCGAAGCGCTCGGCCAGCAGCCCCGTCATCTGCGACATGCCGATGAAGGCCACCGCGTTGATCGAGAAGAACACGCTGTAGACCGAAGGCGACAGCCCGTAATGGTCGATCAGGATGAACGACGAACTCGACAGATAGACGAAGAAGCTGGCAATGCCGAAGCCGGCGATCGCCGTCAGACCGAGGAAGTTGCGATCACCCATCAGGAAGCGGTAGGCCGACAGCGCGGTGCCGAACGAGGACCCGGCGCGATCTTCCACCGGTCGCGTCTCCTTGAGCGAAGTCGCCAGAAGGATGGTGGCCAGCAGAGCCGCGCCCGTCACTGTCCAGAACACGGCGCGCCAGCCGAAACTCTCGATGATCACGCTGCCGGTCAGCGGCGCCAGGATCGGCGACACCGAGAACACCAGCATCAGCAAGGACATCAGCTTGGCGGCCTCATTGCCAGTATGCAGGTCGCGCACGATGGCGCGCGGAACAGCCATGCCGGCGCTGGCGCCAAGCCCTTGCAGGAAGCGGAAAGCGATCAGCCATTCGATGGTCGGCGCCATTGCCGAACCGATGCCGCCGACCATGAACAGCGCAAGGCCGCCATAGAGCGGCAGCTTGCGGCCGACCATGTCGGAGATCGGCCCGACGACGATCTGGCCAAAACCCATCGACAGGAAGAAGATCAACAGGCTCATCTGCACGGCAGCGGTGCTCGCATGCAGATCGGCGCCGATCGACGGCAGCGCGGGCAGATACATGTCGATGGCGAACGGGCCGATGGCGGACAACAAGCCGAGCACGACCGCGATGCGGAGGAATTTGGGACTCATGATAAAGGCTTCTTTCAAATCTGGTTGCCGCCGCGGGGCGACGTCTAACCTAGGACGTTCCATCCCATGAAATTCCGACACTCCAAGAGCGAATTCTATTCGTCTCGTCGAGTGAAAATCTCTTTATCTTGTGTCCACAAATTTAGACACTCTTGTCTAAATCGTCAATCACCTCTATATAGTTTTTTATGAAGCTGCACGTTTCTCCTGACATTTTCCCGCCACGCGGCCATGAGGCCAAGCGCCTCTCGATCGTCGATTCCGCGGCTGCCGTGTTTTGCCGCGAAGGTTTCGCCGGCGCCAACATCGATCTGATCGCGGCCGAAGCCGGCGTTTCGCGCCAGACGATCTACAACCATCATGGCGACAAGGAGAAACTGTTCGTCGCCGTGGTCCGCGACCTCACCGAACGCTGCAATGCCGGCATCTTCGCCACCATTGCCACCTTCCCCGACCAGCCCAAGGATCTCGAAGCCGATCTGATCGGCTTTGCCGTGCGCTTGAACCAGAATTGCATCTGCAACCGCGACGGAAAATTCCTGCGCAAGCTGATCCAGACCGAAGGCGAGCGCTATCCCGAACTGTTTGCCGAATGGCGCGAACAGGGACCGGGCAGAACATGGCCGGCAATCGCCGCCCGCTTCGCCCGCCTCGCCTATGGCGGCTATCTCACGATCGAGGACCCGGATGTGGCGGCACGCCAGTTCCTTGGCCTCGTCAATGCCGAACTGCAGACCACCTTCATGCTTGGCGGCTCGCCGCGCGAGGACGAGGTGCTGCAATCCGCGACCAATGGCGTGCGCACATTCCTGCGCGCCTTCGGCAAGCGCCGGTCCGCGGCATCGTCCGAAAAGCAAAGCGCGCTCGCCAGCGCCTGAGCGATCAAATCGCTGGCAATAGTCTTCGCTTCCGCGCAAGGGTGATCTATATGCGGTTTACGCCGCCCTAAAGCTTGATTACAGCTATGCGGACGATTCAACGGAACCCGACCGCCACATGGCCGACGACCACATCCGCTACGACATTCTGGCCCAGGAGGCGTTGCGCGGCGTCATGCGCAAGGTCCTGGCCGAGGTCGCGCGCACCGGCCTCCCCGGCAACCACCACTTCTTCATCACCTTCCTGACCGGCGCGCCGGGCGTACGCGTGTCTTCGCGGCTGCGCGAGCGCTATCCCGAGCAGATGACCATCGTCATTCAGTTCCAGTATTGGGACCTGAAGGTGACCGATACCGGCTTCGAGGTCGGCCTGTCCTTCTCCGATGTTCCGGAAAAACTCGAAATCCCGTTCTCGGCCGTGCGCGGCTTCTATGATCCCTCGGTTAATTTCGAACTCGAATTCGACGTCAAGACGGATGGCGCGGCAACCGACGAACCGGCTGCGCCAACTCCGGAGCCGTTGACCATCGTCTCCGAGAAAAAGCCGAAGGCCGAGAAGAAGGCCGCCGCCGAGGCGGAGAAGAAGCCCGCGGCCGCGGACGCCGCCACCAAGGGCGCCGAAGTGGTCTCGCTCGACGCCTTCCGCAAGAAATAGACCGGCGGCATGGCCGAAATCGTCAATCTCCGCCAAGCCCGCAAGCAAAAGGCGCGGGACGAAAAGCTGCGCGCCGCCGAACAGAATCGCGCGCTGCACGGCCGCTCAAAAGCCGAAAAAGAACGCGACCGTATCGTCGCCGACAAGAGCGAAAAATTCGTTGCCGGGCATCGTCGTGAAAAGCCCGGCGACCCCGACCGCCAATGAGCCCGGTCGAAAAGCGTTCGGTGACCATTCGCGGCCACCGCACCAGCTACTCGCTTGAAAAGCCCTTCTATGACGACCTCGTCGCGGTCGCGGCGACCAGAAAGCTGACGCTCGCTGCTCTTGTCGCCGAAGTCGACGAGACGCGGCCCCGCGACACCAACCTGTCCTCGGCGTTGAGACTCTATGTGCTGGAATGGGCGAAGCACGCAGAGAGAATCTAAAGGCTTTCGACGGCGTCGTTCTTTTTCGTGTGTCTGGTGCCGAAGCCAAGCAAGGTCGAACGCTCGCGCTCCTCGGCCTGTTTCCTGGACCGCACGCGCATCAAATCCTTCCAGCCGACATAGCCGACCAGCAACGAGCCTTCGCGAGTGACGACGGGCAGATGAGAGACGTTGGCCAGCAGCAGTTTGTCGGAGAGGCCTTCGAGATATTCGTCCGGATAGGCCAGCGTCACCTTGCTGCCGGCCAGCAGTTCGCCAAGCGTGGTGGTGCGGTGCGTGCCGGCGCGTCTCCAGCGCAATATCGCCGGCGGATCGATGAGGCCCAGCACATGGCCGCGCTCATCGACCACCGGGAAACTCGGATGCCGTGTTTCCGGCGCTGTCAGGAACGCTGCCGCGCCATGCAGCGTCATCGTCGCCGGCACGCTTTCGACTTGTGACGTCATCACCTCGCGCACCCTGGTCAGGGCGAAAGGGTCGACGCGGTATTCGCGAACCAGATGATGTCCCCTTCTGGCGATCTTTTCGGTCAGGATCGATCGCTTCATCAGAAGCACGGTGACGGCGTGCGCCGCAGCGCAGGCAGCAATCAGCGGCACCAGCATATGCGTGTTGCCGGTCAGTTCGACGGCGAAGAACGTGGCGGTCAGCGGCGCACGCATCGTGCCGCCCATCGTGGCGGCCATCGCCAGCAGCGCCCAGAAACCCGGATCCGCGGCAGGCAGAACGCCGGCGAGCACAGCGCCCATGGCCCCGCCCATGATCAACAGCGGCGCCAGCACACCTCCCGACGTTCCCGAGCCGAGCGCTACCGACCAGATGATCGCCTTCACCACCAGCAGGAGGAGTGCTGCCGTCGCGACGGTGCGGCCGTCCAGCATGTCAGTGATGTTGTCATAGCCGACGCCGAGCGCGTGCGGCTCGATCAGCCCGCCGATGCCGACCACCAGTCCGCCAAGCATCGGCCACCACATCCAGTGGATCGGCAGCTTCTGAAAACCGTCCTCGCAGGCATAGACCATCTGCGTCAGCAGCCCCGACAAAAGTCCTGCACAAACGCCGATCGCCACCCAGCCGGCAAGGCCGACAAAGGACACCTCCATGCCGCCCTGAAACGGAAAGATCGGTCCGGGCAGATGCAGCATGGTGCGCTCCACCTCGGCGATAACAGCCGCGACCGCCACCGGAATGAAGCTGCGCGGGGTCCATTCGAAAAGCAGCAGTTCGACCGCAAGCATGATGGCGGCGATCGGGGTTCCGAACACCGTGGTCATGCCCGCCGCAGCACCGGCCACCAGCAGCGTCTTGCGTTCGTTGTCGCTGACCGGCAGCATCTGCGCGATCAGCGAACCGATCGCGCCGCCGGTCATGATGATCGGGCCCTCGGCGCCGAACGGTCCGCCGGAGCCGATCGAGATCGCCGACGACAGCGGCTTCAGGATCGCCACCTTGGCGTCGAGTCTGGAACGCCCGAGCAGGATCGCCTCTATGGCTTCGGGAATGCCGTGACCGCGGATCTTCTCGCTGCCGAAGCGCGCCATCAGGCCGATGATCAGCGCGCCGATCACCGGGACGATGACGGAGGCATAGCCAAGCGGCGTGTCCTCGAGCTTCAGATCGGCGAGCGTGAACTGGCCAAAATAGGCGATGTTGGTGGCCAGCCGGATCAGCTTCAAAAGCGCGATGCCGGCAACCAGTCCAGCTGTCGCCACCACCACGGCAATGGCGGCGACGAACAGCACCCTGGCATCCGTAGTGAAATCGCGCAGATGTTCCGGGTTCGAGTGAGGGGTCTTCATGGCAGTTTGCTTCCTGGCGGCGCGCCGTATGTCTGAGATGCGGCACGGTCGAAGCGGCCAGCCGGGCTTGTTGGTGGTTATGTATCGTAACACGATATAAATATTCAAGCCGGTTTCGCCCGAAATCCGTTTGAGCTTTCGCCGGAAAACGAACACATGTCTGATATGTCGCAGCCACAAAAATCACGCCCCGCCATCAGCCAAGCCGATTACCAGCGGCTATCGGAGTTTCGCTACCTGATCCGCCGCTTCCTCGAATTCAGCCAGGTCCAGGCGGAAGACGCCGGCCTGACCCCGCGCCAGCATCAGGCGCTGCTGGCGATCAAGGGATTCCCCGGCGGCGGCCCGGTGACGGTTGGCGATCTCGCGGAACGCCTGCGTATCCGCCACCACAGCGCCGTCGAACTGGTCAACCGCCTCGGCGAGGCGGGGCTGGTCACAAGGGATCAGGACAAGGACGACCACCGTCGCGTGCTACTGCAACTGACCGAGCGCGCCGACGATTGTCTGGCCGAGCTGTCGGCGGCGCATCTCGACGAGCTGTCACGCATCGAACCTATGCTGCGACGTCTGCTCGATCGGGACCGTGGGTAACCGCCGTCAACTACTACTGCAGCGACTTCAGCAGATTGTCGATCGTGAACGGATTGGACTTCGGCTTGGCCGGCGGCGGATTGTCATTGGCCTGCGGCAGCGGGGCACGCTCCACCTTGGGAGCCTGCTGCGCGGCCTTGCGCTCGGCCTCGAGCCTTGCCTTTTCCTGCGCCGCGATGCGCACCGCCTCTTCCGCCTTCTGCCGCTCCTGCTCGGCCTGCGCTTTGGCCGCCTCGTCGGCGGCCTGCTTTTCGGCAGCCGCCTTCGCATCGGCATCGGCCTTGGCCTTTGCGTCCGCCTCAGCCTTGGCCTGGGCATCCGCTTCCGCCTTTGCCTTGGCGTCCGCCTCGGCTTTCAGCCGCGCCGCTTCCTGCTGCTTGCGCAGTTCTTCGGCCGCCTTGTCGCGAGCATCCTGCAGCGCCGCGTAGTAGCGGACCTCGCGCCGAAGCCGCTGCTTTTCGAGCAGCGCGGCCTGCATCGCCTCGACGCGCTGCTGTTCCTTTTCCAGCGCGCGTTGGGTCAGGAACTGCGCCAGCGGCTCACTGTCGAATGCTCGTTTTACCGCGCCGAACGGCCCCTCGGCGGTGAAATTCAAGACCGGCTCGGAGCCGACCAGCGCCTCGTCGCCCGGCCGATAGGTGATCGCACCCTTGGCCGACACCGTGACCGCGTTGAGATCCGCCGTGACGTCGGCGGACAAGGTCGCCGCCGGATTTTCCAGGCTGACCGGCGGCGCCCGCAGCGTGCCGCCGGCAACCGTGAAGGCTATGTCGGTGTCCTTGGCGGCTAGACTGCCATCAGCGGCGATGTCAGGCGCGAAGCCGGCAGTCTTGGCCGCATCGATGTCACGCCCGATCGCATCCGCCTTGACGAGGAACGCACTGAACGCATCTGGATTGACGCCAGCAACTTTCACGCCCTTCAACGCCGCAGTGCCGGAGCCTGATAAGGCGGCCACCATCCCTTCGACCGATTTGCCGCTGCTTGACAGCGCTGTCGAGAAGTCGCCGATGCCGCTGATGCCGGCATCCGGCAGCACGGTCGCCAGATCGGCGCCCGCCAGTTTCATCTGACCAGTGAACAGCCCGGTGCCGTCATTGTTCTTCAGCTCGAACAGGCCGCTGAGCGCCCCGCCAAGCAATTTCGCCTTGAGATCCGAAACGCGGATGCCTTCCTGGTCGAGCTTGAGCGAAAAGGCGGCATCGTACGCGGTGGCGAACCGCCCGGCGGCAAGTGCTGCCGTGGTCAGGTCGAGGTCGGCGGTGAAAGGCAGGCTGGATTTCTGGCTGAACGGTGTGGCCGGCCACGCGCGACCCTTGTTGGTTTCTTCCTTGTCGGCAAGAAAGGCGGAATCGCCGAACAGCGCCACCGCCATGGGATCGAGGTCGAGTTCGTCGAGCGCCAGCGCCCCAGCCAGATGCGGCACGCCGTTCTTTACATCGATATTGACGTCGCCGGACACCGCCGCTTCGTTGATGGCGCCGCTGAGTTCGTCCAGCACCAGCAGACCGTTGCCATAGTCGCCCTGCGCGGCGAGCGACGTCGACATGCCCGCCCCCATGCCGGGCAGGCCGATGCCTGACGTCATCAGCCATGGCTCGATGTCGGCGGCATCGAGGCTGAGCTTGCCCTTGGCGGCGAAGCCTTGCGGCGTATCGGCGATCGTGCCTTCGAAACCAGCCTTGAAGTCGTTGCCGGCAAGGCTGAAATTCGTCGCCAGGCCGCCACCCAGCGTTCCCTTGGCCTGAATGTCGGTGCTTGCCTCGCCCAGCATGCCGAGCGGCAGCGCCGGCAGGCCGTAAAGGGCCAGCAGCGTGGTGGCGTCAGGGTTCTTGGCGTTGAAGGTAAGCGCCACCGGCGCTTCGAGAAGCTTGTCCACCACCCCCTTCCCCGACAGCGATGCGGAAAAGGCCGAGCCGCCGGCCTTGCCTTGTCCGCTCACCGCCAGGCCGGTGGTGCCGTCGCCATTGTCGGCCGCACTCGCCACCAGGTCGACACGCGCATCCTGGAACAGCTCGGGATAGGCAGCGGCGCGGCTCGCCAGCCCTTTCAGCACGGCACTGTCGGGATAGTGCCGGGCGGCGACGTCGACCAGCGGCTTCAGGTCGACGGCAACCACCGACGCATCGAGCTTGCCGGTCGGGCTCGCCGGGAAATCCTTGATCCTGCCGGTGGCGCTGATCGAGGCGCCGGCCAGCCCGCCCACCGACAGCCGGTCGATTTCGAGCAGCCCGTCGCGCAGCCTGAGCGCCGTGTCGACGGTATCCGCGGTCAATCCGCCAGCGTTGACCGGCCCTGCCTTGATCTGGAAATCGAGGTCGCGGTCGGCAAAGCGATTGGCGCCCTTGTCGCTGACGAAGATCGAGGCGAAGGCCGCCAGCCCGTCGACATCGAGGTCGCCCCCTTCGAGACGCATCAGCACTGAGGGCTTGGCATCGTCGGGCTGGCTGGAATCGATGCGGCCGGAAAACCTCGCCTTACCCAGGATCAATTCGAGATCGCTGAAGGCCTGGCGCTTCTGCGAGAGGTCGACCTTGGCCTTGAAGCCGGCGGCAGGCAGACGGCGGATCGCCTCGTCGACATCCTTCGACAGCCAGGCGGCAAAGCCGGAGGGTTGCGCCACGGCCAGCAGCAGCGAGCCGTTGAAGCCGAAATGACCCTCCAAATTGAGCACGAGCATGCCATCGGCTTCCAGCGTGGTGCGGCCGGGCAAGGTCGCGGCAAGCGATTTCACCGACCAGCCGCCATCGACCGGCTCGGCGGAAAGATGCACGTCGCGCACCGTGGTGTCGCCGGCCACCACCGCCGGCAGCTTGACCTCGACGGTGCCGGGGATAGTCGGCTTCGGCATGTCGAGCAGCGCCTGCTCAAACGCCGCGATGCGCTGGTCCAGCGTCAGGCCGGCGCCGGCCTCGGCGCCCACCGCCTCGTCGAACTGCACCTGCGCGCCATTGGCCTCGATGGCGAAACTCGGTTTCAGCCCGAGATCGACAGAAGCCTTGCCATCGGCGGTGTAGGGGTTGTCGAGCGGCCCGGTCTCGAAGCGGAATTCGTCGACGCCCAACTTCTGGTGGTCGAGCGAAAACTTGCCGTTCAGCCGAAAGCCCGGATCGGGCTTGCCGGCGGAAACCTTCACCGTCTCACCGTCGGTGCTGCGCAGCTCGGCGCTGTTCTTGTCCGCACCGGAGATTTTGAATTGGCCGGAATAGACGGCAGCGCCATTGACAATGCCAGCATTGCCGTCGGCTTCGATGACCAGCGGATAGGCGTCCGGATCGGCCTTCAGCCGCAGCCGCATCTGCCCGTTGCCTTCAGCCTTGCCGGTGGACGCGGTGACCGCGGTGCGCAACCCGTCCAGCCGCAGCGTGCCGTCCATGCGCCATGGCCCGGCCAGCGATTTGGCCGAGATAGTTGAATTGATCTCGGAAAACAGATGGCTGCGCCCGCCGGCGGCATGGCGCAGTTCGATCTGCCCTTCCGTCACCGTCAGCTTCTCGATCGAGATCTGGTTGAGGTCGAAGGGCGAGGACGGCCGCATCGCCCAGTCGACCGTGCCATTGTTGGCGATGTCGATGGTCGCTTTCGGCCGCACCAGCCGCATGTCGAAGATCAGCACTTCGCCACGCAGGAAGGGCGCCAGTTCCGCATCCATCGAAAACGTCTCGACGGTCATGGCCGGCTGGCCATTGGGGCCGCCGGCGACAGCGACATTCGAGAAGGTCACCGAGGGGAACGGCAACAACCTTGCCGTGGCGTCGCCCTGCACGGTCACCTTGCGGCCGAGAATGGCGCTCGCCTCGCGCTCGAATTGGGCGCGGTAGCCTGTCCAGTCGACAAAATACGGCACCACCAGCGCCGCACATAGCACCAGCACGAACAGGCCACCAAAGATCACGAACAGGCGTGCGAGCATCAGCTCCGAATGGGTTGATTGAAATTCTGCCGCACTCTACCCGCATCCGCGTGTCGATAAAGAGGCAATTCATCCAGTGTTGCGCGATGTCTCATCCGCAGTTGCGTGATCTCGGGCGATCTGAAACAAATCCCGGCGAAGCGGAGAATTCGGATGTCTGGGAAGAACTGGGATCGCGTGCCGATCGACGCGCAAAGCGTCGACGCTCCGCTGTCGCTTTCGGCGGTCTTTCTTGTCGTCACCGTCGCCGGCGAGCAGACCGCGCTCGCCAAGGTGGCCTCCGTGCTTGGTGGGCTCGACGATCTCGTCAAAACCGTCGGGTTCCGCGATCTTTCCGGGCGGCTTTCGTGCATTGCCGGCATCGGCCGCGATCTCTGGGATCGTCTTTCTCCAGATCGGCGGCCGCTGGAACTGAAACCGTTTGCGCCGATCAAGGGATCCGTTCATTCGGCGCCCTCGACCGCTGGCGATCTTCTCTTCCACATCCGCTCCGAACGCCCCGACATGTGCTTCGAGTTCGAGCGCATTCTGCTCGACAATCTCGGCGACGGCGTGAGCGTCGTCGACGAGGTTTCCGGCTTTCGCTATTTCGATGCGCGCGACCTGCTCGGCTTCATCGACGGCACCGCCAACCCGACCGGCCTCGATTTGCCCGCCTCTGCGCTCGTCGGCGATGAAGACGCCGACTTCGCTGGCGGCAGCTATGTCGTCGTCCAGAAATATCTGCACGACATGCAGGCCTGGGCGCGCATTCCGACGCCCGAGCAGGAAGCGATCATCGGCCGCACCAAGATCGACAACATCGAAATCGACGATGACGACGCGCCGCGCAAATCACACAAGTCGCTGGCCACCATCGAGGATGCCGATGGCAACGAGTACGACATATTGCGCGACAACATGCCGTTCGGCAGGCCCGGACAAAACGAGTTCGGGACCTACTTCATCGGCTATTCCAGATATCTTTGGGTCATCGAAAAAATGCTGCAGCGCATGTATATCGGCGACCCGCCGGGCGCCTACGACCGCCTGCTCGATTTCTCGACGCCGCAGACCGGCACAACGTTCTTCGCGCCAACCCGCCCGATCCTGCAGGCTCTTGTCGAGGGTCCACGGGAGAGGCAGGCCTCGCGCTAGATCAATTAAATTTGGGCGGCGCCTTCCCATCAATCTTTCTTAACGCCGTTTCGGCTGCGGCATGGGCGCGCTATTCTCGCCCTCCGGGATGGTTGCTCCAACCGCAAGAACCGCATGTACTGTAATAATCCCCATCCGGCTCGATCCGGATGTCGAAATGGGAACGGATATTTCGCGAGGAACATTGCGGACACTGACTGATTGCGCCTGCCCCAACTCGCATGGCCACCTGCACGAAATGCCCAACGAGAGTATCGGTGGCGTGTACCGCGATTGATGCGGCCATTTCAGTGGCGTTCGTGTGATGGGTCAGCCAATTCACGAGTGTCCATGTGTCATCCGCCATAGCCTTCAAATAGCTTCTCAACTCTTTGTTGCTGCCGCCAGGACACAAGAGCCCCACCAGCACTTCACTCCAGGCTTTGAAATTGGCCGCTTGAGGTTGCTCCGCGACGCCCGTGAGATCAACTCGTCGTTTCACCGCGGTAATGAGGGCGAGAAGGCATTCCCGCAATTGCATGCCTACAGCTTGCAGATCCTCTGCCTCTACGGCACTTTCCAAGCGGCTGAATGCCTGCTCCTGTCTGCGTAGCACTTCGTCGAACGGGTTAGGATGATCGGGGTCCGGCCTTCCCTCGCGGCTCCGAAGGCGCGTCATCAATCCGATATGAAATGAAAGTGTGTAGTCGAGACTTGGAAAATATCGTTGCGAATACAAATTCGTCAGATTCGTGATCACCCACCAACGATTTTTATCTGTGGTGACATCCCAAATTTCATACGCTTCCCCCAGCACATATTCCTTTTTCACACGTTCAACATGCTTCACTGCTTCATCTTGCGCCTGACCCGCGACGTAGTTTGCGATATCTTGTTCGGCATCCGCGTCACGAACTGGGCTATATCGCCTGATTTCCTCCGGCGGAACCGGATGATCATGAACAACGCAGTCATCGGACTCCGTTGTGGTCTTTGGCTTCTTCCGTTTTCGCGTTTCTTTTTGCATCTCGGCCACCTCGTGTGATTATTACCTAGATCACCGTTATCTTTTAGATGTTGCCAATCCTCGAAAGAGGCCTTGGCCGCCTGATGCTTCGCGGCGCGCCAGCGGGCCATAGTGGCTACGTCGATCGGCAGCAGTGTCTGCTTGAGGCTATTCCTCTATTTCCCGGCGCCCGGCAATATCTTGCCCGGGTTCATGATATCGAGCGGATCCAGCGCCTGCTTGATCGTGCGCATGATGTCGACGCCGTGGCCGAGTTCATGGCGCAGGAAGCCGATCTTGCCCTGGCCGATGCCGTGCTCGCCGGTGCAGGTGCCGTCCATGGCGATCGCCCGCATGTTGAGCCGCGCGACGAACTTTTCCGACAGTGCGATCTCCTTCGGATCATTCACATCCATCAGCACCAGAACGTGAAAATTGCCGTCGCCCGCATGACCGACGATCGGCGCGATCAGGCCCATCTCGACAATGTCGGCTTCGGTCTCCATGACGCATTCGGCAAAGCGCGAGATCGGCACGCAGACATCGGTCGACAGCCCCTTGGCGCCTGGCCGTAGCGTCAGCGACGACCAGTAGGCGTCATGCCTGGCCTTCCACAGTTTGGTGCGCTCCTCGGCGACGCTGGTCCACAGGAACGGCCCGCCGCCATTCTCTTCCGCGATCATGCCAAAGGTCTCGGCCTGTTCGGCAACGCCGGCATCGCTGCCGTGAAACTCGACGAACAGGCAGGGGCTTTCGGGATAGTCGAGCTTCGAATAGTTCTTCATCGCCCGCATCTGCAGCGCGTTGACCAGTTCGATGCGCGCCACCGGGATGCCCATCTGGATCGTCGCGATGACCGCGTTGCAGGCCGCCTCGACGCTCGGAAACGGGCAGACGCCGCCAGAGATCGCCTGCGGGATGCCTTGCAGCTTCAAGGTCAGCGAGGTGATGATGCCGAGCGTGCCTTCCGAGCCGACCAGCAGCCGCGTCAGATCATAGCCGGCCGAGCTCTTTTTCGCGCGCTTGCCGGTCGTCACCGTCTCGCCGTCGGCCATCACGGCGGTCAGCGACAGCACGTTCTCGCGCATCGTGCCGTAGCGCACGGCATTGGTGCCGGACGCCCGCGTCGCCGCCATGCCGCCGAGCGAGGCATTGGCGCCCGGATCGATCGGAAAGAACAGGCCGGTGTCGCGCAGATGCCGATTAAGGTCCTCGCGGGTGACGCCGGGTTCGACCGTACAGTCGAGGTCCTGCGGATTGACCGCCAGGATGCGGTTCATGCGCGACGTGTCGACCGATATGCCGCCGCCCGGTGCGTTGGTGTGACCCTCCAGCGAGGAGCCGACGCCGAAGGCGATCACCGGCACGCGGTGCGCGGCACAGGCCCGCACGATCTCCTGCACCTCGGCGGCCGTCTCGGGAAACGCGACGCCGTCCGGCGCCTGCGTCGGAATATAGGTGGTGGTGTGCGCGTGCTGCGAGCGGATGGCTTGGCCGGTCTGGAATCGCTCGCCAAGCTGCTGCTTGAGGATGCCGAGCACAGCGGCGATGCCCTCCTCGTTGCGTTCGACCGGGTTGAGGTCGCTCAGAGCCATGAATTCCTCCGCGAATGGACCAGCGTCCACGCTTGTTATGCGTCTATGGATGCGTAGTCTCCGGAGCCACGCTCTGTCCAGCACCAGAACAAGGAAGTTTCGATGCCCATCCCCACTCCCTTCGTCTCAAAACCCATGGACATCGAGAAGGACTGGATCGACTACAACGGCCATCTCAACATGGCCTATTACAACGTGCTGTTCGACCGCTGCTCGGACGATGCCTTCGAGGCAATGGGCATGGGACCGAACTATGCCAGGGATCGTCGCCTCACCATCTACACGGCCGAAGTCCATGTCTGCTACGTGCAGGAGCTGCACCTCGAGCATAAGGTCACGGTCTCATTCCAGCTCATCGACCACGACGACAAGCGGCTGCGGGCCTATCAGGAAATCCGCCATGTCGACGGCTGGCTGGCCGCGACGTCCGAATCGCTGTCGCTGCATGTCGACATGTCCGGGCCGAAGGTGGCGCCCTTCCCCGCCGATGTGCTGGCCAGGGTCGAAGCCATGCGCGCCGCCCATTCGGCACTGCCGATGCCGGAACGGGCCGGCCGCTCGATCGGCATCAAACGCAAATAGGGCGAAGCCGATACTTCTCGTTTCCGGCTTCAAAGCCACACCGGCAATCTAAAATCGCAGAACCCTCCCATCGGCCGGCAGCAGTGCTTGAAGCAGCGCGGCGCCCACGTTAACCTTACCAAGGTTTTAACGGGAACAAGCCATTTGAGCCGTTGCGCGACTCAGCGGGTCGGTCGAAAACGATCCGCATCGAGGTAGCGACACGGGCGGCGCGGCGCCGGTTCGAGGAAAGTGCATGAAAACCGACATCAAGGTCGAGGTGGACAGGCTGGCTGCCGATCCGCGCATCACCGACTATGATTTCTGGCGCTCGCTCAAGAACGTCAACAACGAGATCTTCCACATCGCCAACAACAACGAGCCGATCCCGTTCGACATGATCCGCTGGCGCGCCATCCTGAAGCAGGCGCGCATGAAGCGCGGCCACGCATAGGTCCTCTCCCTGTACGTCAAGCCTGGCGCCTCAACGCCGCCAGGGCCGAGCGCGCCACCACCGGCGACGACTGGATGATCGCCGTATTGGTCATCGCATAAGGAATGATGCGGTCGATCACCCGCTCGAGGTCGGCCACCGAGCCGACATGCGCCAGCGCGACGAAACAATCCTCTCCGGTTACGCGGTCGCACTGCACGATCTCCGGCAGTTCGCGGATGATTTCGGCCACAACGGCCAGTTGTCCCGGCACCGGACGGATGCGCAGCCATGCCGACATCGGCAGGCCGAGTGCCGCCGGGTTGATCCTGACCGAATAGGCCTCGATGACGCCGCTTTCCTGCAGCCGCTTGATGCGCTCTGCCACGCTCGGCGCCGACAGGCCAACCGAGCGTGCCAGCTCCGCCGTGCTGGTGCGCGCGTCCTTCTCCAGCAGACGCAGGATCTTCATATCCGCGACATCGAGATCGGCACTTTCAGTTCGAAGGCGTTTCATGGAAAACTCCTTGCTTCCGGGAGAAAGATAGCCGGAAGAACCAATCATCTCCCATATAAATGGGCAAATCCGCCTGCGATACTGATCCGATGGTCGATCAAACGCAAGCTCTCGCGGCAGACCCTGTCCCTGCCAGCTCCACCCTCGCCAGGCTGACGGAAAAACTGCCGCCGCATGTCTGGTTCGGCGTCAGCGCCGTCTTCCACTATCTCGGGCCGGCATTCGCCGTCCTGCTTTTCCCGCATGTCGGCGTGCTCGGCATGGCGTGGCTGCGTATCGCCACGGCAGCACTCATCTTCGCACCCCTGACCCGCCCATGGCGAAGCCTCGCCCGCGCCGATCTCTCGACAAGGCTGCTGTTGCTGGCCTTCGGCGCCTGTCTGGCGGTGATGAACTGTTCGTTCTACCTGGCGCTCGACCGCCTACCGATCTCGCTGGTGGCGGCGATCGAATTCGTCGGCACCATCGGCGTCGCGGTGGTCGGCCTCAGGAGCCCGCGCAATCTTGCCGCCCTTGCCGTCGCGGTGACCGGCACCTTGCTGCTCATCGACGTCAAATGGTCCGATGATCCCATCGGGCTGTTCTGGGCCTTCCTCAACGGCGCGCTGTTTGTCGGCTACATCGTGCTCGGCCACCGCGTCGCCGCGTCAGGCGCAGGCAGCGGCATTGCCGGCCTGGGTGCCGCCATGGCGATCGCTTTCGTGGTCGTGCTGCCGATCGGCTTCACCGATGCGCTGCCGGCCTTTTTCTCGCCGCCGCTGCTGCTCGCCGCCATCGGCGTCGGCATCTGCTCGTCGGTTATCCCCTACATCTGCGACCAGCTCGCCATGTCGCGGCTGCCACGCGCGAGCTTCGCGCTGATGCTGTCGCTGCTGCCCGTCACCGCGACGCTGATCGGCGTCGTCGTGCTGCGCCAGATTCCAAGCTTTACCGATTGCCTCGGCATTGCGCTTGTGGCCGCCGGCGTCGCCTTCCACAAGCCGGCGAACACGGATTAGACGGACGCCCCTATGCCAGTTTCTGCTTGAGGAAGGCGATCGTTCTGCCCCAGGCCAGGTCGGCCGCCTTCTTGTCGTAGCGCGCTGCCGACGTGTCGTTGTTGAAGGCATGGTTGGCGCCTTCATAGACATAGACCGTGTATTCGACATGCGCCGCGTCGAGTTCCTTCTTGAAGGCGTCGATGCCGGCATTGATGCGCTCGTCCAGTCCGCCATAGTGCAGCAGCAAGGCCGCCTTGATCTTGGACATATCGGCGGCCTTCGGCTGCATGCCGTAATAGGCAACGCCGGCACTGAGATCGGGGGCGTTGATGGCCAGCATGTTGACCGTGCCGCCACCCCAGCAGAAGCCGATGGCGCCGACCTTGCCGTTGCCGTCCTTGTCGCTCTTGAGGAAAGCGACGGTCGCAACACCGTCGGCGATGGTCTGCGCCGGATCGAGCTTGGCGAACATGTCGCGCGCCTTGTCTTCATCGGTTGGCGTTCCGCCGAGCGGCGACAGAAAATCCGGCGCCAGCGCCACGAACCCCTCCAGCGCCACGCGTCGCGTCACATCGCGGATATGCGGGTTGAGCCCCCTGTTCTCATGCACGACGATCACCGTGCCGAGCTTGCCCGCCTTGTCCACCGGCTTGACCAGATAGCCCTTCATTTCGCCGCTGCCGCCGGGATAGCTGATGTCCTCGCCCTTCACCCGCGGATCGTTGTCGGCGACAACAGCCGCTTGCGCCGAATTTGCCGCCAGAAGCGGGGCGATCGCGGCGGCCGCCGCACCCGATCCGGCAAGCCGGGTCAACTGCTCCATGAACCGGCGGCGATCGAGCGTCAGATGCGTATATTCGTCATAGGCGTCGATCATCGCCTGGGTGATGGCGGGCTTGGCGTCGGGTTTCGTCATGGATCGGGTCCTCTGCTTCGGGCTTTAATTGCCAGCTACATAGGGACCAAGCCGGCATGGTCCAGTCGAGCACTCATCGCGGCCGCCGATTGCCTCAGGGCGTAGGCCGCTGGCCGCGTCCCGGCAGTAAAGCCGGTGCCATGCACGGCCGTGTCATCACTTTTTGGTCATTGGCGATAAATCCTGCTGGCGCTGCCACAATCGTGAGGGAAGGTGGCTATCGACGGTATCTTGACCGCGTGCCTACACGTCAAACCCAGAAGGAAGCGATGACCATGACCATGCCTTCCCCGATCCTCGCCAGCGCGCTCGTCCTTGCGGCGAGTGCCGCTTTGGCCCTGCGCTCGATGGTTGCGAGTGCAGGCAGACCATCGTTGATCAGGGTCCGCACTGAGCGGAACCGCAACGCGAAAACCCAGGGTTGAGGTGACGCTATGAACGTCCAGGACATCGTCAACACCGTTTCGCAGAAGGCCGGCCTCGACCAGACGACGACGGAGAAAGTCGTCGGCACCATTTTCTCGGTGCTCGAACACGAGGCGGAAGGCACAAGCGTCTCGGCGTTCTTCGCCAAGATCCCCGGCGCCGACGACCTCGCCCATCAATATGACGTCATGGCTGCCGCTCCGGCCGGCGGTGGCGGTTTTCTGTCGTCGTTGCAGGGGGCGCTTGGCGGCGTTCTCGGCGAGAAGGCCGGCGCGCTGATCAACGGCGTCGCCGCGCTCAAGGCATCCGGGCTCGACATGGCGCAGATCCAGAAGGCCGGCGCGACGCTGATCCAGCAGGCCGAAGCCGCCGCCGGCCCCGACCTGACCAACACGGTGCTCGGCTCGGTGCCCAGCCTGAAGGGTCATCTGGGGATCGGCTGATCGAGAACGGGCCGATCGGAAGATTTCCCGCCCCTCATCGCCCAGTCGGGCACTTTTCCCCGTCACTATACGGGAAAAGACACCGGCACAGATGAGGGGCGGCGCGACCTCTGAAAGATCGCGTTACCCTGTCGCCCCTACTTCGGCAGCGCGTAGGCCATCACATAGTCCCCAGGCTTGGTGCCGACTGAACCGTGGCCGCCGGCGACGATGACCACGAACTGGCGGCCGTCGGCGACCGTATAGGTCATCGGCGTCGATTGCCCGCCGGCCGGCAGCCGCGCCTGCCACAGCTGCTTGCCCGATGTCAGGTCGTAGGCGCGCAGATAGTCGTCGACCGCGGCCCCCAGGAAGGCGACGCCACCAGCGGTGATCATCGGCCCGCCGATGCCCGGCACCCCGACTTTCAGCGGCAGCGGCAGCGGCGTCATGTCGTAGACGGTGCCGTTGCGGTGCTTGTAGGCGATCTTGCCGGTCCTGAGATCGGCGCCGGCGACATAGCCCCAGGGCGGCGCCTGGCAAGGGATGCCAAGCGGCGACAGGAACGGCCCCATCACCACCGCATAGGGCGCGCCCTCGTTGCGGTTCAGCCCCTGCTCGCTGCCGCGCCCTTCGTCCGGCGGCGGCACCTGATCGCGCGGGATCAACTGCGACTTGAACGCCAGGTAGGTCGGCATGCCGAACAGCACCTGCCGGACCGGATCGACGGCGACGCCACCCCAGTTGAAGGTGCCGAAATTGCCGGGATAGATCAGCGAGCCCTGGACGGAAGGCGGCGTATAGCGCCCCTCATAGCGCAGGCCCTGGAATTCGATCCGGCAGGCCAACTGGTCGAACATGGTTAGGCCCCACATGTCGGCGCCGGTGAGCGGCTTCGGCATGAAGGTGAGATCGGAGACCGGCTGCGTCGGCGATGTGTGGTCGCCTTCGATCGCGCCGCCGGGCGCCGGCACTTCGTTGACCGCAATGACCGGCTCGCCGGTGCGGCGGTCGAGCACATAGAGGTCGCCCTGCTTGGTCGGCCCGACCAGCGCCGGCACCACCGTGCCGTCGGGTTTGCTGATGTCGATCAGGCTCGGCTGTGCCGGTACGTCCATGTCCCAGAGATCGTGGTGCACGGTCTGCCGCACCCAGCGCACCTGCCCGGTGTTGAGGTCGAGCGCGGTGATCGACGACGAGAACTTCTCGACATTGGCGCTGCGCCCGGCGCCGAGCTGGTCCGGCGTCTGGTTGCCGAGCGGCACGTAGAGCAGGCCGAGCTTCTCGTCGGCGCTCGGCGTCGACCACATGTTGGGCGAGTTGGCGGTATAGGTCTGGCCGGCCGGCAGCGGCGTCGTCTGGTCCGGATTGCCGGAATCCCAGTTCCACACCAGCGCGCCGGTGGCAGCGTCGTAGGCGCGGATGACGCCGGACGGCTCCTGCGTCGAATAATTGTCGTTGACCGCGCCGCCGACGATGATCTTGCCGCCTGATATCAGCGGGGCCGAGGTCGAGTAGTAATAGCCCGACTTCGGATAGGGCATGTTGGTCAGAAGGTTCAGCGTGCCGCCCTCGGCAAAAGCCGGGCAGACCTGCCCGTTGGCGGCGTCGAGCGCGATCAGCCGCGCATCCGAGGTCGGCAGGTAGACGCGGGTCGCACAGGGCTGCCCGGCGGCGCCGGCGGCATCGGCGTAATAGGCCACGCCGCGGCAGGTCTGGTGCTGGCGGTCCTTGTCGAGCTTGACCTTGGGATCGAAGCGCCATTTCTCCTTGCCGCTCGCGGCATCGATGGCGATGGCGAAATTATGCGGCGTGCAGATGTAGAGCGTGTCGCCGATCTTCAGCGGCGTCACCTGATAGGTGGTCTCGCCGACATCGTCGGGACCCTTCACATCGCCGGTCTGGTAGGTCCAGGCAGGCTGCAGCTTGGCGACATTGTCCGGTGTGATCTGGTCGAGCGGCGAATAGCGCTGGCCGAACTGCGTGCGGCCGTAATAGTGCCACTCGCCGGCCGGCACATCATTGCCGAGATTGGCGTTGGCGACCACCTTGTCGGTGCCGAGTTCGCCGGCAATGTCCTTCGGATCTGAGGTCATCGAATAACCGGCGACGGCCAGTGATGCCAGCACGGCAAGGATCAGCGGTGCGCGCCCGTCAGGGCCGGCAAGACCCCGCCTCGCCCATGGCGTCAGCAGCCACAAAGCGAGAAGCACGATGATGCCGCCGCGCGGTCCGAGTTCCCACCAGTCGAAGCCGGTTTCCCAGACCGCCCAGGCCAGCGTGCCGAGCACGATCACCGCGTAGAGCCACAGTGCGGTGGACCTGCGCCGGTAGAGCAGCCAGGCGGCGATCAGGAAGGCAAGGCCGGCAATGACATAGTACCAGCTGCCGCCCAGCATCGCCAGGCGGATGCCGCCGCCGCCGAGTGCCAGGCCGATGAGGAAAAGAATGAGGGAGGTGATGGTGACAGCCAAGATGATACTCCTTCGACTGTTGCGCTTCGCGGCGCGGCCATGGCAACCCGGCATTGCGTCGCTGCCCGAAGCACAACTTTCTCCTGACGGTCCCGCCTGTCAAGCACGGGCCTCAAGCGCAAGCCGCAATGGTCCATCGCAATTGGGATAACATCGACCGCAGTGGGAGCGCGGGGCAGCAATCGGGCACTTTAGCGGAACAAAACGTAGACAGTTCTGGTCTTTCCCCACCGAATCACTACATTCGGGGCAATGTCCGGCTTTTCCGAAGACATGCCCTTTTTCGACGAACCCAATGCGCGGCCCACGGCCCCGTCGGGCATCGCCGCGCGCGCCATGGCTGCCCGCAGCGGACACAACAACGCACCCGACTATCTGAAGGGCCTCAACCCGGAGCAGCGGCTAGCTGTTGAAACAACGGAGGGGCCGGTTCTGGTGCTGGCCGGTGCCGGTACCGGCAAGACCCGCGTGCTCACCACGCGCATCGCCCACATCCTCGCCACCGGCAAGGCGTTCCCGTCGCAGATCCTCGCGGTAACCTTCACCAACAAAGCCGCGCGCGAGATGAAGATCCGCATCGGCGTGCTGATCGGCGAAGGCGATGTCGAGGGTATGCCATGGCTCGGCACCTTCCACTCGATTGGCGTCAAGCTGCTTCGCCGCCATGCCGAACTCGCCGGTTTGCGCTCCGACTTCACCATCCTCGACACCGACGACGTCGTGCGGCTGATCAAGCAGCTGATCCAGGCCGAAGGTCTGGACGACAAGCGCTGGCCGGCCAAGCAGTTCGCCCAGATGATCGACGGCTGGAAGAACAAGGGGCAAGGCCCGGCCGACATCGCCGAGGGCGACGCCCGCGCCTTCGCCAACGGCAAGGGCCGCGAGCTCTACAAGGCCTATCAGGAGAGGCTGAAGACGCTGAACGCCTGCGATTTCGGCGACCTGCTCTGCCACCCGATCCGCATCTTCCGCGCCAATCCGGACGTGCTGAAGGAATACCACAAGCGCTTCAAATACATCCTCGTCGACGAGTACCAGGACACCAACACCGCGCAGTACATGTGGCTGCGGCTTTTGGCGCAGAGGCCCGATTCCGGGCGCGCGTCGACATCGACGGACCTGCGATCGGCCGAAGGCCGCAAGCCCGACCGGGCGTCGGCCGGCCAGGCCGCCCCCGCGGAGGCCAGCGAACGAAGCGAGCGCGCGGCCGTGAGCGACAACAAAGTCAACATCTGCTGCGTCGGCGACGACGACCAATCCATCTATGGCTGGCGCGGCGCCGAGGTCGACAACATCCTGCGCTTCGACAAGGATTTTCCCGGCGCCACCATCATCCGGCTGGAGCGCAACTACCGCTCGACCGCGCACATACTGGGGGCCGCCTCCCACCTCATAGCCCACAATGAGGGCCGCTTCGGCAAGACGCTGTTCACCGACCGCAACGATCCCGAGGACGGCAAGGTGCATGTCCACGCCGCCTGGGATTCCGAGGAGGAAGCCCGCGCCGTCGGCGAGACGATCGAGACCTACCAGCGGCAAAAGCACAATCTCAACGACATGGCGATCCTGGTCCGCGCCTCCTTCCAGATGCGCGAGTTTGAGGACCGCTTCGTCACGCTCGGCCTCAACTACCGCGTCATCGGCGGTCCGCGCTTCTATGAACGCATGGAGATCCGCGATGCGCTGGCCTTCTTCCGCGTGGTGGCGCAAGGCGCCGACGACCTCGCCTTCGAGCGCATCGTCAATGTGCCCAAGCGCGGCCTTGGTGAAGCCACCATCCGCCAGATCCACGACACGGCCCGCGCGCTGCGCATCCCAATGCTGGAAGCCGCCGCCAAGCTGGCCGAAAGCGACGAGTTGAAGCCGAAGCCCCGCGCCGCCTTGCGCGAAGTCGCGGCCAATTTCGAACGCTGGCAGAAGGCGCTGGAAACCACGCCGCACACCGAACTCGCCGAGACCATTCTCGAAGAGAGCGGCTACACCGACATGTGGAAGAACGACCGCTCGGTCGAAGCGCCCGGCCGGCTGGAGAACCTGAAAGAGCTGATCCGCTCGATGGAGGAGTATGAATCGCTGCGCTCCTTCCTCGAGCATGTCGCATTGGTCATGGACGCTGAGCAGAACGCCGGGCTCGACGCCGTCTCGATCATGACGCTGCATTCGGCCAAGGGCCTCGAATTCGAGACCGTCTTCCTGCCCGGCTGGGAAGAAGGCCTGTTCCCGCATCAGCGCGCGCTGGACGAAGGCGGCCGCTCCGGACTGGAGGAAGAGCGCCGGCTCGCCTATGTCGGCCTGACCCGCGCCAAGAAGAACCTGCATCTGTGGTTCGTCTCCAACCGCCGCATCCACGGCCTGTGGCAGTCGACCATCCCGTCGCGCTTTCTCGACGAACTGCCGGAAGCCCATGTCGAGGTCGCCGAAAGCGGCAACAGCTACGGCGGCTACGGCAATTCCTACGGCGGCGGTTCTTTTGCCTCCGGCCGTGGCGGCCAGGGGGCAGGACGGCAGAACCCCTATGGCGCCTCGCGCTTCGACAATGTCGGCGCCGACACCGAAAAATCCGGCGCCTTCTCCAACACCTATGCGACGCCGGGCTGGCAGCGCGCCCAGGCCAACCGCACCGAGGCGACCGACCGCAACTGGGGCTCGCGCTCCGGCCACCAGGTCGAGCGCATCGGCTATGGCGAAACCGACTCCGGCTACGGCGCCGGCCGCACCTCGGTCAAAGGCCGCACCATCGACGGCGAACTGGTCGCCAAATCCGTCTCCGACACGCCATCCGCCTTCAACGTCGGCGACCGCGTCTTCCACCAGAAATTCGGCAACGGCAACATCTCGGCCATCGAAGGCAACAAGCTGACCATCGACTTCGACAAGGCCGGCCAGAAGCGCGTGCTGGACGGGTTCGTCGCGGCGGTGTGAGCGGTTGCTTGCCCTACAAGCGACCATTCTCTGGCGGAAGCCCCCACCTTCGTCATCCACGGGCGGAGCAGGAGCGAAGCGACGTCGCGGAGACCCGAGGATCCATGCCGCGACCTTCGCCCAGAAATGCAGCGGAGCAGAATTCCACAACCGGAGCGGTACTTTTAAGTCGCGGCATGGATCCTCGGGTCTGCGCCGCGTCGCTACGCTCCTTGCTTCGCCCGTGGATGACGAAATGATGGGCGTCCGCGCAAGGCATGCGGTCCGCCAACGAAACAGCCCCTCACCGATACCGCGCCTGGTTCCACTTATGCCCCAGCAGTGACAGGATGATGATCAGGCCGTTGAAGAACTGGACGTAAAAGCCGCTCAGGCCTGCCGCCACGACACCGGTCTGGATGAACGACACGGTGACGGCGCCGATGGCGCCGCCGACCACGGTGCCGATGCCGCCCCAGGTCGGCGTGCCGCCGACGAACACCGAGGCCAGCACCGGCAGGAGATAGCCGTCGCCGGCGGTCGGCCACCAGGTGAAATTGATCATCACCGAGAAGGTGCCGGCGATCGCAGCACCAATGCCGACGAAGACGAACACTTTCACCCGCACGCGCTTGACGTCGATGCCCATCTGCTGGGCGCTGTCGGGGTTGTCGCCGACCACCCTCACCTGCGCGCCGAAGCGATGGCGGTTATAGAGCATCGCCGACAGCACGACGAAACCGATGGCCCAGAAGATCTGCACCGGAATGCCCAGCAGCTGGCTTGAGAAGATCGTGTAGGCCCAGCTGTCGCTGAGGCTGGTCAGCGCCATCGACTTGCCTTCGTTGATGATCTGGATCAGGCCGCGCAGCAGGAAATTCATGCCGAGCGTGGCGATCAGTGAAGACAGCCCGCCATAGACCACCAGCGAGCCTACCAGGAAGCCGAGCAGCATGCCGGTGACGAGCGCCGCGGCGATGCCGAGAAACGGATCGTAGCCGGCCTGCACGACCAGCGCGAAGACCCATGAGGCGAAGCCCATCGTTGCCGGAAACGACAGGTCGATCTCGCCGCAGGTGACGACGAACACCAGCGGCACCACCACGAACAGCGCCACCGGCAGCGTCGTCAGCACCGAGCGGTAGAGATACCAGGTGGTGAAGACGGTCGGGTTGGCGATCATGAACACCGCCATCATGACGATGAACACGGCGAGCGTGCCGAGCGCGGCACGGTTGTCGAGGATGAAGCCGCGCATCCAGTGATCGGATGGGTGTTTCCACTCTTTCTGGGCACTGGGGCGGGGAATGCCGGCGGACGGCTCGTGCAGGTCGGGCTCCATGGTCTTGCTCATCGTGCTCTCTGCTCCGCGTCGCCGGCATCGTGCAGCCCGGCCAATCCGCCGGGATGCGCGACCTCTTCCATGAAGTTGATGAGATCTTCGGCCGACTTGACCTCGCTGCGGTCGGTCGTCAGTGCGACCTTGCCGCGGTCGAGCACGACGAAGCGGTCGGCGATGTCGAAGACATGATGGATGTTGTGGCCGATGAACAGGATCGAGCGGCCGCTCGCCCGCACCTGGCGCACGAAATGGAACACCTTGGCGGTTTCGGTCAGCGACAACGCCGTCGTCGGCTCGTCGAGGACGATCAACTCCGCCTGCTTGTAGATGGCGCGGGCGATCGCCACGCCCTGGCGCTCGCCACCCGAAAGCTGGCCGACGATCGACTGCGGCGTGAACACTTTCGAGGTGAAGCCGATCTCGCGCATCAGCCGGCTTGCCTCCTCGATCTCCTTGTTGACCCTGAGAAAGCCCAGGAATCCGGTCAGCTCGCGGCCCATGAAGATGTTGCGAACGATGGTCTGCTGCACGGCCAGCGCCCGGTCCTGGAACACCGTCTCGATGCCGGCCTCGCGCGAACGCGCGGCGCTCCACCCGGTCACCGGCTTGCCGCGCACGAGGATTTCGCCACTGGTCGGCTTGACCACGCCGGAGAGGATCTTGATCAGCGTCGACTTGCCGGCGCCATTGTCGCCGAGCAGGCCGACGACCTCGCCGCGGTCGACGCTGAGATTGACCCCGCCCAGTGCATAGACCTGGCCATAGGATTTGCTGATGTCGCGCAGTTCGATGAGGCGTTCTGCCATCGGATCCTCGCTTTGATTGTCGCTTGCCGGCTTCGTCGCCAGCGGTCCCACCGGCCGGGGCCTGAGATCCCGGCCGGCGGCTTGGGAGGTCAGCGCAGCGCCTGCTTGGCGAGCTCGGCGACGATCTCGTAATTTTCGGGCGTGACGAAGCCGGCGCCGGTGTCGACATTCATCGGCGCCAGCCCCAGCACCACCTGCTGGCAGAGGCTGAGGATCGGCAGATAGCCCTGCAGGAACGGTTGCTGGTCGGCGGTCAATTGCACCCAGCCGCCCTTGAAGCCCTCGACGATCTGCGGACTGGTGTCAAAGCCGAAATTGAAGATCTCGCCCGCCTTGCGTCCCGCCGCCTGCATGTAGGTCGAGACATTGCCGAGCATCTGCCCGCCGGGATAGCCGACCGCCTTGACGTCGGGATTGTTGAGCAGCGCCGCGGTGATCACCGGAATGGCCAGATTGGGATCGGACGCCCATTCGCCGCTCGGCGGCGAGGACAGCTGGATGACCTCGACGCCGGCCTCCTTGAGCGCCGCCACCGTGCCGCGCTCACGCGCGCCGCGGGCCTCATTCTCGAACGGGCCGATCATGATCGCCTTGTCGCCGGCCTTCAGCTTGCCGAGCTTGAATGCCTCGGCGCCGAGCGCGCGGCCCTGTTGCTCCTGCTGGGCGCCGACATAGCCGCCGCCGAACGCCGCCGTCACCGTTGGCACCGGCACGTTCTGGTACATCATCTTGATGCCGTCCTTGTGCGCCTGTTTGGCGAGCGGCATGATCGACGCGTCGCCGGGGTGGCCCATCATGGCGATGCCGTTGGGCTTGACCGCAATGGCCTCGCGCAGTTGCTGCACCATCTTTTCGATGTCCCACTGGGAGAAGATGTAGTCGACCTTCGGCCCGAGATCGGTCTCTGCCTGCTTGGCGCCATTATAGACGATGGTGCCGAAAGCGTCGCCCTCGGCGCCGCCGACGAAGAAGCGGATGTGGACATCCTTGCACCATTTGGCGTCGAGCGCCTGCGCGGGCAAGGTGGAGATCGCAGCGGCAAGCACCGTGGCGGCGGCCACGACGGTCGAGCGCAGAACGGTCCTTCTCATCGTCATGCTCATGCACTTATCCTCCCTTTTTGTCCTCGCAAGCGAGGGGTTTCGACATTCGCTTCGGCAATGCGCGCTACAGACATCCCGGCCGGCTCCTCCCGCCGGCCGATCCTCACATCGGGTTCGGCAGGTAGCTGGCCCCTCCCCGGCATTGCTTGAGATATTCCAGCGCCCGCACCTGGCCGGTGATCTCGAGGTCGCCGCGATAGACCGGGTCGTGCCAGCCTTCGATATCGATGGCCCCCTTGTAGTCGGCCAGTCGCAATTCGCTGATCACCCGGGTCCAGTCGCTGTCGCCGAAACCGGGCGTGCGCATCTGCACGAAGGGCAGTCGGCCGAACACGCCATGCTCGCGGATCACGTCCCAACGCACCGTCGCGTCCTTGCCGTGCACATGGAAGATGCGCGGCGCCCATTTGCGGATCTGCGGCATCGGATCGATCAGATAGACGAGCTGGTGGCAGGGCTCCCATTCGAGGCCCAGATTGTCGTCCGGCACTTCGTTGAACATCATCTCCCAGGCGTCCGGATTGTGGGCGATATTCCAGTCGCCGGCGGCCCAGTTGCCGTCCATGGCGCAGTTCTCGAAGGCGATGCGGACGCCCTTGTCGGCGGCGCGCTTGGCCAGCGGTCCCCAGACCTCCTTGAAGCGCGGCAGGCTGTCCGGCAGAGGCTTGCCGCGCAGACGGCCGGTGAAGCCGCTGACCATCGAGGTGCCGAACAGATGCGCGTTGTCGATCACCGTCTCCCAGGCCTTGAGCACGCCGCGGTCGACCTCGCCGTCTTCCAGCGGATTGCCGAACACGCCGAGCGAGGACACGGTGACGTCGGCATCGCCGATCGCCTCGCGGATCTGGCCGGCGAGAAGCGGCAGGTCCTTGCCGCCAAGCGTCTGCCAGAAGAAGGGTTGGATGCTCTCGAAGCCGAGCGGCAGGATCTGTTTGACGTAAGCCGCCGGGTCGTCGAGATTGGCCCGCACCATGGTGCCGATCCGGATGTCGAGAAGCGGGTTCGGCGTCATTGTGCGTCCTCTGCGATTGTCACGCGGCGGCCGGTCTCGGCGCTTTCGATGGCGCCGAAAACCATGGCCAGGCTCTTGATGTTGTCGGCGCCGCGCGTTTCCGGCTCGGTGCCGGTCTCGATGGCGTCCACGAAATCCTGGAGAATGCCGAGATGGCCGCCGACGCGATCGGACGCATCGAGCGGCGGCACCGCGATCGGCTGGGTTTTGTCGAACATTCCGTCGCGGCCCGGCATCACTGCTTCTGCCCTCAGGTCGTCATGACCGTCCCAGATGAGGCTGCCGCGCTCGGCGACGATGCGCCATGTACTTTCCCAACTGGTGCGGAAGCCGGCGGCGCACCAGCTGCCGGCATAGGTGAAGTTTTTGCCGCGGCCGAGATCGAAGACGGCGCTGGCCGACGATCCCTGCCGGTACCAGGAATTGGCCGGCTCCCATTCCTGGCAATAGACATTGGCCGGCTCGCCGGCGACCATGTAGCGGGCGGCGTCGAAGGTGTGGATCGCCATGTCGAGCAGCAGCACATGCGCCATCTCCTCGCGAAAGCCGCCGAAATGCGGCGCGACGAAGAAGTCGGCGTGGATGCTGGTCGGCGTACCAATGGCGCCGGAATCCAGGAATCTGCGGATGCGCCTGACATTGGCGACATAGCGGCGGTTCTGCACGACGGCGTGAATGCGCCCGGCGCGGCGCGCGGCCTCGACGATGGCGCGCGCATTTTCCGGACTGTCGGCGAGCGGCTTTTCCGTCAGCAGATGGCAATTGTGGGCAAAAGCGGAAAAAGCGACTTCGCGCCGGGCGGCTGGAACCACCACGTCGAACACCGCTTGCGGTTTGGTCTGGTCGAGCACGGCGTCGAGATTGCTGCCGATGACAGCATTGGTGAGGTCGTATTCGCGCGCCCTCGCCCGTGCCCTGTCGGCATCGAGATCCACGAGGCCGACAAGGGTGAGCCCGTGGATCTGCCTGATGGCATCGAGCCAGGCCTTGCTCATCGCTCCGCAGCCGACCAGGACGACATCGATCATCCAGCGCTCCTCCTCCGCTCGGTCCCTCCAGGCCGATCGTCACGGCATCCACGGCAGGACCGTAAACGTTTTTCCGTAAACGTTTACGAGAACACACCCGGAGGCGTAGAATGTCAATTGGCCCTTGGCGAAATTCGTCTTACCGCCTTGGCCTGAGCGGCTACCGGTGCTAGCCAAGCAAGGGGGAGAACAGTCTCTTGGCGTCCAGCATTCACGACCTTGCCCGTCACTTGAACATATCGATCGGCACGGTGTCGCGAGCGCTGAACGGCCGCGCCGATGTAAATGCCGACACGCGCCAGCGCGTGCTCGAGGCGGCCAGGACGCTCAACTATTCGCCGAACCAGTCCGGCCGCAGCCTGAGGCAAGGCGCCACCCATTCGATCGCGTTCATGCTGCAGCCGCATCCCGGTGACCAGCAATATGGCGAGCCGTTCTTCATTCCATTCCTGATCGGGCTGCAGGCCAGGCTTGCCGAAAGCGGGCTCGACCTGACCGTGGTCATGGGGGCGCCGGGCGACTACCAGCAGGAGCGCCTGCGCCGTGTCGTCGAAACGCGCCGCGCCGACGCGGTGCTGCTGGCCTGGACGCGGCGCGAGGACGAGCGCATCGACTATCTCACGCAAGCCGGCTTTCCCTTCGCCACGCTCGGCCGCAGTCGCTCCGGGGCCAAGTCCTATCCTTCCCTCGACCTCGATTTCGAGAAGGCCGGCGCCGACGCCGTCGACCGCCTGGTGGCGCGCGGCCACCGCCGCATCGCCGCCGTCCGTCCGTCGCTCGACCTCAACTTCGGCTATTTGTTCCTGGCCGGCTACCGCAAGGCCCTGAAGCGGCACGGCATCGAGATCGACCCCGAGCTGATCGCCTCCGGCTTCATCAACGAGGCCGGCGGCTACGAGGTGACGCCTCAGGTGATGCGCTCCAAGGCCCCGCCGAGCGCCATCATCTTCAACAATGACGCAATGGCGCTGGGCGGCTGCAAGGCGCTGGCCGAGATGGGCATCCGGCCGGGCCACGACATCGCGGTGACCGTCATCGTCGACACGCCGCTCTGCCGCTATTTTTCCCCGGCGCTGACCGCCTTCCGCCCGGCGCTGGAGCCAATGGGACAACGCCTCGCGGAAATGCTGCTGGCCTCGATCCCGGCCTTCGCCGGCCCCGAGGGTGCACGGATCATCCGCGAGGTCTGGCCGCTGGAGCTGGTCGCGCGCGACAGCGATTGATGGTGGCAGCAGGACCGCCGATGTCGTCCTCCCCTCAAACAGCACACCGGTGCCGCAGTGCACCGGCCGCAACCTTGAATGCGCGGGAGGCGCTGTAGGCTCCGGATCGCGCCACAACCAGGGCGATCAGCGAGAGCCGGCCTTAAGACACCGGCGCCGCTCCGCCCTCTGCCGTGCGCCGCGCGATAAACTCATCCAGCACGCCGGCGGTGGCGGCAGCCGTTGCCGGCGGCGCGAAATCGGAAAGCACCCGTCTCCAGACACCGGTGGCGCGCTCGCTCGCCGTCTTCGAGCCGCTCTGCGTCCAGTTGCCGAAATTCGACCAGTCGGCCACCAGCGGTTCGTAGAAGGCGGTGCGGTAGCGCGCCATGGTGTGGCCGGCCGAGAAGAAG
This sequence comes from Mesorhizobium sp. M0491, assembly GCF_040321265.1. Classification (NCBI taxonomy): domain Bacteria; kingdom Pseudomonadati; phylum Pseudomonadota; class Alphaproteobacteria; order Hyphomicrobiales; family Phyllobacteriaceae; genus Mesorhizobium; species Mesorhizobium sp. M0491. The sequence continues at coordinate 29,847 of NZ_JAMYRE010000016.1, forward strand.
TGGCCGCCCGGCTGCACCTCGGCGATCGCCTCGAAGCCGATCGTATCGGTGTCGCCGGGCGTCGCGGCACAAAGTTCAGCCACCGTCTGCAGCGCCTCGATGTCGGTGATCAGCTTCTCGAAGGAGACACTGAGGCCGCCCTCCAGCCAGCCGGCGGCATGGATGCACATCGTCGCCCCAGCCAGCACCGAACCCCACAGCGCGAACTGCGTTTCGTGCGCGGCCTGCGCATCCGAGATGTTTGCGGCACTGCCGCCGCCGGACCGCCACGGCAGCCCGGTGAAGCGCGCCAGCTGACCGGCACCCAGCGTCGCCTTGACATGCTCGGGCGTACCGAAGGCTGGCGCGCCGGATTTCATGTCGACATTGGAGGAGAACGAGCCATAGACGACCGGCGCACCCGGCCGCACGATCTGCGCCAGCGTCAGCCCGGCCAGCGCTTCGGCGTGCTGCAGCGTCAACGCGCCGGCCACCGTGATCGGCGCCATGGCGCCTGCCAGGCAGAACGGCGTGATGACGGAGATTTGGCCCGCGCGGGCGAAATCGATGATGCCTTGCGCCATCGGGATGTCGAGCTGGCGCGGCGAGTTGGTGTTGATGACGGTGTAGCAATATGCATTTGCCAGAAACTCGTCCTGCGACAGGCCGCGCGCCAGCCGCAGCATCTCGAACCCGTCCTCGACCTGCGGCGTACCGCGCGCGAAGACGAATGGAAACTTGTCCGACAGCGTCAGCTGCGCGCGGTTGACGGCATAGTGCCGAAAGCGGTTGTCGACATCCTGCGGTTCGATGCAGGGCCCCAGCATATGCAGCACGTCGAAATGCTGCACCAGCCGCATGAGATCCTCGAAATCCGCCAGTGTTCCCGGCCGCCGGCCGCGCTCGAGATCGGTGACGTTCGGTGCCCCGCATCCGGCCAGGAAGGTCATCGAGCCGAGCTCCAGCGTCAGATCGCGGGCGCGCGAACCGGCATGAGCGTGGATCGATCTCGGCGCCGAGGCGAGTGCCGCCGTCACCATGTCGCGCCCGATGCGCACCATGTCGGTGTCCGGATCGACCAGGGCGCCGGCATTGGCGAAAAGCTCACGCGCCTGCGGCAGCAGCACCTTGATGCCGAGCTCTTCCAGCACGCGCAACGCCGTGTCATGGATGGCGACGACCTGATCATCCGAGAAGATCGGCTGCGGCAGGAACGGGTTCTTCAGCGAATGGTAATTCGGCCGGCGGCTGCTTTCGCTGCCGGCCTCGCCCGTGCGTCCACGCCGGCGTTCGCGCCTGCCATCCCGTGCCGCGTCATCGACCATCGGAAATCCTCCTCATTGCCGCATTGCCTTGCCCTCGGGATCGTAGGGCGAGGCCGCGACGACATGCGCCGGCCGTTCCTCACCCACGACATGTACGGAGAGCGCGGTGCCCTCGCCTGCAACATCGCGGTCGACCAGCGCCAGCGCCAGGCTCTTGCCGACCGTATAGCCATAGCCGCCCGACGTGACGAAGCCGACGCGTCGGCCCTGATACCAGACCGGCTCGAAGCCGCTGGCGTCGGCGTCGAACGCATCGATTTCCAGGGTCACAAGGCTTTGGCCGCTACCGGCCTCGCGCTGTTTCAAGGCAGCTTCGCGGCCGATGAAGTCGCTCTTGCCGAAAGCGATGAACCGGTCGAGACCGGTCTGGCCCGGCGTGTAGCCTTGCGTGAATTCGCGCGACCAGATGCCAAAGCTCTTCTCCAGCCGCAGCGCATTGAGCGCATAGTAGCCGATTTCGGCAAGGCCCAGATCCTCGCCAGCGCCCAGCAGCGTGTCGCGCAGAGTGGCATGCATGGTCACGGGGCAACTGATTTCGAAGCCGAGTTCGCCTGATATCGACAGCCGCGCAACACGTGCCTGCACCATGCCGATATCAAATGCGCCGCAGGCCATGAACGGCAGCGCTGCGCCGGAAACATCCTGATGCGTCGTTCGCTCCAGTATTTTGCGCGCGTTCGGCCCGGTCAGCAGAAAGCCGCTCATCGTGTCGGACAGGTCGGCGACGGTGACGCCTTCAGCCGCATGGCTCTCGAACCAGCGCATGTGGAATTCCCGGAGATAGTAGGAGCCCATCAGCCAATAGCTGCCGCCGCCCCAGTTGAAGACGGTGAGATCGCCCTTCAGCCGTCCGTCAAGACCGAGCATTGGCGCCAGGCCGGCCCGTCCGGGTTTCGGCAGCTTGCAGGCGAGCAGCCGGTCGAGCCAGGCTTCCGCACCTGGCCCCGCCACCGCATAGCGCGAATAGGCCGAGATATCGACGAGACCGGCGGCGCGCCGCACCTGCAGCGCCTCGTCGCCGACGATGTCGAAGGCGTTGGAGCGCCGCAGCGTCGTGTTCTCGGCAAATCCCATCGGCGCGAAATAGGCCGGGATTTCCAGCCCCCACGACGCTGTCCATTCGCATCCCGCGGCCGTCATGCCGTCATAGGCGCCGGGGCGTTTCAGCGGCCGGCCGGCGGGCAGCCGCTCATTGGGAAAGGTCATGACGAAGCGGCGCGAATAGAACTGGCGTGTCGTCTGCTTGAGATATTCCCGGTTGGCGGCGAAGGCGCCGTAGCGGGCGATGTCCATGCCAAAAATGTCGGCCTGCGGTTCGCCGTAAATCATCCATTCGGCCAGCGACTTGCCGACGCCGCCGCCCTGGCTGAAACCGGCCATGACGCCGCAGGCGACCCAGTAATTCTTCAGCCCCCGCACCGGCCCGACAATCGGATTGCCGTCCGGGGTGAAGGTGAAGGCACCGTTGACCCATTTGCGGATGCCGGCAGTCGCCAGGCAGGGGAAGCGCTCATGCGCCTTGGCGAGTTCCGGGCTGATGCGATCGATGTCTTCCGGGATCAGCTCGATGCCGTAGTCCCATGGCGCACCATCCATGTTCCAGTGCTTCGGATTCTGCTCGTAAACGCCCAGCAGCACGCCCTTGCGCTCCTGCCGGAGATACGAAAAGCCATCGAGATCGACGGCGATGCCGATTTCCCTGTCCAGCGCCGCGATCTCGGGAATGTCCTCAGTGATGAAATAATGGTGCTCCATCGGCGTCACCGGCAGGTCGACGCCGGCCATGCGGCCGAGCTGCTTTGCCCACAGCCCGCCGGCGTTGACGACGTGCTCGGCGATGATGGTGCCCTGCTCCGTGACGACATCCCAGCGACCGTCGGCGCGCGCCATCAGCTCGACGACCCGGTTGCGCAGGATGATGTCGGCGCCGCGCTTTTTTGCAGCGCCGGCATAGGCATGCGTCGTGCCGTACGGGTCGAGATGGCCTTCGTTGGAATCATGCAGCCCGCCAAGCACACCGGTGACGTCGACGATCGGGCAGATCGTCTTGATCTCATCGGGCGTTACCAACCTAGCGGTCTCGATGCCGACCGACTGGAACACCGCCCAGGCCGATTTCAGCCACTCCCAGCGCGCGGGATCGCTGGCGATGTTGACGCCGCCGGTCATATGCAGGCCGATATCCCAGCCGGATTCGGCCTCGATCTCGCGGTAGAGATTGATGGTGTAGTCCTGCAGCGCCGCGACGTTGGGGTCGGCGTTGAGCGCGTGGAACCCGGCCGCCGCGTGCCAGGTCGAGCCGGCCGTCAGTTCGGCACGCTCGATCAGCGCCACATCGCTCCAGCCGAAACGCGTCAGGTGGTAGAGGACCGAGGCCCCGACCACGCCACCCCCAATGACGACTGCGCGGTAGTGCGACTTCAAGGCTTCCCTCCACGGTTAGTCCGAAGGCTGGACCATATACGCACTGGACATAAGTGTCTAGTTCCGCGCGCGCGCATCGTTTTTCGTCGACCGCCGGCATGCACTGCGTGCTGTCACGCAAGCATCATGTTCGCGCCGTAGACCGCGTTTCGGGGAGGCGCGCGCGGCACCATCGGTGTCGCACCTCTTTCAGTTTTTCATCCCGCGGCCGCTCCGGCACATCCATCACAAAGAGGATTATCCATGAAACACCTGTACCGAACCGCGTCGCTCGGCGTCGCGCTGGCCTTGTTCACCGCCTTGACGCCGGCCCTCGCCGACAGCACCGCGACCGTCGGCGGCACGAGCTTTGTCAACAAAGGGCTGGTCGGCGTCGGTCGCATCGCGGCCGCTCAGCGCGACAAGTTCGGCGAGACGTTTGGTTCGGGCTCCGGCATGGCGATCGACACATCAGGCTGGACGCATGATGCTGGCGGCTACAAAGGCTCGCTCTGGCTGCTGCCGGACCGCGGCTACAATGTGGTCGGCACGACCGACTACCGGCCGCGCCTCAACACGATCGGCATCGAATTCACGCCGACTGCATTGGGTGCGGCACCTGCTGCCGGCCAGGAGCAGACGGGCGTCAAGGCGACGCTTGCCGACACTATGCTGCTCACCGACGACAAGGGCGCTGATGCCACAGGCCTCGATCCGCTCAACGGCGTGCGCGCGGCAAGCGGCGACATGCCGATCCTGCCGCAAGCCGACAATGGCAAGCTGGCGCTCGACAACGAGGCGATCGTGCGGCTGCCCGATGGTTCGATGTTCATCTCCGACGAATACGGCCCGAACATCTATCGGTTTTCCGCCGACGGGCATCTGCTGTCGGCAACCCAGCCCCCGGCCGCCCTCGTGCCGATGCGCCACGGCACGCCGAACTTCGCCTCGGACAATCCGGGACCCGGTGCCGCCGAGCCCGATCCGAAGGATCCCGAAACCGGCCGCCAGAACAACCAAGGCCTCGAAGGCATGGCAATGACGCCAGACGGCAAGTTCCTGATCGCCGTGCTGCAGTCGGCGCCCCGGCAGGACGGCGGCGATTCGCCCGCCACGCGCCAGAACACCCGCGCCCTGGTCTACGACGCATCCGACCTCGGCCATCTCAAGCTGGCGCATGAGTATGTCGTGCCGCTGCCGGTGTTCAAGGATGCCAAGGGCAAGACCAAGGTCGCCGCGCAGAGCGAGATCGTGGCACTGTCGGATCAGACCTTCCTGATGCTGGCGCGCGACAGCGGCAACGGCCAGGGCCTGAAGGGCGATGCCTCGCTCTATCGCCAGGTCAACGTCGTCGACCTATCCACCGCGACCGACATCGCCGACAGCGCCTTCGATGCCGCTGACAAGCCGGTCGCCCCCAAGGGCGTCGTCGACCCATCGGTGACACCGGCCAAGCTGACGCCATTCATCGACATCAACGACAGTGCCGAGCTCGGCCGCTTCGGCCTGCACAATGGCGCGCCGAACGACAAGAACAACCTGTCGGAGAAGTGGGAGGCGATGTCGGTGGTTAGCGTGATCGATGCGAAGCTGCCCGACGACTACTTCCTGTTCGTCGCCAACGACAACGACTTCCTTGCCCAGGACGGTTTCCAGGTTGCCGCGCCCTACAAGGCGGAAGACGGCGCCAATGTCGACACCATGTTCCTGGTCTATCAGGTCACGCTGCCGGGTCTGGCCAAGAAGTAACGACCACTGCACGGACGGGCGCGCTTGGCGCGTCCGCTGGGGCAGCGGCTGATATGAACGGGGGGCAGCGGCTTTCAGCCGTGCGGCGCGTTCGCAAGGGTGCATCTCGGTCCCGCCTGCGATATCATCGTGGACTGGATCCCAAATCACCATCTGCCGAGCTGCCCGCCATGGACGAAAAAATGCCCGCGCGCCGGCGCACCGGCGACCTGACCAGCGGCCCGATCCCGCGCACGCTTCTGCTGTTCGCCTTGCCGGTGCTCGGCTCCAACGTGCTGCAGTCGCTCAACGGATCGATCAACGCCGTCTGGGTCGGCCGTTTCCTCGGCGAATCGGCGCTGACCGCCACCTCCAACGCCAACCTCGTCCTGTTCCTGATCCTCGGCACTGTGTTTGGCATCGGCATGGCGGCCACCATTCTGGTGGCCCAGTCGGTCGGTGCCCGCGACCTGCCCGAGGCGCGCCGCATCGTCGGCACCAGCGCGACGTTCTTCTTCCTCGTCTCGGTTATCTTCGCGGTCTGCGGCTGGATCTGGGTCGACGCCATTCTCAACACGCTCGGCACACCGGCCGATGCCTTGCCGCTGGCCCGGTCCTATCTGCGCATCATCTTCGTCGCCGTGCCGATGATGAACCTTCTGTCCTTCGTCATGACCGTGCTGCGCGGTGCCGGCGATTCACGCACGCCCTTCTTCTTCATGGCTCTGGCCGTCGTCCTCGACATCGTGCTCAACCCATTGCTCATCGCCGGCATCGGGCCGTTTCCCGAACTCGGTATCGCCGGCTCCGCCACGTCGACGCTGATCGGCCAGACGGTAAGCGTGATCGCCATCCTGATCGTGCTCTATGTGCGCAAGCATCCGCTGCGGCTGGCCGGCGCCAACCTCGCTCTGCTGCGGCCCGATCCCACCTTGCTGCGCATCGTCGTCTTCAAGGGCGTGCCGATGGGTCTGCAGATGATCGTCATCTCCGCGGCTGCATTGACAGTGATGGGCATGGTCAACTCCAACGGCTCGCAGGTCGCGGCCGCTTACGGCATCGCCGCCCAACTGTGGACCTACATCCAGATGCCGGCGCTCGCCATCGGCGCCGCGGTGTCCTCGATGGCGGCACAAAATGTCGGCGCCGGGCGCTGGGACCGGATCGGCCGCATCGCCGCCTCCGGCGTCGGCTTCAACCTGGTCCTGACCGGCGCGCTGGTTGCCGTGCTGTCGGTTTTCGACCGTTCGGTGCTGAGCCTGTTCCTGAGCAGCGATAGTGCTGCGATCGACATCGCCGTCCACATCAACAATGTCGCCTCGTGGTCGTTCATCCTGTTCGGCATAACCATCGTGCTGTTTGCCACCGTACGAGCCACGGGTGCCGTGATGCCGCCGCTGATCATCCTGGTCATTTCGGTGCTGATCGTGCGCACCGGCTTTGCCTATTTCATGCGTGGCGTGATCGGCGAGGAAGCGCTGTGGTGGAGTTTCCCGGTGGGTTCGATCAGCTCGCTTGTACTGGCCGCTGCCTACTACCGTTTCGGCCGCTGGCGCACCACGCACATGATCGAGAACAGGCCGGCCGCCGGCGAGCCGCCGGACACCGGTCTTGGCGTGCCGCGCGGACGCGCGCATCTTTCGCCTGAAACACCGAACGGCTGAAGCCAACCCGGTTCCGCTGGACAGCTCCAGGGCTCAACGCCCGTGTTGTTTCAGCTCAAAAGCCGGTGCCACCAACGCAAACGCCACGATCACGCCGGCGAATGCCAGGCTGGCAGTGATAGGACTGGCATAGGTCGAAACGATGCCGATGCCGATGACGGGCAAGGCGTTGCCGACAAAGCAGCAGATGAAGAAGCTGGACACCACTTCGGCGCGACGAGCCTTTGGCGCGATCTCGTTCACCACTTGCAGCCCGCCACGGTAACCAAGCGCCGCCGCAACGCCGCAACAGGCCGTCGCAGCAACCATCAGTGCCATCGAGGCCAGTGTCTGCGCCGCCACCACCAACGAGACGCTTGGGATCATCAATGCCAGCGCAGCCAGCATCGCTTTGTTGCTCTTCATGTGCATCAGAACGACAATGCTGATCGCGGTGACGATCGCCAGTTCGAAGAACAGCGCGCCGGCGACGGCGTGGTTGGTCACATGCAGCTGCTGCGCCAGGATGCTCGGCGCCAACGCGGCGTAGAACCCGACCAGCGCCATCGCGCCGAAGCCGGTCACCGCCGGCGCGACGAAGCGCGCACGGATTTCCTCCGGGACGGAAAGTTGCGGCCGCAAGGAAAGCCGCCGCAGGCCGCCCGGCTTCGCCACCGTTTCGCGAGTGCGCCAGACCAGGATCGTTACCACCAAAAGTGCTGCCAGATAGACGATGAAGATCAGCCGCAACGGCCATGGCTCATATTCAGCCAGAAGTCCCGAAATCAGTGCGCCGAAGCCGAGGCCGAGGAAATTGGTGCTGGTGGCGATCACACTGGCGCGCGACTTGTCCGCGCCGGGAAGAAGCTCGGCAATCCACGCAGTTCCGGTCCCCGCGCCGACGCCGATGCCAAGCCCGCTCAGGATGCGGGCGACGTCGAGCGAGACGACGTTTCCGGCAAACAGGAAGACAAGCGCACTGACGATGGCGACAAGCATCGCCGCCAGGCTCGCGGGCCGGCGCCCGACGACATCGGACACCCCGCCGAACATCACCAATGCCGCCAGATTGCCGACGACATACACGGCGTAGATCAGCGTCAGGGTGATTTGTGAAAAGCCGAATTGCTGCTTGTACACGATATAGAGCGGCGTCAGCACCGTGCTGCCGGCAAACAGCACCGCAATCATCGCGGCGACGGTGGGGATTGCAAGAGCGTCGCCACCTGCTCCTTCGTGCGTATGCGCAAAATTGCGAATGGCCATGGCCAACCTCGTCACCAATTTCGGGGATCGAGGATTTAACGCGGTTTCATCCACGACGTTCCAGCCGACAGGGAGGCTCCTGACAGCACCGTGGACATTGCTTGAGCGGGATATCCGCCGGCTGAACAGGCTCGGATCGGGGCCAGCGGCTCCGATCCGTCATCTATCGCTCAACCGGTCGGCCTCACCTGCAGGGGAAGCCGGGCGCGATCTTGCACTTGCCGGGGCGCGGCTTGTGCGGCGGGCGATGGTGCGGAGGACGGTGCGGCCTGTGCTGCCAGTGCGGCCGATGCGGCGGGCGCACGATGATGATCGGCGGGCGAACGATTTGGGAGCGTTCGAGATAACCGGCGCTGGCCCAGCCGCTCACGCCGCCGCCGTGGATTCTACACCAGCCCGGCTGGCAGCCGGTGACATTGACCCTGAAGCCGGCGGGCAGCGTTCCCACTCTGGCGTATCCCGCTCCCGGCCCGCTACGGACGTTGAGGTTGGTCGAGGTGTGGGCGCTATAGGCGAAGGCCGCGGCCGACGTCCCGAAGACCGCAGCCAGGATGGTCGCGACCACAAGCAGAAAACGAAATCTCATCAGTCCCCTCCATTAGAATCCCGGCCGTACATCTGCTTCGGCCAAGACTGCCCTGCAAGAGGAGCGGCCAAGCCAAGAAAAGTCAACGGTGGGCGGCCGTAATCGTCCTGACCAGCGGGACTGATGCCGGATTTTCCTTGGACATGGTTGAGGAATTTCCCGGTTGCCATTTATTGGCTCCCCAACATCCGCTAGCGTTTACTCTCTTTCGACAATTCATCGCGGGCAAAGGTGGGATCCATGGGCAAAGGCAGGGTCGAGGCATTCACCGACGGCGTCGTGGCTATCATCATCACCATCATGGTGCTTGAGTTGAAAGTGCCGCATGGCGAGGATTTCTCCGTCCTGGTGCCGTTGTGGCCGATCTTCTTCTGCTACGTGCTGTCCTTCATCAATGTCGGCATCTACTGGAACAATTTGCACAACATGTTCCACGCCGTGCAGCGGGTCGACGGGCGCGTGCTGTGGGCCAACCTCAATCTGCTGTTCTGGCTGTCGCTGATGCCGGTGACCACAGCCTTCATGGGCGAGAACCACTTTGCGCCGGTGCCGGTCGCCGTCTATGGCACCGACCTCGCGCTATGCGCCATCGCCTACACCATACTCGCCGCCGCGCTGCATCGGCTGCACGGCAATGATACCGCCTTTGCCAAGGCGCTGGGTACTGACCGCAAGGGGAAGCTCTCGCTGACTGTCTACATCGCAGCCGTCGTGCTGACCTTCGTCAGCCAGTGGATCGGCGTCGCACTCTATGTGCTGGTCGCGATGATATGGCTCGTACCGGATACGCGCTTTGCGCGGGTGATTGAAAAGTAGCTGTCTTCACGCATTTTCAAGGCAAAGCGTTGCACGTCTTTCCCAGAGTTGCGCTACTTGCGCATCGCTTTCAGTTTTTCCGCCACCGATGCGGCAAGGTCGGCATAGCGCTCCTCCAGCCGTTCCGCGGCCTTGATGATCGAGAAATCATGGCCGAACTTTTCCAGCGCCATGCGCAGCTTCTCGACGAACTCGGCTTGTTTCTCCAGGGCGGAAAAGAGCGTCTTCACCTGCGTTTCGCTGATGTCGGGGTTGGCCAGCATCTGCGGCACCTCGCGGCCCATCTGGTCGCCAATGGCGGTCTGTTCTTTCAGGATTGCAACCCAGTCCGTCAATCAGGAAATCTCCGTTTGTCCCCAGGGCAAAATCTCTTTTGCGGAGGCAAAGGGCAACATGCGCAGCCTCGACCGAACTGGTCAACCCGACAAGGCGAGCAGAGGCTTGCACCGATCGGTTCCGGCGCTAAGTTCGGCGCATCGAACAAGGAACCCATCGCCCATGATCACCGACGCCGAGATCCAGACCGCCCTGCCCGCGCTTGCCCCAGGCAATGCCGCCGTGATCACCGGCGCCGCCAGCGGCATCGGTCTGGCGGCCGCCAAGCGGCTTGCACTGATGGGCATGAAGATCGTGCTGGCCGACATTGGCGGCGCGCGGCTTGACGACGCCTCGCGCGCCGTTTCTGCGATTGCCGGCGACGATGCCGTGCTTGCCGTCGCCGCCGACGTTTCGAAGGCGGATGAGGTGGACCGCCTCGCCGAGAGGGCGTTCGGCGCCTTCGACGGCGTGTCGCTGCTGATGAACAATGCCGGCGTCGGCGACAATCCCGGAAAGCCATGGGAAAACCGCGACGCCTGGAAACGGCTGCTGGACATCAATTTCTGGGGCGTCGTGCATGGCGTGGAGGCCTTCGCGCCGCGAATGCTGGCCTCGGCCGGGCCGGGTTTGATCGTCAACACCGGCTCCAAGCAAGGCATCACCACGCCGCCCGGCAACCTTGCCTACAATGTCTCCAAGGCTGGGGTGAAAACCTTCACCGAGGGCCTGGCGCATGCGTTGCGCAACGAACCCGGCGCCCATGTCGCTGCCCATCTGCTGATCCCCGGCTTCACCTTTACCGGCCTGACCGAGGGCGCGACGGAAAAACCGGCCGGCGCCTGGACCGGCGAACAGGTTGTGGATTTCATGCTGGAATCCCTGACCAGAGGCGATTTCTACATGCTGTGCCCGGACAATGAGGCGGCCCGCCCGCTGGATGAAAAGCGCATGGCCTGGGCGATCGGCGACATCATCGAAAACCGCCCAGCCCTGTCGCGCTGGCATCCGGACCACAAGGACAGTTTCGCGGCGTTCATGAAGGACTGATCTTCAGGCCGCCTGCTTTTTCGACCCGCGCTTCCTCGTCACAACCTTCTTCGCTGCCATGTCGGCGATCTGTTCGTCATGCCGCTTTGCCGCACGCTCGCATTTGGCGCGGATTTCCTCGACTTCGGATTCGGTCAGATGCTCGATGCCTATGAAGTGGTTGTGGCCCTTGCCGACCCGGATCAGTTCGTCGAGCTTGGCCTGGATCGCCGCGCCGTCGCGGTTCTGAGTGTTCTGGATCAGGAAGACCATCAGGAAGGTGATGATGGTCGTGCCCGTGTTGATGACGAGTTGCCAGGTGTCCGAAAAGCCGAAGAACGGACCGCTCACCGCCCAGACGATGACGATCAGGCAACAGACGGCGAATGTAGGCGGCAGGCCGGCTATGCGGGCGACCCAGTTGGCGACCTTGGTGAAATGCTTTTCCATCTATCGTATCCTCGACGCTGCGGCGCGATGAGAAACAATCAGCGACCGTTTCAGGTTCCCGACGCAAACAAATACCTCAGGTACAATTGCCTACACGCATAGGGAGAATAGCCTGGAAAACACGCCTTATGGGTTCAATGTCACAATGACCCTGCAGGCGAGAGTGCCTGTTCCTTCCGCTTCACAGCGGTTTAACTCCAGCCCCTTCCGCTGCGCCACCCCCGCATGGCGGAAGGGGTTTCAGTCCGGCGGGCCTTGAAGCGCGTCGCCCGACTCCGTCTCAACGCTACGCACTTGAACTGGTCAGACGGCGTCGTTTTCCCAGCGATCGAGGAACGCTTCGATCGGCATGGCCTGCATGTCGGGAACCGCTCTGGCCAGCTTTTCGACCGGCCAGTCCCACCAGGCGAGAGCTTCGATCCGCGCCGCGATATCCGGAGCGAAGCGTGGCCGGAGAGCCTTCGCCGGCACGCCGGCGACGATCGCATAGGACGGCACGTCACGCGTCACCACGGCGTTGGCGCCGATGACGGCACCGTTGCCGACGGCGACCCCGGGCATGATCACCGCGCCGTGGCCGATCCAGACATCATGGCCGATGGTCACCGCTTTCGCTTGCCGCCGCTCGCGGAAGGCGGCATCGACGCCCAGCCAACGAAAATACTCGTTCGGCCGGTAGCTGAGCTTGTGCTGGGTCAGCCGCTCTATGGGATGCTCCAGCGCATTGATGCGGCTGTTGGCGGCGATCGAGCAGAATTTGCCGATCGTCGTGTAGATCGCTTCCGAATGGCGTTCAAAATAAGAGAAGTCGCCGACATTCACCTCGCGCAGCACCACTCGCTCGCCGATCGAGGCATAGCGGCCGAGCTTGCACGCCTTCAGCTCCGCGGTCGGATGGATGCGTGGCTCGGGGTCTTTCGGGACGAGGTTTTCGGAACGGTCCATGCCGGCGGCTTTACCCCCGAGCGATTGGTCCCGCAAGCGGGACCAATCGTCCGAAGGTCGGCAGCCTGTTACGGCTTGCCTTTGCTCCACACCACGTTCTGACCGTAGAGCGGCACGGTGGTGACCGACATTTTGGCCGAGCCGTTCTGCACCTGGCGCGAATGCGAGAGATAGATCAGCGTCTCGTTGGCCTTGTCGTAGATGCGGTTCACCACCTGCTTCTTCCAGATCAGGCTGATGCCTTGCTTGAACACTTCCTCGCCGCCCTCACTCATGTCGATGTCACCGATGGTGATCGGACCGGTCTGGCGGCAGGAGATCGAGGAATCGGACGGATCCTCGAACCAGTTGCCCTTGTGCAGGCGATCGATGATGCCGCGATCGAAATAGGAGACGTGGCAGGTCACGCCTTCCACTTTCGGATCCTTGATCGCTTCGACGATGATGTCATTGCCGAGCCAGTCGACGCCGACCTTGCCGACTTCCTCGGCGACCGCGGCACCGGCGCCAAGGACAACGCAGGCGGCCAAGGCGCCGCCGATCAGTTTCCGCCCAATCAGTCCGTGCCCAAGCAGCCGTCGCCCAACCAGTCGTCGCAAACTAGCCTCCTGCGGTTCGAGTTGCCGGTCACAGGTGGGGCGAGCAGCCCGGCTTTGCAAGCAGATAGGTCGACACCGCCGCGGTTGCGGCAACGCGGCACTTTGCCTGTGCGAGGCCGAACCGCTAAGACTGTCGCACAGGCGCGGCATTGAGCCGGCGCGGCGATTTCTGCAGACGGACTTTTGATGATGATGCGTTCTATCCTGGTCGGCATTCTCGTCCTGATGGCGGCCGGCATCGGCTGGCTGACCTTCGACTGGTACCGCGGCCACTATGGCGGCGAACCGTTCGGGGCCGCCTTCACCCTGGTCGACCAGAAAGGCACGCCGATCACCGAAGCCGCCTTCAGGGGGCAGCCCAGCGTCGTCTTCTTCGGCTTCACCCATTGCCCCGAGGTCTGCCCGACCACGCTGTTCGAACTGGCCGGCTGGCTGAAGACGCTCGGCGACGACGGCAAGAACCTGCACGCCTATTTCGTCTCGGTCGATCCCGAGCGCGACACGCCGGAAGTGATGAACGCCTATGTCAGCAATTTCTCCGACCGTATCGTCGGCATCACGGGCGCTCCGGACAAGGTCCATGCCATGGCCAAGTCGTTCGGCATCTACTGGAAGAAGGTCGACACCGGCGACGGCGACTACACGATGGACCACACCGCCTCGGTGCTGCTGCTCAACGCCAATGGCGACTTTGCCGGCACCATCGCCTACGGCGAAAGCGCCGATACGGCCATCGCCAAGCTGAAGCGGCTGGCGGCGAAAGGCTGATTACCTTTTCATGACCCAGACGCGCCTTTACTTCACCACCGGAAAGATCGAGTCCGTCAGCATTTTCGCGGCGCTTGAGGCAGCCTTCGAGGAAGAGGGGCTGCCGATCGCCGTCCTGGAGGTCGACGAGGACAAGGACATCCACGAAGTGTCGCTCTATGCCGATGGCGACGTCGATGCGGTCGAGACCCGCTTGAACGAGATCCTTGCCGGCCTTTCCCTATCGAAGCCGATCAAGCGCGAGGCCCTGCCCGACATCGACTGGGTGGCGCATTCGCTGGAAGAGCTGAAGCCGGTGCGTGCCGGCCGTTTCTTCGTCCACGGCGCGCATGACCGCCGCAAGCGCCACAGCGGTGAACTGGCCATCGAGATCGAGGCCGGCCTCGCCTTCGGCACCGGTCACCACGGCACCACAGCCGGCTGCCTGGAAATGCTGGAGAAAGTGGTGCGGCGCGAGCATCCGCGCAATGCGCTCGACCTCGGCACCGGCAGCGCGGTGCTGGCGATCGCCGTCGCCAAGCTGGCGCATATTCCTGTGCTGGCCACCGACATCGATCCGGTGGCGGTGCGGGTGGCTGCCGCCAATGCGCGGCTCAACCACGTCAAGGCACTGGTGGAAACAGCAACAGCACCAGGCTTTCACCATCCGATCTTCGGCAAGCGCGCGCCCTTCGATCTGATCGTCGCCAACATATTGGCGCGGCCGCTGATGCGGCTGGCGCCGCAAATGGCCGATCACATCGCACTTGGCGGCTCGATCGTGCTGTCGGGTATCCTCGAGCGCCAGCGGGACGCCGTCATCTCGGCCTATGTCGGCCAGAATTTTCGCCACGTCAGAACCTTGCACCGCGAGGGCTGGGTGACGATCCACCTCAAGCATTGAGCCCGGGCACCGACCGAGCTTGGACCAAGTTCCGCCGATTGTCAGCCAAGCGATGCTGTAGCAGGTTGCGCGCAGCCGGAAATCGATTCCGATTTCCGCGACCGTACGCTACGGTTGCGCTGACCGCAGGAGGCCCACAATGTTCCAGACCTTCGATTCCGCCGGCGACCCGGCCGTCGGCAAACCGCGTGTGGCGTTGCTGCGCCAATGGCTTGAAGCCAACGGGCTGGACGGCTTCATCGTGCCGCGTGCCGACGAGCATCAGGGCGAATATGTCGCCGACCGCTCGGCGCGGCTGAAATGGCTGACCGGCTTCAGCGGCTCGGCCGGTGTCGCCATCGTCCTGCGCGACCGCGCCTTCGTCTTTGTCGACGGGCGCTACACGCTGCAGGTGCGCAGCGAGGTCGATCTCGACGTCTTTTCGATCGAAAGCCTGGTCGACAATCCCCCGGCCGTCTGGCTGAAAGACAATCTTGGCAAGGGCGCACGGCTCGGCTTTGATCCATGGCTGCACACGATCAGCGAGGTCAAGGCGCTGCAGGCTTCGGCCGACAGATCGGGCGCTGTGCTGGTGCCGCTCGACAAGAACCCGATCGACATTATCTGGAAGGATCAGCCCGAGGCGCCGGTGGCTCCCGTCGAGCTTCACCCGATCGGCTTTGCCGGCGAGCTTGCCAAGGACAAGCTGGCGCGGCTGGCGGCGGCGATCGCCAAGGATGGTGCCACCCATGCGGTGCTGACCGACCCCTCCTCCATCGCCTGGGCCTTCAACATCCGTGGCGGCGACGTGCCGCACACGCCGCTGGCGCTCGGCTTCGCCATCCTCGCCGCCGATGGGTCGCACCAGCTTTTCATGGATAAGCGCAAGTTCTCGCGCCAGGTCGCGGCCTACCTCACCCAGCTCGCCGAGCCGCATGAGCCCGGCGAATTCGAAGCGGCGATTGCGGCACTTGCCAAGAGTGGCGCGAAAATCGCGCTCGATCCGGTGCTGGCGGCCGACAGGCTGCGCATGCTGGTCGAGGCCAATGGCGGCACCGTGATCGCCGCAGCCGACCCCGCCCGCATCCCGCGCGCCACCAAGAACCAGGCCGAAATCAACGGCTCGCGCGCCGCGCATCGGCGTGACGGTGCCGCCGTGGCGAAGCTTCTGTGCTGGCTGGAGCGGCAAAAACCCGGATCGCTCGACGAGATATCGGTGGTCACCCGGCTGGAGGAACAGCGCCGGCAGACCGGCGAAGAGACCCAGATGCCGTTGCGCGATGTCTCCTTCGACACCATTTCGGGCGCCGGCCCGAACGGTGCCATCATGCATTACCGCGTGTCGCGCGCCACCAGCCGTAAGCTGCAGGCCGGCGAGCTGTTCCTGCTCGATTCCGGTGCGCAGTATCAGGACGGCACCACCGACATCACGCGCACCGTGCCGATCGGCCAGCCGACGCAGGAGATGCGCGAACGCTTCACCCTGGTGCTGAAAGGCATGATCGGCATTTCCACCTTGCGCTTTCCCGCCGGCACGCGCGGCTCCGAGATCGATGCCGTCGCGCGCATGGCGCTGTGGAAGCACGGTTGCGACTTCGCCCACGGCACCGGCCATGGCGTCGGCTCGTATCTGGCCGTGCATGAAGGGCCGCAGCGTATCGCCCGCACCGGCACCGAAAAGCTGCTCGAAGGCATGATGCTGTCCAACGAGCCGGGCTACTACAAGGAAGGCGCCTACGGCATCCGCATCGAGAACCTGATCCTGGTGACGCCGGCGCAAGAGATCGAGGGCGGCGATATCGCCATGCACGGCTTCGAGACGCTGACGCTGGCGCCGATCGACACAAGACTGGTGCAGTCGGACCTCCTGACGCGCGACGAGTTGCACTGGCTGGACACGTACCATGCGCGCGTGCTGACCGAGATCGGCCCGATGCTCGACGGCGAAACGCTGGCCTGGCTGGAGAAGGCGACAGCGCCGCTGCCGCACGACGCGAAGATTTGATTTTCTGAGGCGCCGAGGGCGTGTCGAGATTCAGGTCAGGACGAGCCGAAAACGATGGGTTCCGAGAACCGGAGCGGAGCGTACTTTTGGGTACGTGAGCACCGGAAGCGCAGGAAGCCGCCGTTTGCAGGCCGTCATCACCTGAATATCGATACGCCCTACCCGACGAACTGCCGCGCCACGATCAACATCGCCGCACCCGCCAGAAACATCGCCATCAACCCACCGCGCAGCGAGACGACCGCGGTGACCACCAGTGCGGCCCATTCCGCCGGCCCGGCATTCAACAGTTCCGGCGCCACCAGCGTCGTCAGCACCGCCGCCGGCACGGCGTTGAGACCGGCCTCGACGCGCGGATGGATGGTTTCGAAGCGGGAGATGACCAGATGCCCGCCGATGCGCGTCAGATAGGTCGCGATTGCGCCGGCGATGATGATCCAGAAGGTCGTGCTCATGGCCGTGCCTTTACGCCGCTGTGATGGGGAGGCAGGATGACCGCCAGCAGCACACCGGCAACAGCGCCAATCGAGACATGCCAAGGCGAGCCGACCGTCTTGTAGGCGATGATCGAGGCGGCGGCGCTGGCGACGACCACCGGCAGCCACAGCGGCCGCTTGCGAAAGCCCAGCACGAGACCGAGGAAATAGATCGGCAGCAGGAAATCGATGCCGAGCGCATGCGTGTCGGGGATCAGCTTGCCGAACAGTGCGCCAAGCGCGCTTTCGACGATCCAGAACAGATAGACCGGCAAGCCAAGCCCCAGATACCAGGCAAAGCCGACCGTCTGGCCCGATTGCGCCCGCGCTTCGGCTACCGCGAATTGCGGATCGGTGAGGATGAAATAACCAAGTGCCTGCTGGGTGACAGGCCAGTGCGCGATGCGCCGGCCGATGCCTGCGGAATAGAGCACGTGGCGGAAATTGACGGCGAAGATCGACAGCACGATCAGCCACGGCGCCACATGCTGGCCGAACAGCTGGATGCCGACCATCTGGCTGGCGCCGCCATAGACCAGCGCGCTCATCAGGAAGGCTTCCAGGACCGAGAAACCATTGTCGACGGCGAGCGCACCGAACAGCACCGCAAACGGCGCAGACGCCACCACGACAGGCATCGACAGCCGCACGCCCTGCCAGAAATCGCTTCTTTCGCTGCTCTCCGAAATTGCGTCCGTCGCCATCAACCACTCCTGATGCATGTCGCCCAAAAGTGCGTAGCAGGGATAACGACATGCACAACAACAAGGGAAGCGCGGTATGTAGGTGGCGCGGCTTGCCGTGTCACACGAATTCGCTTGAGCCAAACGATCAGCGGAAATGATCGCTGGATCGGCTGAGTTAGAGCAATTCCAGGAAAAGTGTGAAACGGTTTTCCGTCCGGGATTGCGCCAAAACAAAGAGTTAGAGCGGTTTGCCGTTTCCGTGAAACGGTGAACTGCTCTATGCGCTTATTCCTTCGGGATATTGCCCTCAATCGCCCTGCCCCAGTCGAGCAGCGGCTTGGCGCGCAAGGTGAAATCGACGAGTTCATCGACCAGATCAGCCGTATGGATTCCGGCCGGATCGATGACATGCTGGACATAGAAATGCCGGTGGCGGATGGCGGCGACCAGATCGGGATCGCTGATTTCCTCGAAGCCGCGTGGCGTACGCTTCATACGGCCTTCGGTCTCGAGTTCAAGCCGGTTCTTCTTCAACGCCGCCACCAGGGCGCGAAACTTGTCCGGCTTCGTCGCGACGGCTTTGCGCATCGCCAGCAGCAGCGCAGGCTCCGGCTGCCACCAGGCGATGTCGGCAAAGCAGCGCTCAAGCCCGATATGCACGTAGAACACGCCCTGCTCCATCTTGGTGCCGTCGGGCGACAGGATGGCCGACAAATGCCTGTTGTAGGGCCGCTTATCCCTAGCGAAACGCACGTCGCGATTGATCCGGAACAGCGACTTCTTGCGGTCGCCGCGCAGGCCGAGACCTGCCTCCGCGAAACGCTCGGTCAGCGTGTCGACCAGATCACTGAGCGGATCGCGCAATTCCTGTTCGAACAGGTCGCGGTTTTCCAGGAACCATTCGCGGCTCTGATGGAAGTCCAGCGCCTTCAGGAACGGAATGGCTTTCGGGCCGAAACCCTTGAATGCGCCTTCCATCATGCCTTGCCGATCCGCACCAGCCAGGCATCCTCGTCGATCACCTCGATGCCGAGTTCGCTGGCGAGCTTCAGCTTGGAGCCGGCACCTGGCCCGGCCACGACAAGATCGGTCTTCGCCGAAACCGAGCCCGCGACCTTGGCGCCGAGGCGCTCCGCCATCGCCTTGGCTTCGGAGCGTGTCATCTTCTCCAGCGAGCCCGTGAACACGACCGTCTTGCCGGCGACCTCGCTGTCGGCCGAGACGTTGACGATATACGGCTTCGGCTTGACTTGGCGGAGCAACGCGTCAAGCACGTCGTCATTGCGCTCATTGCCGAAGAAGTCGCGCAAAGCATCGATCACGGTATCGCCGATGCCGTTGACCGAGGGGAAAACCGTATGTGGATTCTCCGCTGCGGCTGTCTCCTTGCCGACGCGCATCAGCTCCTCGATGGTCGAGAAGGTGCGGGCAAGCACGGCGGCCGTCGTTTCACCGATATGGCGGATGCCGAGCGCGAAGATGAAGCGGTCCAGCTCCGGCTCGCGGCGCGAATCGATGGCGGCGAACAGCTTGTCGAGGCCCTCATAGTTGCGATCCTCGACGCTGCGCACATTCTTGCGTGTCTTGCCCGATGCGGCCTCGCGCTGCCTCGCCTGCTCCTCACGGCGCTCGGCCAGCGCCCTGGTGACAGCCGGACGGCGGTCCCTGAGCGTGAAGATATCGGCGGCGGTCTTGATCAATCCCGCATTGAAGAACGTGTCTATGTTTTCCGCGCCGAGCCCTTCGATGTCCAGGGCACCGCGTGACACGAAGTGGCGCAATCCCTCCACCGCCTGCGCCGGGCAGATCAGTTCGCCGGTGCAGCGCCGGCGGGAATCTTCCTTGCCGGTCTTTTCGTTGATCTCGCGCGTCGCCGGCGAGCCGCAGATCGGGCAAGTGTGAGGGAACTCGTAAGGCACCGCATCAGCAGGCCGCTTGTCGATGACGACGCTGACGATCTGCGGAATGACATCGCCTGCCCGCTGGATCACGACCGTATCGCCGATGCGCACATCGATGCCATCTCGGATCGGCTCGCCGGTGCTGTCCAGGCCCTTGATGTAGTCCTCATTGTGCAGCGTGACGTTCTCGACCACGACGCCGCCGACAGTGACCGGCGCCAGCCGCGCAACCGGCGCCAGCGTACCGGTACGGCCGACCTGGATGTCGATCTTCTGCACGGTCGTCATCGCCTGTTCGGCCGGAAATTTATGCGCGACCGCCCAGCGCGGTTCGCCGGTGACGAAGCCCCATCGGCGTTGCAATTCCAGCTGGTCGACCTTGTAGACGACACCGTCGATATCGTAGCCGAGCGCCGAGCGCTGCTCCTCGATCCGATGATAATGCGCGATCAACTCCTCGGCCGATTTCGCCCGCACCATCAGCGGACTGATCTTGAACCCCCACTCGGCGAATTTCTGTACCGAATCATATTGGGTCGGAGCGGGATCCGCCGAGGTGTAGCCCCAGGCATAGGCGAAGAATTTGAGGTTGCGGCTGGCGGTGACGGACGGATCCTTCTGGCGCAGCGACCCGGCCGCCGTATTGCGCGGATTGACATAGTCCTGGCCGCCGGCCGCTGCCGAGCGTTGCTTCAGCGCCTCGAATTCCGCATAGGTCATATAAACCTCGCCGCGGATCTCGATGGTTTCGGGCCAGCCCGAGCCTTTCAACTTCGCAGGGATGTCGGCGATAGTCTTCAAATTGGCGGTGATGTCCTCGCCGACGGCGCCGTTGCCACGCGTCGCGCCCTGCACGAACACACCGTTTTCGTAACGCAGCGAAGCCGACAGCCCGTCGATCTTCGGTTCGGCGGTGAAGGCGATATCGAGCTCCTTGTCGCGATCGAAGAATCGCCGCCCGCGTTCGATGAAATCCGTGACGTCATCGTCGGTATAGGCCTTGGCAAGGCTGAGCATCGGCACGGCGTGGCGCACCTTGGTAAAGCCTTCCGCGGGTGCTGCACCAACCCTCAGCGACGGCGAGTCCTCGCGAACCAGCGCAGGAAAGCGCTCCTCGATGGCAAGGTTGCGCCGTGCCAGCGCATCATATTCCGCATCGGTGATAACTGGCGCGTCTTCGGTATGGTAGCGCCGATCGTGCTCGGCGATCTCTTCCGCGAGGCGCTTCAGCTCAGCTTCGGCCTCGCTTTCGGTCAGGGCATCGACTGGTTTTTCGGACATGGTTTTGCACCTGGCTACAGTTGGCCCGGGACAATAGATCAGGATTCGGATGGAAGGGAGCTGAATTCTGACAAAACCACGCCGAAACAGCAGGATGGAGCCATATGCTGACTCTGTTCGTGCGTCGAATTCACCAGTTAGAGGCACCCCCGATCGGGAAGCAGCGCCATCAGGAAACGGCGGTATTCTCGCGCAGCAATCGCTCGGCGGCGGCGCGCGCCTCGTCGGTGATGGTGGCGCCGGCCAGCATGCGCGCGATCTCTTCCTGCCGCGCCGGCCGATCCATTTCGGCAATGCCTGTGGCGACACGGTCGGTGGTGCCGGATTTGGAGATCAGGAAATGCGTCGCCGCGCGCGCCGCCACCTGTGGCGCATGCGTCACCGACAGCACCTGGACCCGCTTCGACAGCCGCGCCAGCCGCTGGCCGATAGCGTCGGCGACAGCGCCGCCCACACCGGTGTCGATTTCGTCGAACACCAGCGTCGGCGCCGAGCCGCGATCAGCCAGCGCCACCTTCAGCGCCAGAAGGAAGCGCGAAAGCTCCCCGCCGGAGGCCACTTTCATCATCGGCCCGGGCCGCGTGCCTGGATTGGTCCGCACCCAGAATTCGATCTGATCGATCCCCTCTTCCATGCGGCTTTCGACCTCGCTCTTCATTTCCACGATAAAGGCGGCGCGTTCGAGCTTCAGAGCCGGCAATTCCGCCATCACCGCCTTGGTCAGGCCGACCGCCGCCGCATGGCGAAGCGAGGACAGCTGCGCGGCGGCAATGTCATAGGTCTCGCGCGCGGCGGTGGCCTGCTTTTCCAACCCGTGCAGGCGCTCCTCGCCGGCATCGAGATCGGCGAGATCGGCCGACATCGTGTCGCGCAGCTGCGCCAAATCGTCGACGGCGATGCTGTGCTTGCGCGAGGCCGCGCGCAGCGAAAACAGCCGCTCCTCCGCTTTCTCCAGCCGCTGCGGATCATATTCGGTGGCGCGCAATGCTGCCTCGACGCCCGATTGCGCCGCGTCGAGCGACAGCATCGCCTCATCGAGCGATTTGACGACATCGTCGAGCAGGCCGGGCGCCTCCGTCACCTTGCGCTGCAGCCGCCGCAGCAGGCTGGCCAGTTGCGGCAAGGGCGAGGACGGGCCGGACAGCACATCCTGCGCATCATGGATTTCGGAAGCGATCTTCTCCGCTCGCATCATCGACGCCCGCAGTTCGGCGAGATCAGTCTCCTCACCCGGCTGCGGATCGAGCTTCGTCAGTTCCGCCACCGCCGCGCGCAAATAATCAGCCTCGCGCGCCGCCGCCGCCACCTTGGCGCGGTGTCGCGACAGCTCCTGCTCGCAGGCGCGCCAGTGCCGCCATGCCTCGCCGGTCGAGCGGACGGCGCCGAGATGGCCACCGAAAGCGTCGAGCACCTCGCGGTGCGCTCCGGGATCGACCAGCGCGCGCTCGTCATGCTGGCCGTGGATCTCGACCAGCGCGCGCCCGACATCGCGCATCAGGGTGACGCTTGAAGGCTGATCGTTGACGAAGACGCGGGTGCGGCCGTCCGCCGTCTGCAGGCGGCGCAGGATGATGTCGCCGTCATCCTCGATCGCATTGTCGGCAAGCAGCGTACGCGCCGGATGGTTACGCGGCACGTCGAAGACGGCGATGACCTGCCCCTGCGCCGCGCCATGGCGCACCAGCGAAGCATCGCCGCGCGCTCCGAGCGCCAGCGACAAGGCATCGAGCAGGATGGATTTTCCGGCACCGGTTTCGCCGGTCAGCACCGAAAGACCCGGCTGGAAGTCGATATCCAGCTTCTCGATCAGGACGATATCGCGGATCGACAGTCTGGAAAGCATCAGAACCCAAATCTAGAACGGCACGCGACGGTTTGGAGTCGCAGCGCCGCACTATCTTTTTGTTTGAGCACCGGATCAATCCGAAAAAGCGCACGCTTCGATCCGAGTGCTCCAGGCAGGTTCCGCAAAAGTGTCGTGCGGTTTTGCGGCTAAACCCGCGACAAGCAACAAAACCAGGCAGACGGCGCGTTGGTGAAGCCTGCAACGTCTGCTTGGGATCAGGCGCCGGTGATCATCTTTCCGGCCTTGGATATCCACGACCCGGCATTTTCGCGCGGTGCAAGCCCATTGCTCTGCAAGAGCTTGTATGAATCCTTGTACCATGAACTGTCAGGGTAATTGGTGCCGAGCACGGCGGCGGCGGTCTGCGCCTCCGAGGTCAGACCCATCGCGTAATAGCTTTCGGTCAGGCGGGCGAGCGCCTCCTCGACATGGCGGGTGTTAGAATAGTTCTCGACCACGGTGCGGAAGCGCTTGACGGCGGCGATGTATTCACGCCGCTCGAGATAGTAGCGGCCGATCTGCATTTCCTTGCCGGCCAGCTGATCGTTGGCGAAGCGGATCTTTTCCTTGGCGTCGTCGACATATTCCGATGTCGGCCAGCGCGTGACCAGATCCTGCATCGTCTGGACGGTCTGACGCGCTTCCTTCTGGTCCTGCGTCACGTCCTTGATCTGACGGTAGTAGCTCAAGCCGATGATGTACTGCGCATAGGCGGCGTCATCGGTCGACGGGTAAAGCGTGAGATAGCGCTTGGCCGAGCCGATCGCCTCATCGTAATTGCCCTGGCGATAGTCGGCGAAAGCGCCCATCACCATCGATTTGCGGGCCCATTCTGAATAGGGATGCTGGCGGTCGACGGCGTCGAACTTCTTGCTCGCCTCCTGCAGGCGCCCGGCATTGAGATTGGCAAGGCCCTGATTGTAGAGAACATCGGCCGGCTCGGTCTGGTCGACATAGGTCGACAGGTCGATATCTTTCTCCGACGACATGCAGGCCGACAGAAAGAGCGATGGAACAACTACTGAAAGCGCCAGGAAAACAGCCCTCTGCGGTGCTTTCAATTGACCAACTCGCTTGAAGAACATGATTGGATCTCGCCCTTTCGGCGCTATTTCAATGCCAGTTGCATGCCATTGTTTCAAAACTGGTCCCCACTTTTGAACGACATGCATTAATCGACGGCAGCAGCCATAAACCATAACCGCCTTGCCCGACAACGCTATCTCCGGCCAATCGCACATTTTTGTGGCGGCCGGACGCAGCTTGGACGTCAATGCAATTTCACTGGCGAGTGGTGCATTCCTGCCACACGCGATACCGCCCATGGAACCCGAAAAACCCCGGGAAATCAGATCATCCAGGGCGCGTAGAGTGGCGCATTGACGGCGTTCATCTCGGCGCTGCGGCCACGCTCGCGGCGTGTCGTCTCGACGATTTCGAATGCCGTGCGGTCCGAGAGCAGACGGCGCAGGGCCGCGGCATTCATCCTGTGACCGCCGCGATAGGAGCGGAAGCAGCCGATGAAGCGGGCACCGGCCAGCGCCAGGTCGCCCATGGCGTCCAGCGTTTTATGGCGCACGAATTCGTTGGGATAGCGCAGGCCGCCCATATTGATGACGCGGTTGTCGTCGCCGATGACCAGCGAGTTCTCCAGCGAGGAGCCGAGCGCATAGCCTGCAGCCCACAGCCGCTCGACATCCTTCATGAAGCCGAAGGTGCGGGCGCGCGCGATGTCGCGACGGAAAATATCGGCATTGAGGTCGGAGGCGAACAGCTGACGACCGATCGCCGGACTTTCGAAGTCGATCTCGATCTCGAAACGGGTCCCGTCATAGGGGCGAAACTCCGCCCACGAGGCGCCGTTCTCGATGCGGACGGGCTTGATGACCCTGATATAGCGCCGCTTGACCGAGAGCGTCTCGATACCCGCCTGGTCGATGGCTTCGACGAACGCCATGGCGCTGCCATCGAAGATAGGAACCTCGGAACCATCGATCTCGACAGCGACATTATCGATGCCGAGCCCAAACAGCGCCGCCATGATGTGCTCGACCGTGGCGATATGCTCGCCGGCGGGATCACCAAGCATGGTGCACAGGTCGGTAGCGCCGACTTCCGAAACCAGGGCACGAAACTCGCGGCCCTGCTCCGCACCGTTGAAAAGCTGGAAAACGATGCCGGTGTCGGCATCCGCGGGCACGAAGCTGATGGACACTTCCTTGCCGCTGTGGACGCCGGTGCCGGTAAGCGACGCGCGCGTCTTCAATGTCGTCTGATAGTCGTGCAAGACAATCCCCATAAGCCCGTAATGCCTAGGTCCGCTTCTCCAGCCCGAGGGCGCGGCTCTTGTGTGAATCGGCTGGCAGGGCGACTTCCCCCGAAATCCCGGCAAACCGATGATGGTAGGCAGCGAAGATAATGTCCCGTCAGGGAGACTCCAAATCACGGTTTCTTACTCTGTGTAACCGCGAAATGGAATGAGTACGAATTGGTAAGTCGTTGAAATCCCATCATTTAAAACGTTAACAGGCAAGCGATTCCTCGCTTGCCTGTTAACAAATGTTACAGTCCGTTTACCAATCAGTTGGCCTGGCGGCGCAGGAACGCCGGAATCTCCAGCTGATCTTCTTCCTGAGTCGTCCTCACCTGCGGCGTCAGGCGGCCCTGATCATCGAGCTGGCCACGGCGCGGCGCATACAGCTGCGCATCCTGACTGGCGAGACGGCGTACTTCGGGCGCTGCCTGGCGCAGCTTGGGCTCGCGCGGCTGCGCCGGCTGCAGCCTTGCGGGTTCCTCCTCGCGGCGGGTCAGGCCATTGGTCAGGCGCTTCAGCAGGCCCATCGGTCCGCTGTTGTTCTCGTGATCGACCGGGCGGCTCTTGGCATCCACCTCGGCCTTGACGACCGGCGGAAAGTCCTCGACGCGCGGCATACGCTGCGGCGCCATCGCAACCGGCTGCGGGGCTTCGCGCAGCATCTCGCGCGGCTGCGGGGCCGGCTGCATCTGCTGGACCACCGGCTGCGGCATCGGCTGGGCGGGCGGTGCCTGGAAGATCTTGCTCTGCGGGCGGAAATCTTCAGCGTGGGCGACCGGGGCTGGGCGCGCCTGCGCCATGGCCGCGGCATTAGCTTCGGCCAGATGGATGGCTTCCGCGACCGGGTCGACAGCGCGTGGCTCGTATGCCGCCTGCTGGACAGGCGCCGGACGAACCTCCGCGATCTGAGCCGCCGGGCGGTTGGCCGGCTTCGGAGGCGCCGTGCGGATCGAGATCGGCGCGGCGGCGATTTCAGCCGCCGACTTGTCGATGCCGGTGGCAACTACCGAGACGCGAATGACGCCTTCGAGTTCCTCGTCGAAGGTGGCGCCCAGGATGATGTTGGCGTCCTGGTCGACTTCCTCGCGGATACGGGTCGCGGCTTCGTCGACTTCGAACAGCGTCAGGTCGCGGCCGCCGGTGATCGAGATCAGCAGGCCCTTGGCCCCCTTCATCGAGGTCTCGTCGAGCAGCGGGTTGGCGATCGCCGCTTCGGCGGCGGCCATCGCGCGGCCCTCGCCGGAAGCCTCGCCGGTGCCCATCATCGCTTTGCCCATCTCGCGCATGACGGAACGGACGTCGGCGAAGTCGAGATTGATCAGGCCTTCCTTGACCATCAGGTCGGTGATGCAGGCGACACCGGAATAGAGCACCTGGTCGGCCATGGCGAAGGCATCGGCGAAGGTGGTCTTGTCATTGGCCAGCCGGAACAGGTTCTGGTTGGGGATGACGATCAGCGTATCGACGCATTTCTGCAATTCCTCGATGCCGAAATCCGCGGTCTTCATGCGGCGCTGGCCTTCGAAGTGGAACGGCTTGGTGACGACGCCGACGGTGAGGATGCCCTTTTCGCGCGCCGCGCGGGCAACGACGGGAGCAGCACCGGTGCCGGTGCCGCCGCCCATGCCGGCGGTGACGAAGCACATATGGGTGTTGGTCAGGTGATCGAGGATTTCATCGATGCACTCTTCCGCCGCCGCACGGCCGACTTCCGGCTGCGAGCCGGCGCCAAGGCCTTCGGTGACATGCGCGCCGAGCTGGATCAGGCGGCCCGCCTTCGACATGGTCAGCGCCTGCGCGTCGGTGTTGGCCACCACGAACTCGACACCGCGCAAACCGGCGGTGATCATGTTGTTGACGGCATTGCCGCCGCCGCCGCCGACACCGAACACGGTGATGCGCGGCTTAAGCTCGGTGATGTCCGGCTTCTGCAGATTGATGGTCATTGTCTCCGTCCTTTGCCTTTCACGCCGCTTCGCCGCCGCGGCCGCCTATGGGGCTGTCCCCGTCAATTTTAGAAACTGTCTCTCAACCACTGACTCATGCGATGCAGTTTTCCGCCCGTTCCGGTCATTTTGAGACCGGAAATTCCTTTCGCAGGATGGCTCTCGAAGCTCGCCATCTGCGGATAGATCAGAAGCCCCACCGCGGCCGAGAAGGCCGGCCCCTTCGCCGCTTCCGGCAGGCCGGCCACGCCGAGCGGGCGGCCGATGCGCACATTGCGTCCCAGGATGCGGCGCGCCGCCTCCGGCAGGCCGGCAAGCTGGCTGGCGCCGCCGGTGAGCACCACACGCTTGCCCACCGCATTGCCGTAGCCGGACCTGTTGAGCCGGTCGCGCAGCAGTTCGAGCGTCTCGTCGATACGGGCACGCACGATGCGCGTCATCACCGAGCGCGGGATCTGCAAGGGCACGTCGCCATCGTCGCCGATCGGCTGGATCGAGACCAGGTCGCGGTCGTCTGCGCTGCCCGGCAGCGCCGAGCCATGCATCACCTTCAGCCGTTCCGCGGCATCGAGCGAGGTCGACAGCCCCTTGGCCATGTCCAGCGTGACGTGGTTGCCGCCGATGGCGATGGCGTCGCCATGGACGAACTTGCCTTCCGAAAACACCGAAATCGTTGTCGTGCCGCCGCCCATGTCGATGCAGGCCGCACCCATTTCCAGCTCGTCGTCGACCAGGGCCGCCAAACCGCTGGCATAGGGCGTCGCCACCATGCGCTCGACCGACAGATGCGAACGGTTGATGGAAAGCTCCAGATTGCGCATCGGCGCGGCGTCGCCGGTCAGCACATGCATGTCGACGCCGAGTGCGTCACCGACCATGCCGCGCGGATCGCGCACGCCGCGTTCGGCATCCAGCGAGAAGCCGACGGGAAGCGAATGGATCACCTCGCGCTCGGCCTTCAGCGCCTGCTTGGCGCCAGCACCGAGAACGCGCTTGATGTCGGCCTCGTCGGCCTCATGGCCGCCAAGATTGATGGTGGCGGAGAAGGCTTCGCTCTTGAGCCGGCCGGCCGTCATGTTGACGATGAGCGAATCGACCGTCAGCCCGGCCATGCGCTCGGCCGCGTCGACGGAAAGGCGGATGGCGTGCTCGGCGCGGTCGAGATCGACGATGACACCCGACTTCACGCCTTGCGACTTCTGGTGACCGATGCCGATCACCTGGATCCGGTGCGAGCGGCCGCGCAGCAGCTTGCCGTCATCGCACGGCTTCAGCTTGGCCACCATGCAGCAGATCTTGCTCGAACCGACATCCAGCACCGTCAGGGTGCCGGACCGGCGCGACGCGGCATCGCCAGGACCGCCAAGCCAGTTCATATCTTCGTCTCCGGCTTGCGCTTCAGGCTCTTGGGTTTCTCGTTGAGGGCGGCTTCGCGCTGCGTCGCCGCTTCCGCCGTCAACTGCACGACCAGCCGGTCCGTCAGGCGCATGTCGACGGCGGCGATGTCACGCGACAGCAAGCCGCTGTCATGATCCATCTTCACGAGTTCGGCGAGCGCCTGATCCTCGTCGTCCTCGGGAAGCTTGACGGTGATGCCATTGTCCAGCTTCAGGTCCCAGCGCCGCTCGCCGACGCGGATATAACCTTTGATCCGGCTCGCGAGCTCGGGATATTTTTCGACCTTGGCCAGGAAATCGGGCGCGCTCGCCGGCGCGCCGGTGCCGATCAGCAGCGGCAGAAGCACCTGCTTGCCGCCCGAGAACGGCGCGATCATGGCACCATTCCTCTCGATGACCGAAAGCTCGTCGCCCTGCTGCCAGAGCGCGAAAGCCTCGCGCTCCTCGACACGTACTTCCAGCGTATGCGGGTAGACCTTGCGCACCGCCGCAACCTCGATCCACGGCAGGCCGGAGATCCGTTCGCGCGCTGCCTCGGCATTAAAGCCGATCAGCGACGTCCAGCCATCAAGTTCAAGCCTGTCGAGTATATCGATTTCCGAGGTCTGGCGATTGCCGACCACCTTGACCTGATCGACGGCAAAGCCGGTACGGGCGGTGATGCTCTGCACGATACCGTCGACGTGACCACCGAGATAGGCGCCATAGGCACTGCTCGAGAAAATCAGCACGGCCGACATCATGGCCGCGGAAAAGCGCGGCGCCTGGAATTCCCCAACGCCCAGGCGCGCCAGAATGCGCACCGGGCGGCGAAGCATGCGCGGCAGTACGAAATGGTCCAACGACAATGACAGGCCGAACAGCGCCGGCCCGGCCGCGCCCCTCTCCCTACCTTGTCCCCATTTCAACGCAGACACGAAGCGTCCTCCACCATCCAACTCAACAAATCGCCAAACGAGTGCCCGGCATGGGCGGCGATTTCAGGCACCAAAGACGTCGGCGTCATACCCGGCTGGGTGTTGACCTCGAGCCAGACAATCTCGCCGTTTTCGGAATGACGATCGTCATAACGGAAGTCCGAACGGGAAACGCCTCGACAGCCGATCGCTTGGTGAGCCTTGAGCGCCAGTGTTTGTATTTTTTGGTAAATATTCGGTGAAACTTTTGCGGGGCATTCGTGCTTTGATCCCCCGGCGACATATTTTGAATCATAGTCGTAGAAGGAATGGCCGGTCGGGATGATCTCGCAGACCCCCAGCGCCACATCGCCCATCACCGCGCAGGTCAGCTCCCTGCCGTGGATGTAGCGCTCGACCATGACGGTATCGCCATATTTCCACTCCGACGAGCCAAGAACCTGCGGCGGATGCGACTGGCCCTCATGCACGATGACGACACCGAAGCTCGAACCCTCATTGACCGGCTTGACCACATAGGGCGGCTTCATCGGATGCTTGTTCTGGATGGCAAAGCGGCTGGCGACCTTCGATTCGGCGACCACGATGCCGACCGACTTGGCAACCCGCTTGGCCTGCTCCTTGTTCATGGCCAGAGCCGAGGCGAGCACGCCAGAATGGGTGTAGGGAATGCCGAGATATTCAAGGATGCCCTGAATGGTGCCGTCCTCGCCAAAAGGGCCGTGCAGCGCATTGAAGGCGACATCCGGCTTGAGCTCGGCAAGCACGGAGCCGACATCGCGCCCGACATCGACACGGGTGACCTGGTAGCCTTCCTTCTCGAGCTCATCGGCACAAGCCCTTCCCGACGAAAGAGACACGGGCCGCTCGGACGAAAAACCACCCAGCAGGACGGCCACATGCTTGTTTTTCATTCCCCGGCATCCCCTCTCTCACGGCGGACCAAAACCAGATTTTCCGCAACATTGAGTCAGAGTCTCCCGGCAGGTTGCCACCCAGACGGAAAACGCTGAAAACGCGTCGAACGACTCAAATCAGGAAACGCTTTCGAGCAGAGAATCAGAGAGTTGATTCACTGGCAAGTGCTTACGATTCCGAGAGATTCACTTTCTGAGAAAATGGATGCGAAAAGCGTGTCGTTGAGTCTTTGCGGCAACGGTCGCGGACCGTTTCGGCCTCGTTGAAGTTCATGCATCATATGAACTTCAACGCGCGCCAAAGTGCACCTTAAAGGAGCTGCCCGAGAAACTCCTGCACGGCATGCCCCGGCCGGAAATTGCCGATTCGCTTGATTTCCCATTGCAACCGGATACCGGAATTCTCCAGCACCCGCGTGCGCACCGTCTCGCCGAGATATTCAAGGTCGTAGCCGGTCGCGGTTCCCGTGTTGATCATGAAGTTGCAATGCATCGGCGACATCTGGGCCCCGCCGATCATCAGGCCGCGGCAGCCCGCTCTGTCGATCTCCTTCCAGGCCGACGTGCCTTCCGGATTCTTGAAGGTCGAGCCACCGGTCTTCTCGCGGATCGGCTGCACGGTCTCGCGATGGTTCTGCACGGCCTCCATCGCCGCCTTGATCGCCGTTTTCTCCTCGGCAAAGCCTTCGAACACGGCCGAGGTGAAGATCAGCCCGGAGGGCGCCGCTGAATGGCGATAGGCGTATCCCATATCGGCATTGCTCAGCGTCTGCACATTGCCCTTGCGGTCGAGCGCCCGCACTTCGACGACGCGCTCGCGCGTCTCGACACCATTGGCGCCGGCATTCATCCGCAGCGCACCGCCGATTGCACCCGGAATGCCGTGGTAGAAATGAAAGCCGCCAATGCCGGCCTCGAGCGCCACCGCTGCGACACGCTTGTCGGGGGTCGCAGCTCCCGCCTTGATCCTGATCGGCGAAATCACCTCGGCCTCGCCGAAGCCCTTGGCCGAAAGGCGGATGACAAAGCCCTCGATGCCGCCGTCGCGGACCAAAAGGTTCGAGCCGACGCCAACGACGGTAAGAGGTATTTCTTCAGGAACGGCTTTGAGGAACACCGCAAGATCCTCCTCATCAGCCGGCTGGAACAACGCTTCAGCCAGGCCCCCGGCACGGAACCAGGTGATCTTGTCCATCTCGGCGTTCGGCGTGAGGCGGCCGCGCAGGCCGGCAAGCCGGTCGCCAAGTCTGTCGATCAGGGCCTGGCCGTGCATCATGAGACGGTCCCGCCAAGCTCCTTGGGCAACGCATAGGCCCATTGGGTGATGTTGCCGGCGCCCAGGAAGACGACGAAGTCACCCGGCTTGGCCAGATCACGGATGACGGGCGCGATCGCCGCCGGACCCTCGATGTAGCGCGCGTCGCGATGGCCGCCGGCGCGGATGCGCGACACCAGCGCGTCCGAGCTGACGCCGTCGATCGGCTCTTCGCCGGCCGCGTAGACCGGCGCCACCATCACTGTGTCGGCGTCGTTGAAGCAAGTGGAAAACTCGTTGAACAGATCATGCAGCCGGGTGAAGCGATGCGGCTGGGCAATGGCGATGACGCGACCCTGGGTGGCGCTGCGCGCCGCCTTCAGCACCGCCGAGATCTCGACCGGATGGTGGCCGTAATCATCGAATATTTCGACGCCGTCCCACGAACCGGTATGGGTGAAGCGGCGCTTGACGCCGGCGAAGGACGACAGGCCCTTCTTGATCGCCTCGGCCGACAGGCCGAGCTCATGCGCGACCGCGATCGCTGCCGTCGCGTTGGAGACGTTGTGGCGGCCGGGCATCGGCAGGCGCAGGCCTGCTATGACAGTCTGGCCGCCTGTCTTGCGGTCGCGGATCACCACGTCGAATTCCGAAATGGCACCTGCCATGCGGTGATTGGTAAAGCGCACGTCGGCCTGCGCATTCTCGCCATAGGTGATGACCCGGCGGTCCTCGATGCGGCTGACCAGCGCCTGCACCTCGGGATGGTCGGTGCACATCACGCCAAAACCGTAGAACGGCACGTTCTCGACAAACTGGCGGAACGCCTCCCGCACCTTGTCGAAGCTGCCATAGTGATCGAGATGCTCGGGATCGATGTTGGTGACGACCGCGATCTCGGCCGGCAGTTTCAGGAAAGTGCCGTCGCTTTCGTCGGCCTCGACCACCATCCATTCGCCGTCGCCCATGCGCGCATTGGTGCCGTAGGCATTGATGATGCCGCCATTGATGACGGTCGGATCGAGCCCACCGGCATCGAGCAAGGTCGCCACCATCGAGGTCGTGGTCGTCTTGCCATGCGTGCCGCCGATCGCCACCGCCTGGCGAAAGCGCATCAGCTCGGCCAGCATTTCGGCCCGGCGCACGATCGGCAGCAGCTTTTCGCGCGCGGCCTTGAGCTCAGGGTTGGATTTCTTGATCGCCGTCGAGACGACGACAACCTCGGCATCGCCGAGATTCTCGGCCCTATGGCCGACGAAGCATTCGATGCCCTTGTCGCGCAGCCGCTGCACATTGGCGCTTTCGGCCTGATCGGACCCTTGCACCTTGTAGCCGAGATTGTGCAGCACTTCGGCAATGCCGCTCATGCCGATGCCGCCAATGCCGATGAAATGCACAAGGCCGATGGTCTGCGGCATCTTCATGCTTGCGTCCCCTTCCTGAAATCCGAAATGGTTTTTTTGGACGCAATAGCCTCTGTAAGATCAGCGAGCAACCGTGCCGCGTTCGGCCGGCCGGCCGATTTCGCGCCCGCCGCCATCGCCACAAGCCGATCGGGGTCGTCCATCAGCTCGCCAATGAGCGCTGCGATGCGTTCGGGCGAGAGCGAGGATTGCGGATGCACTTCGCCGCCGCCGGCAGCGGCAAGGGCCGCCGCGTTCGCCGCCTGGTCGTGGTCGAGCGCGTAGGGGTAAGGCACCAGGAGCGCCGGCCGGCCGATGACGGCGATCTCCGAAACGGTCGAGGCGCCGGAGCGCGAGATCACCAGGTGCGCAGCCGCCATGCGCTGCGCCATGTCGGTGAAGAAGGGTGAGACCTCGGCAGCAACGCCCAGTGCCGCATAGGCCGCCTTGACCCGCGCCACATCATCGGCGCGAGCTTGTTGGGTAATGACCAGCCGCTTGCGCTGAGCATCGGAAAGCAGCGCGATCGCCCCCGGCACGGCATCGGAAAAGAACTGAGCGCCCTGGCTGCCGCCGAACACCAGCAGGCGAAACGGCTGTTCCCCGGTCGATGCCGCATAATTCGTCCTGGCCGCTTCCAGCACGGCCGGCCTGACCGGATTGCCTGTCGTCACTGTCTTCACACCGGCAGCACTGGTGTCCTGCGGCAGGAAGCCGCCGGCGATGGCATCGACACGGCCGGCCAGCGCCCGGTTGGCGCGCCCCATCACCGCGTTCTGCTCATGGATCAGCGTCGGCACCTTGCGCCGTGTCGCCGCGTAGAGCGGCGGCAAGGTCGGATAGCCACCGAAGCCGACGACGGCATCAGGCTTGATCCTGCCGATGACGGCGGAGGCCTGGCGCACGCCGCGCCAAATTTTCCAGAAGGCACCAAGCAGGGCAAAAGGGTTTTTCGAGCCCATCGTCGCCGACTGGATCGGGTGGACGGCGGCGGCCGGAAAATGGCCGGCAAAACGCTCGGCACGGTCGTCGGTCGCCAGATGCACCGACCAGCCGCGCTCGTTCAATTCATGCGCCAGCGCCTCGGCCGGGAAAAGATGCCCACCGGTGCCGCCTGCCGCGAGAAGGATGACGCCTCTGGCCATATCACTCCGCCGGCACGGCGCGTTGCGACAGGCCAAAGCCCATCTGCTTGCGCTTTTCCGGCCGCTTGCGTGTCAGCGCCAGCACCATGCCCATCGAGATGGCGATGGCGATCTGCGAGGAGCCGCCATAGGAGATGAACGGCAGCGTCATGCCCTTGGCCGGCACGAGCTGGAGGTTGACGCACATGTTGATGACCGCCTGCAGGCCGAACACGGTGACGAGACCGCCGACCGCATAGCGGGTGAAATCGTCATGCTCCTTCAGCGCCGTGTTGAGGCCGCGCAGAACGATGAAGGCGAAGATCGACATGATGAAGAAGCACATGATCAGCCCGAACTCTTCGCCCGCGACCGAGAAGACGAAGTCGGCATGGCTGTCGGGAATGACCCGCTTGACGGTGCCCTCGCCCGGTCCGACACCGAACCAGCCGCCATTGATCAGCGCTTCGCGCCCCATGTCGACCTGGAACGTGTCGCCCTCGCCGGTGAGGAACTTGTCGATGCGCAAGGCAACGTGCGGGAACACCGTATAGGCGGCAAAAACGCCGCCGACGCCGGCCGCGCCGAGCGCGACGATCCACAGCCAGGGCAGCCCGGCCATGAAGAACATGATGCCCCAGGTGCCGGTCGTCAGCATGGTCTGGCCGAGGTCCGGTTGCGCCACCAGCAGCGATACGACCAGCACCAGCAGCAGCATGGCGAACAGATTGCCCGGGATGTCAGGCTGGCGCTTGTGCTCGGCGAACAGCCAGGCGCACATGATGACGAAGGCGGGCTTCAGGAATTCCGAGGGCTGGATCGACAGGCCGGCAAGCGACACCCAGCGGCGCGCGCCCTTCACCTCGACGCCGATATAGAGCACCGCCACCATCAGCACCAGCATCAGGCACAGAATGACCAGCGCCATGCGCCGGATCTGCCTGGAATCGAGGAAGGAAACGGCCAGCATTACGCCGAGCGCCGGCACGGTGAAGATGATCTGCCTGGTGGCAAAGTGGAAACTGTCGAGGCCGATGCGTTCGGCCACCGCCGGGCTGGCGGCGAAGGACAAGACGATGCCAAGCCCCATCAGCGACAGGAAAGCCGCCAGGAACCAGCGATCGATCGTCCACCACCAGGTCGCAACCGGACTTTTGTCGAGACGGCTCTGCATTATCGTGCCCCTCCGATGGGTTTCA
Organism: Mesorhizobium sp. M0491; assembly: GCF_040321265.1. NCBI lineage: Bacteria > Pseudomonadati > Pseudomonadota > Alphaproteobacteria > Hyphomicrobiales > Phyllobacteriaceae > Mesorhizobium > Mesorhizobium sp. M0491. The sequence continues at coordinate 65,228 of NZ_JAMYRE010000016.1, forward strand.
CACCCTCGATAGCATTCGCAGCTTGCCTGAAGGCTTCGCCGCGGACTTCGAAATTCTTGAACTGGTCGAAACTGGCGCAGGCCGGCGACAGCAGCACCACCGCCTCGCCGCTGTCGTCCTTAGCCGCATCATGCGCGGCGTGCTCGACCGCCGCGGCCAGCGTGCCTGAGATCTCGTAGGGAACTGCCTCGCCCAGCGTCGCCGAAAAAGCCGGCGCCGCCTCGCCGATCAGATAGGCCTTGGCAATGCGCGGGAAGAAGCCGCGCAAGGGCTCGATGCCGCCTTCCTTGGGCAGGCCGCCTGCGATCCAGTAGATGCGCGGGAAGCTGGACAGCGCCGGCGCCGCAGCATCGGCATTGGTCGCCTTGGAATCGTTGATGAACAGCACATGATCCTTGCGGCCGACCTGCTCCATGCGGTGCGCGAGGCCGGGAAAGCTTTCCAGCCCCGACTGGATCTCGCCAAGCTCCAGCCCGACCTTGAGGCAAGCGGCGACCGCTGCCAGAGCGTTCTGGGCATTGTGCTGGCCGCGCAGCGAGCCGATGCCTTCGAGGAAGGCGACACGGCTGTAACGGCCGTGCACCGCTTCCATCAAATTGCTGCCGTCGGCGAAATAGCCATCGGTCAGCGGCAGGCGCTTGGAAATGCGGATGACGTGCCGCCCCGCCCGCTCCAGCCGCTCGGCGATCTGCGCGCACCAAGAATCGTCGATGCCGACGATCGCCGTCTCGCTGCCGGCCACCAGCCGCTCCTTGATCGCGGCGTAGTGCTGCATGGTGCCGTGGCGGTCGAGATGATCGGGCGTCAGGTTAAGCAGGATGCCTGCCGTCGGATTGATCGAGGGCGCGAGGTCGATCTGGTAAGACGAGCATTCGACGACATAGTGCCGATCGGGCTCGGGCGGATCGAGCGTCATCACCGCGCGGCCGATATTGCCGCCCATCTGGGTGTCGCGTCCCGCGGCCTTCAGGATGTGCGCGGTCAGCGCGGTCGTCGTCGACTTGCCGTTGGTGCCGGTGATGGCGATGAAAGGCGATGTCGGCGCGCTCAGCATCCGCTCGCGGCAGAAAAGCTCGACGTCGCCGATGATCTCGACGCCTGAACCGCGCGCGAGTTCCACCGTCCAATGCGGCTTGGGATGCGTCAGCGGGACGCCCGGCGACAGCACGAAAGCCGAGAATTTCGCCCAGTCGGCGCCGCGCAGATCAGCGGTCGCGATACCGGCAACGGCGGCCTTGGCAACGCTTTCGGGATTGTCGTCCCAGGCCAGCACGTCCGCGCCGCCTTCGATCAGCGCGCGCGCCGTCGCGATCCCCGAGCCACCGAGCCCGAAGAGCGAAACGCGCTTGCCTGAAAAGGATGCGGCGGGGATCAAAGGGCTTCCTATCTCAGCTTGAGGGTCGACAGGCCGACCAGCGCCAGGATGACGGCGATGATCCAGAAGCGGATCACCACCTGGCTTTCGGTCCAGCCGAGCTTTTCGAAATGATGGTGGATCGGCGCCATCAGGAACACCCGCTTGCCGGTCATCTTGAAGTAGCCGACCTGGATGATGACCGACAGGATTTCCACGACGAACAATCCGCCGACGATGACCAGAACGATCTCGTGCTTGGTGGCGACCGCAACGGTGCCGATCAGGCCGCCCATGGCCAGCGAGCCGGTGTCGCCCATGAAGATCGCCGCAGGCGGCGCATTGAACCAGAGGAAGCCCAGACCAGCGCCGATGACCGCGCCGAGCACGACCGCCAGTTCACCGGTGCCGGGCACGAAATGAATCTGCAGATATTCAGCGAACACCGCATTGCCCGAGAGATACGCGATGACGCCGAAGGAGGCAGCCGCGATCATGATCGGCACGATCGCCAGTCCGTCCAGGCCGTCGGTGAGGTTCACAGCATTGCCGGCGCCGACGATGACGAAGCAGGAGAACGGAATGAAGAACCAGCCGAGATTGACGATGAATTCCTTGGCGAAGGGAAATGTCAGCGACGAAGAGAACGGCGCCTGGCCGTTGTGCATGATCACCCAGGCGGCGATGCCGGCAATGACAAATTCAAGCGCAAGGCGTGCCTTGCCGGAAAAGCCGAGATGCGACTGCTTGGTTACCTTGAGATAGTCGTCGTAGAAGCCAATCGAGCCGAAGCCCAGCGTCACCAGCAGCACCACCCAGACATAGATGCTCGACAGGTTCGCCCACAAAAGCGACGAGCCGATGATGCCCGACAGGATCATCAGGCCGCCCATGGTCGGCGTGCCGGCCTTCTTGAAATGTGTCTGCGGCCCATCGGCGCGGATCGGCTGCCCCTTGCCTTGCCGCAGCCGCAGCGAATTGATGATGGTCGGTCCGAAGATGAAGACGATCAGCGCCGACGTGATCAGCGCCCCGCCGGTGCGGAAGGTGATGTAGCGGAAGACATTGAAGACCGAGACCTTGTCCGCAAAATCGACGAGCAGTGTAAACATGCGTTTTCGTCCCCCGACCTAGGTCTGTTTTCTGGCTGTCGATTCAGCCGGGAATTTGCCCAGCAGCGCATCGACCAATTTTGCAAAACCGATGCCCTTCGACGATTTGATCATCACCACGTCACCCGGCTTAAGCGCGGCAAGCAGCACCGGCTTCAGCTCCTCGACACCAGCGCGGTATTCCGTCTTGATCTCAGCCGGCAGCGCTTCGGCCAGCGCCCGCATTTCCGGGCCGCCGAGGAAGACGGTCTGTGTCCCGGTGCCGACGATGAGTTCGGCAAGGGCTGCATGCAGCTTGGCCGAATGGTCGCCGAGTTCGAGCATGTCGCCGAGCACGGCAATGCGGCGGCCCTCGCCCGTCACAGGCGTCGCGTTGAGCAATGCCATGGCAGCAGCCATCGACGCCGGATTGGCGTTGTAGCTTTCGTCGATCAGCGTGATCGGTCCACCTGGGTGGCTCGAAGTCGAGCCACCGGGATGGCGCAGCACATGGCGCTTGCCGCGCCCGCGCTCGGCGGAGAGATCGGCCAGTGCGAGTGCCGCCTGGTCGAGATCGGCGCCGACCAGATGCACCGCACCCAGCACCGCCAGCACGTTCTGCACCATATGGCGGCCGGGCGCGCCGATCCGCGCCGACACTTCGTGGCCGCCGATCCTGGCGATGATGTCGGAATGATCCGCATGCAGTTCGCATTTGGTGAGCTTGAAGGTGGAGCGCGCATTCTCGCCGAAGCCGTATACGTGCTCGACACCGGCGGCACGGGCCATCTTGTCGAGCAGCTTGAAGCGCGTATCGTCGCGGTTGAGGACGGCGGCCCCCTCGGGCTCCAGCCCCTCGAAAATCTCGGCCTTGGCCTTGGCGATCTCGTCCAGATTCCGGAAGAAACCTAGGTGGGCGGCCGCGATCATGGTGACGATGGCGACATGCGGCCTCACCATCTTGACCAGCGGACGGATCTCGTCGGGATGGTTCATGCCGATCTCGAACACGGCATAGTCGCAATCATCGGGCATGCGTGCCAAAGTCAGCGGCACGCCCCAGTGATTGTTGAAGGACTGCGCCGAGGCATGCACCTTGCCGGCGGCTTGCAGCACATGGCGCAGGGCTTCCTTGGTGGTGGTCTTGCCGGCCGAACCGGTCACAGCGATGATTTTCGCGCTCGAGCGGGCGCGCGACGCAACTCCAAGCTTTTCCAGTGCGACCAGCACGTCCTCGACGACGATGATCGGCGCCGTCAGCCGGCCGAGCGACGGCAGCTTGCCTTCGGCCACCACCAGCACGCCGGCGCCAGCCTTGATGGCGGCGGTTGCGAAGTCATGGCCGTCCATCGCCTCGCCCTTGATAGCGAAGAAGGCATCGCCCGGCTGCAGGCTGCGGCTGTCGATCGAAATGCCTGAAATGCCGTCCGGCATCGGCCCGAGCGGCCGCCCGTCCATGGCGGCAACCAGCGCCTCGGAGGTCCACAGCAAGCTCATGCGGCACGCTCCGTGAGTGCCGCGCGAACCTCCTCGTGATCGGAAAAATGCAAGGTCTCGGAGCCGATCGTCTGGCCCTCCTCGTGCCCCTTGCCGGCCACGATCAGCGTGTCGCCGGCATGCAGCATGGCGACCGCCTCATGAATCGCCTGGCGCCGGTCGCCGATCTCGATGGCACCGGGAGCGGCGGACAAAATAGCGGCGCGGATCGTTTCCGGCACTTCGGAGCGCGGATTGTCGTCGGTGACGATGACGACATCTGCAAGTCGCGTCGCAATCTCGCCCATGATCGGTCGCTTGCCGCGGTCGCGGTCGCCGCCGCAGCCGAACACGACGATGACGCGGCCGGTGGTGAACGGCCGGACCGAGGCCAGAACGTTTTCCAGCGCGTCCGGCTTGTGGGCATAATCGACATAGACCGGCGCGCCGCTGGCGGTGGTGCCGACGAGGTCGAGCCGGCCCGGCGCGCCCTTCAGTTTCTCCAACGCCATCAAGGCCTTGGCGACAGGTGTTCCCGTGGAGATGGCAAGACCCGCCGAAACCAGCGCGTTCGAAATCTGGAAATCACCGGCCAACGGCAGGTCGATCTCGTAGAGCACGCCATCGGCCTCGACTTCGGCGCGTTGGCGGTGGCGCTCGTGCTCGACCCGCTTCAGCCTGAGGAAATCGCCATGGCGGCCGACCGTCAGCACATTGAGCCCGGCAGCCTGTGCGGCCTCGATCGTCGGCGCCGACCATGGATCGTCGGCGAAGATCACGGCCGGTGCGCCCTTCGGCAGCAGCGTGTCGAACAGACGCAGTTTGGCGCGGTGATAGTCCTCGATGGTCGGATGATAGTCCATATGGTCGCGGCCGAGATTGGTGAAGCCGCCGGCGGCCAGCTTCACGCCGTCGAGGCGGCGCTGGTCGAGCCCATGGCTGGAGGCTTCCATCGAAGCGTGGGTGACGCCGGCATCCGCCAATTCCCGCAGCAATTGGTGCAGGGCGACCGGATCGGGTGTCGTCAGCGAGCCATAGTCGTTGCGTCCAGGCGCCACCACGCCGGTGGTGCCGATCGAAGCGGCGGCATAACCGGCCTGCTCCCAGATCTGCCTGGTGAAGGCGGCGACCGAGGTCTTGCCGCTGGTGCCGGTCACCGCGACCATGATCTCAGGCTGCTTGCCGGAATAGCGTGCCGCACTCAGCGCCAGCGCCAGGCGCGGATCGTCGACCGCCAGCACCGGAAACGACAGCCCGGCAATGGTGCTGCCCTTGCCCGCCACGATCGCGGCAGCACCGCGCGAGGCGGCGTCGGCGGCATAAACGGCGCCGTCGGCCTTGGTTCCGGCGAGCGCAAAAAAGACAACGCCCGGTTTTACCTGGCGGGAATCCGAAGAAATCCCTGTAACCTCCAGATCGACGGAAGCTATTCCCTCGACGGGCAGGATACCGGCTAGATCTCTGAGCTTCATCGAGTCCCGTTCACCGCAACAAAATAGCGCGCTGTTGCCGGCGCGCCCTAAGAATCACTGATAGGAAACCAGCGTTGCACCATTTTCATGGCTGAAATCTGGCTTCACGCCAAGCATGGCAGCTGAACGCCTGATGATATTGCCGGCCATGACCCCCGCATTTGCGGCCGCGACATCCGTCATGCCAGGCTTTTCCGGGTGCGGGGCATCGGCAATGGTAAACACCAGATACTGCGGATCGTCCATCGGGAAGGCGGCGACGAAAGTGTTGAAATTCAAGTCCTTGGAGTAACGGCCATTGACGACCTTCTCGGCCGTTCCGGTCTTGCCACCAACGCGGTAGCCGGGGACTCTGGCGTTTCTGGCAGAGCCCTTTTCGGCATTGAGCGAATAGAGGTAGCGCATGCCTTCGACGGTCTTTTCGCTCACCACTCTCTTGGCGGTGGCCATCGCTTCCGCCTGCGTCCGCACCAGAAAGGTGGGGTTCATCAGGAAGCCGCCATTCATCAACGCCGCGCAGCCCACAGCCGCTTGCAGCGGCGTCGTCGACACGCCATGGCCGAAGGCGATGGTGAATGAATTGACCTGTTTCCAGACCTTCGGTTCAGTCGGACGGGCAGTCTCCGGCAATTCGGTCTGCATCCTGTCCAGAATGCCAAGGCGGTGCAGGAATTCGCGATGCCCCTCGATGCCGACCATCTCGGCTTCCCTGGCCGACCCGATATTGGACGAATAGAGGAACACCTCCGGCAACGACAGCACACGGTTCTTGCCGTGGAAATCGTGAATGGCCTGATGGCCGACCCGGATTGGATGCGAAGCATCGAAGCGGCTCGCCATCGTCGCCTTGCCGGAATCGAGCGCCATGGCGGATGTGAAGCTCTTGAAGGTCGAGCCCATCTCGTAGAGGCCCGCCGACATGCGATTCAGCCGGTCCTTGTCCTGTGCATTGTAGGGATTGTTCGGATCAAAATCCGGCACGGAAGCCATGGCCACCACTTCGCCGGTCTTGACGTTGAGCACGACGGCGCCGGCCCCCATGGCACGATAGCGCTCAAGGCCGGCGGCGATCTCGTCGCGCACCACATGCTGCACGCGCAGATCGATCGAAAGCTTTACCGGCTTGAGATCCTTGGCAATGGCAAGGCCCGATGCCTGCAAGTCGCTCAAGCCTTGCTCGTCCACATATTTCTCCATTCCGGAGATGCCCTGGTTGTCGATGTTGGTGAGGCCGACAATGTAGGACGAGGTCTCGCCGCTCGGATAGAAGCGGCGCTTTTCGGTGCGGAAGCCGAAACCGGGAATGCCGAGCTGCATGATGTCGGACTGTTGCTTGGGCGTCAGCTGCCGCTGCAGCCAGACGAAACCGGCGCCGCTCTTCAGCTTATGGTAGGTCTGCTCATAGTCGATGTCCGGAAGCACCGTCGACAGCTTCTCGATCGCCTCGTCGGCGTCGACAATGCGGCGCGGTTCTGCAAACAGCGACGCCGTCTTGATATCGGTGGCCAGCACTTCGCCGTTGCGGTCGACGATGTCGGGCCGCGACGCCGTCACCCGGCTCTGCGGACCGCCCGACATATCGGGGGTCTGGAAGCCGAGATAGACCAGCCGCCCTGATATGGTCGAGAAGATGCCGAAGAACACCGCCATCGTCATGACGATGCGCGTCCTGCCCTTGCCGCCGGTCGCCTTGCGGGCGCCCTCGACCACGATCGATCCATCCTCACTCGTCCTGGCGCGACGCTTCAGCAGTTTGCCGATCATTGGGCGATGCCTCCGGTCACGACGGGATCCTTACTGTCCGAAGGCGCTTGGTCGGAATTGTCGGCCATGCCGCCCTGGCGTCCCGACAGGATGTCCTGGATGTCAAGGGATTTGGCCGGCAGGTCGCCGATGCCGCCGATCTGACGAGCGCTGACCGGCTCGAGTTCGAGCTGCGACTTGTAGAGTTCAGCCAGCTTCTGCAGCCGCGACGGCTGGGTAAGCAGGCTCCAGTCGGCCTTGAGCAGGTCGATCGTGTCCTCCTCATAGCGTATCTGCGCATGGATCTTCTGCACCGAAGCCAATTGTTCCTCGGCCTCGCGCTTGGCCTTGTAGGTAAGGGCCGCGACCGCAACCATGACGGCGATCAGGACAATGTCGCTGGTACGAAACACGTGTTACCTCTCCCCCGGCCGGTCGATACCGGGAAGCTTTGGAAGGCCGAAAATCGAAAAATCACTGCCGCGCGCCGGCGCCTCGGTGCGGATCGCCGCGCGCAGCCTGGCCGAACGGGCGCGCGGATTGGCCGCCACCTCGGCGTCGCCGGCAGTCACGCCGCCGCCCGCCTTGCGGAACGTCGCGGTGCGCGCATGAGCCTCGGGCAGGTGACGTGAGCCGGTCGCAACATCGGCCCGGTCGGCGATGAAGCGCTTGACGATGCGGTCTTCCAGCGAATGGAACGTCACCACGGCGAGCCGACCGCCCGGCTTCAGCGCGCGTTCGGCCGCGAACAGGGCCTTGGCCAGTTCGCCAAGCTCGTCATTGACGAAGATGCGCAGCGCCTGGAACACGCGCGTAGCCGGATGGATCTTGTCCTTCGGCGCCCGGCCGATATGCGTCTCGATGGCATCGGCCAGTTCCAGCGTGCGCTCGAACGGGCGCTTTTCGCGGCGAGCCTCGATCATGCGGGCGATGCGCCCGGCATGACGCTCCTCGCCGAGGAAGCCGAAGATGCGGGCAAGATCGCCCGGCTTGAAGGAATTGACGACATCGGCAGCGCTGAGACCCGATTGCGCCATGCGCATGTCGAGTGGCCCGTCGGCGCGGAACGAAAACCCGCGCTCGGCCTGGTCGAGCTGCATCGAGGACACGCCGATGTCGAGCACGACACCCTCGGCGCTCTCGACATGTTCGTCCAGCGTCGAGAACGGCGCCTGCACCAGCCGCAGCCGGCCGCCGGACTGCGCTTCCAGATCGCGCCCGGCATCGATTGCATCCGGATCGCGATCGATCGCCACAACCGAGGCGCCCGTCGCCAGAATGGCCCTGGTGTAGCCGCCGGCGCCGAACGTGCCATCGATGATGAGGTCGCCCTGCGCCGGCGCCAGTGCTTCGAGCACTTCGGCAAGGAGGACCGGAATGTGGCGGGCCGATCCGCCAACGGCGTGCCCATCGACGGCGTGAGGAAGGTCATCGCCGTGGCCTGCCGTCATTCCGGTCGCTCCCCAGGCTTCGTCCCCTGCCGAAGCTGCAAAAGCCGTGCCCGCGCCTGCGCCCCATAGGCGGCAAGCCGTCCCGGCTCCCAGATCTGAAAGAAATTGCCGCGCCCGACAAAGGCCACTTCCGCCGAAATGCCGGTGTGTTCGCGAATGAAATCGCTCATCGTGATGCGGCCGTCCTGGTCGAGTTTCAAGAAGGTTCCGTCGCCATGGCAGAAGAACGACATATCGTCCGCGGTCTGCAGGAAGGGATCCTCGAGCGCGATGCGCTGCTCGTAGCGGTCGAGCAGATCGAGCCCGCCGACATCCATCGCCGGCAGATCCAGGCAGCGTAGCGCATAGAGTTCCGAATAGCCGCGTTTCTGCACGACGGCACGGAAATGCGCGGGAACGGACACCCGCCCCTTCGCATCGATCCTGCTCACCGAGTTTGACAGAAACCGGTCCATTACACGCTACGGCCGCTTGCGCCGCCGCACCCCTCTCCATCTTGTCGCCGGCGCCGCCGCGGCGCCTTCCCTGGCCCGTATCAGTCTCGTCCGCACGGGCAAAAACCGGCAAACGCGCAGCCGCCGCGGCTGCCCGATTGGCGTACGCTTTACCCTGACGCGGAACGAAGGCTTTGATGTCTGGATGGGATATCATGGGGCACTATGGGCGTCAACGGGAATAGGCTTCACAAACACGCGCGCCGCGACCAATGAGAACAGCCTCGACGACACGTCTCGTCTTTATCGTCTATTAAGCCTAACGAAGCGTTTAGAGCCGCTTGGCCCAACCGGACGCGCCTTGCCGCGCGCCGCTGCCGGGCATAGCGTCTCGCCACATCTCGTCGGTCGCAAACAGGGTTGGAAATTCGATGTCTGAAACAGCAAAGTCACGCGCTGCAGCACTTCCTCATCTGCGTCGCAGCGGGCTTGCCATGGGCGATTCCATTCCCCTGCCCCTGACCATGGCCGCCATTTTTCATGCGCCCGGCGACGCCACCGGCTTCAACCAGTATGGCCGCTTCAGCAACCCGACCTGGGACGCGGTCGAACATATGCTGGCTCATCTGGAGAGTGCGCCGTGCGTTGCCTTCCCTTCAGGAATGGCGGCAATCTCGGCGGCGTTTTTTGCCATGCTCAAGGCCGGCGACCGTATCCTGCTGCCTTCAGACGGCTATCACACGACGCGGGCTTTGGCCGATCGCTTCCTCAAGCCGCTCGGCATCACCTACGATGTCAGGCCGACCTCGACCTTCCTCGATGGCGGCTTCGATGGCTATCGGCTGGCGTTTGTCGAAACCCCTGCCAATCCGGGGCTGGATATCTGCGATATCGCCGCCGTTGCCGATGCTGTTCACAAAGCCGGCGCGATCCTTGTCGTCGACAACACGACCATGACACCCTTCGGCCAGCGGCCGCTCGACCATGGCGCCGATATCGTCGTTGCCGCCGACACCAAGGCACCCAATGGCCACTCCGACGTGCTGTTCGGCCATGTGGCCAGCCGCAATGCCGATATCATCGCCGCCGTGACCGGCTGGCGCGAAGTTTCCGGCAGCATTCCCGGACCATTCGAAGCCTGGCTGGTGCACCGCGGCCTGGAGACACTGGATGTGCGCTTCGATCGCATGTGTTCCTCGGCGGAAGTCATCGCGCGGCGGCTGCAGGGCCATCGGGCAATCAGCGGTCTGCGTTATCCCGGACTGGAAGGCGATCCGTCGCACAACCTTGCCCGCGCCCAGATGGAGCGCTTTGGCTTTCTCATTTCTTTCGAGCTCGCCTCGGAGGACAAGGCCGAGGATTTCATCAACAATTGCGCCTTGATGCAGGCCGCGACATCCTTCGGCGGCGTCCACACCTCCGCCGAGCGGCGCTTGAAGCGAGGCGATGCCGTTGCCGCCGGCTTCGTTCGCCTCTCGGTCGGCTGCGAGCCGGTGGACGAGCTCTGGAAGGCGATCGAGGCGTCACTGGACAAGATCGGCGGCTGACGAAACGGCTACGCGCCGACGTCATCGGCCTCGATGTTGCGCTTGCCATGCAGCACGCGGATTATTTCGATCGCATCGTCATCGACCCGGTACAAGGTGAGATAGTCGCCAACGACCAGATGACGGATGCCTGGCGCGATGTCGTCGCGCGGTGCGCCTAAGAAGGGATAGGTGCAGTTGCCGCCACCGCGCCTCGATGCGATCGAGCAACCGATCGGCCGCAGCCTCGCTGTCGCGTGCAACATGAAGCCAGATCGCGATCAAATCGTCTTCTGCGCGCGCATTCCGGACGATGGGCAGCAGATTCATGCCGCGTCGTCAGATCGCAGGCGTCTCCTCGCTTCAGCCTTGATGTCATCCATTGACGCAAATCGACCAGGCCCGCTGTCGATCCCTTCCTGCACCAGCTTGCGCAATTCCTCGACCGTGTAGCCATGCAGGTCGCGCCGGTCTTTCCACTGTCTGAGCGCGTCGCGGATCACTTCGCTGGCCGATGCATATTCGCCGGCGGCGACTACATCGTCCACCGCCGCCGCCAGTTCCGGCGACAGCGTGATGCTGCGTTTGTCGACCTGTCCCATGAGAAGCTCCCGATGCTCCTTGGCGACGTACGGTACGATTTAATCGCACCGGCTTCAAGCACTGGTCTGCCCTCCCTCGCATAGATGGGCGGACGAACAGGCTTGAATCAACAGGCGCGCCCGAGGGCGCAACCTGTTGATATCAAGAGACTTCTCTTCGATATCGCGGGAGAAAAAATTGCCAGCTGGCCTGTAAGCCGGGTTCTGTATGGCCCTCGCCCCTTGCGAGGCGAGAACGTGGCGGCCATTCATCTTGGGCGCATGTTGCCATGCGCCTCACGCAACCTACCCGGACGGTGAGCCGGAAACAGCCCTCGAGAGTTTCCCCTCGCACCGCCCCTATTCGGTCTTGCTCCCGGTGGGGTTTACCGTGCCGCTCCTGTTGCCAGTCGCGCGGTGGGCTCTTACCCCACCCTTTCACCCTTACCCCGAATCCGGCAAGCCGGATCGTGGCGGTTTGCTTTCTGTGGCACTTTCCCTGGGGTCGCCCCCGCCGGCCATTAACCGGCACCGTGTTTCCATGGAGCCCGGACTTTCCTCACCCACGACCTTTCGGCGTTTGCGGGTGCGGCCGCCCAGCCAGCTGGCAGAGCGTATAAAGGGGTTCACGCCCGAAAACGCAAACGAAAAAGCAGACTTATGCGGGCGATCCCAGCGCAGCCATCTGCACCTTCACCTTGCCGCAATAGGCTGCCGACACCGGGTTCATCCGCGTTGCGGCGTGGCCGGCATTGTATTTCAAAATCGTGCCGCAGGTCGTGCCGCCGCCGAGGCTCCGCGCCATGGCAAGGTATTTCATCCCGTATTTGATGTTGGTGTCGGGATCGAACAGACCCTTGGCGGAGCCGCTATAGCCCATCATCCGAGCCGTGGCCGGCTTGATCTGCATCAGGCCGATCTCGCCGGCGCCGCCGACGATGTTGGGCCGATAGTTGCTTTCGATCTGGATAACCGCCGAGGCGAGCGATACCGGAACGCCTTCGATCGCCGCATAGCGGGCAACGATTGCGGAATACTGCCCGCTGCTGGCCACCGTGGCCGCCGAGGCTGCCGCGTTCCGGACACCGATCGACGCCGTTGCCGTCATGTCGACGGTTTTTCGGCCACGCTTCGTCTGCTTTCTGGCGGACTTCTTCGGCTTGGACCAGCTTGCTTTTTCCATTTTCGCGGAAGCCCGCTTCGTCGCCTTGGCGTCCTGGCCTGCCTTGCCGCTTCTGGCCTGTGGGGCCTTGCCGCCTTTCGCGGATGCCACGACAGGCCCTTGATCGGCTCGCGGGCTGAGGGGCGCGGCATCTGCGGCACTGAAGGCAAAAGTCATTACGCCGGCAGCAAGAGCTGCCGTTAAAACGGTAAATTTCTGCATGTGATCCTGTTCTGTCTGAACCGCGCGAAGATGTTCGCGCAGCAACGCCTAACCAACGTCGGAACAACCCGGGGGCTTGGGGTCCGACATCTACACGTCAGCCGTTTGACGCCCGAATTGGTGTCAAACAAGGCCAGGCAAGTCACTTTGAGTGACAGCTTGTAACTTAAGGATTGGAAAGAATTGCTTGGAAGAGGCTTCCCGGGGGTCAGCGCCTCACGGAAGCAAGCAGCCTTTGCAGCGTCCGCAGCGTCGAGCCGTCGGCAACGCCGTCCACCTTGCGCGGCCGGAAATGACGCTGGAAGGCCTCGACCACCGCCTCGGTCTGCCGGTCGAAAACGCCGGATATTTCAACGCCATAACCGTAGAGCGCCAGCATCGACTGCAACGCTTCGACGTCGCCGCCGGTGTCGCCGGTTGTCAGAGTGGCGCCTCGCCTGACGGGTGCGGCCGCCACGAGATGACCGACACCGGCTTCGAACAGCGTCCGCCACGGAAACCTCTCGCCGGGATCGATCTTGCGCCCCGGCGCAATATCGGAATGCGCGAGTACCCGCTCGGCGGCGATCGAATGCCGACCGGCGATCCCACGGCACAGCCCGATCACCGCATCGATCTGCCGCCGGGGAAAACCGGGATAACCCAGCGAATGCCCCGGATTGACGATCTCGATGCCGACCGAACAGGAATTGATGTCGGCCCGTCCGAACCACGAACTCTTGCCGGCATGCCAGGCGCGGTCGCTTTCCCTGACCATCTGCACGATATGGCCATTCTCGTGGACGAGATAATGCGACGAGACCTCGCTGGCCGGGTCGCAAAGCCAAGCCTCGGCCCCGGCGCCGGTCGCCATACCGGTGTAGTGCAGCACGATCATGTCAGGCCTGGGCGTCTCGCGCCGCGGGCCGAAATTCGGCGATACCCTGACTTCGGCACGTGGCTCGTCGGGCAGAAAGCCGCTCATGCGTGGCGCAGGCCCCGCTCGATCATCTCGTAGGCGGCGTTGATCGCCGCCACCCTGGTGGTCGCGATCTTGATGAATTCCTGAGGCAGGCCGCGCGCGATCAGCCGGTCCGGATGATTGTCGGAAACCAGCTTGCGATAGCGTTTCCTGACCTCTTCGAACGGCTTGCCGCGCTCGATGCCAAGCACGACATAGGGATCCCCGGCGCCGAGATTGACGTGCCGCGCCATGATGGCCTCGTAATGCGCTTCGTCGATGCGGAAAATCTCGGCGATGCGGTGCAGGAAGTGGCCTTCGCGCTCGTGCACCAGCCCGTCGGCCTTGGCGATGTGGAACAGACCGTCGAGTATGTCTTCCAGCATCACGCAATTGGAATGCCCGGAACCGCACATCTGCGCCATCCGCTCGGCATAGGTCTCGAAACCGGCCACGTCGCGTTGGGCGAGATCGAACAGACGCGCCACATTGCGCGTCTCCTTCGGCGGCACTTCGAAGATTTCCTGGAACGCGCGCACCTCGTCCTGGGTGACGATGCCATCGGCCTTGGCCATCTTGGCCGACAGCGCGATCATCGCCACCGAAAAGGCGACACGCCGGCGCAAATCCGCATCGCCGGCGAAAACCGTGCGCACGGCCTCGACCACGTCGGCGACACCCGACGAGGCTGAGGATGAAACGCGGGTGATGAATTCGCCGAGGCGATCCCAAATCGACATGGCCTGCTTCTTAGAGCCACCGCCCGCTCCTATCAAGCCGGGACAGTGCCGCAGGCTTTGCGCGCAAATAGATCGGACTCGAACGCCACGGCGCTCGGACAATATGAAAAAGGCCGGCGCGAGCCGGCCTTTCTCATTCATCACACGAAGTACTGCTTGCTCACTACTGCGCGGGCGCAGGAGCTGGTGTTGCCGGAGCCGGCTCGGCAGGCTTCTCGGGTGTGATGCTCTTCGTGGTCGAATTATCCGTTGCCGGAGGCGTCGCGGCCGGCGGCGTGGCTTCCGGGGTAGCCGGCTTCATCGGTTCCTCGGCGGCCGGCGGATTGGTGCTCTGGGTGGTGGTATTGTCCGTACCGCTGTCACTGCAGGCGGCGACGCCAAGCAAGGCCAGAGCGGAAACGGACGCGAGAATGAGCTTTTTCATTTTGTCTCTCCTTCAACACACGCTCACGTTGCCGTGAGCGGTCGAAGGACAAATGCGTCAGACGACCATGAGTTTCGTAACGTTGCGTTTCCGCATGTAACATCGTCTGGTTCATTTGCGATTGCCGCTCGGGCCGTGGCCAACTAACAGAATGTGCCGAACCACCGATCGAACAGAAGAGCGACAGGGGCTGTCATGACCGAAAAATGGGATTTCTGGATCGACCGCGGCGGCACATTCACCGATATCATCGGCCGAGATCCGGAAGGCGGGCTGCACCCGCGCAAGCTTCTCTCCGAAAATCCCGAAGCCTATAACGATGCCGCCATCCAGGGCATTCGCGACCTCCTTGGCTTGTCGTCCGGAGACACGATCCCAAGCGGCCTGATCGGCGACATCAAGATGGGCACCACGGTCGCCACCAATGCGCTGCTGGAGCGCAAGGGCGACCGCGTGCTTTTGCTCATCACCAAGGGCTTTCGCGATGCGCTGAAGATCGCCTACCAGGCGCGCCCCGACATCTTCGCCAAGGAGATCGTCCTTCCCGAACAGCTCTACGAGCGCGTCATCGAAATCAACGAGCGTGTGCGCGCCGATGGCCGCGTCGAACAATTGCTCGACATCGCCGCCTGCCGGCCGGCGATCGAACAGGCCAGGGCCGACGGCATCGACGCCGTCGCCATCGTCTTCATGCATGCGTGGAAATACCCCGACCACGAGAAGGCCGTGGCAAAGGTCTGCCGAAAGCTTGGTTTCAGCCAGGTTTCGGTCAGCCATGAGGTCTCGCCGCTGATCAAGCTGGTCGGCCGAGGCGACACCACCGTGGTCGACGCCTATCTGTCGCCGATCCTGTCGCGCTATGTGCAAAGGGTGGCGGGCGAGCTGGGCGTGGCGCCAATCTCCCCCCTTGTGGGAGGTGAGGAGCGATCGGCCGAAGGCCGAGAAAAAACCAACGATTTGGCTTTTTCAGCGACGAACGCCCGGAGCCATAGCGAAGGGCAGTCGGCGAAGCCGACAGAGGGGGGCGCTGTCCCGCCAACGCCTTATTCTGTCACGCCCCCCTTTGCCCTGCCGGGCATCTCCCCCACAAGGGGGGAGATCGGCCAATCGCCTCGCCTCATGTTCATGATGTCGTCGGGCGGTCTCACCGCCGCCGACATGTTCCAGGGCAAGGACGCACTGCTGTCGGGGCCCGCCGGTGGCGTCGTCGGCATGGTCGAGACGGCCAGGCTCGCCGGCTTCGACAAGGTCATCGGCTTCGACATGGGCGGCACCTCCACCGACGTCGCCCATTATGACGGCGAATATGAGCGCGCCTTCGACACCGAGGTCGCCGGCGTGCGCATCCGCGCGCCGATGATGCGCATCCATACCGTCGCCGCCGGCGGCGGCTCGATTCTGCACTATGAGGCCGGCCGTTTTCGCGCCGGACCTGACTCGGCCGGCGCCAATCCCGGCCCGGCAGCCTACCGGCGCGGCGGCCCGCTCGCCGTCACCGACGCCAACGTCATGCTGGGCAAGCTGCAGCCCGATTTCTTTCCGGCAATATTCGGACCCGGCCAGGACGAACCGCTCGACGTCGAGACGGTGCGAGCAAAATTTGCAACACTCGCCGCCGAAATCGGCGATGGCCGGTCGCCCGAGACTGTCGCCGAAGGGTTCGTCACCATTGCCGTGGAGAACATGGCCAATGCCATCAAGAAGATCTCCGTGCAGCGCGGCTACGACGTCACCGAGTATCTCCTGAACTGCTTCGGTGGCGCCGGCGGCCAGCACGCTTGCCTGGTCGCCGACGCGCTCGGCATGGAGGCGGTGCTGATCCATCCCTTCTCTGGCCTGCTGTCGGCCTATGGCATCGGCCTGTCCTCGGTCTTTGCCTCGCGCCAGCAGGCGCTGCTAAAGCCGCTTGCCGAAGAGTCCAGAACAGAGATCGGCAGCCTCATTGCCATCTTGAGAGAAGCCGTCATCGCCGAACTCGCGGCGCAAGGCATCGGCGAGGATACGGTCGCCACGAAGCCGGTGCTGCACATTCGCTATGACGGCACCGACACGACACTGCCGGTGAATTTCGAGGCGGATTCGATTTTCCAGGCCAGGCGCGATTTTGAAATCGCCCACAAGGCGCAGTTCGGTTTCGTTTATGACGACAAGCCGATGATCGTCGAGACCGTCGGCGTCGAAGGCGCGGACACCGGCGGCACCGGGCGCGACGAAACTGAATCGCGAACCGAAGACCTTGCCGTAAGCCCTTCGCAAACCCGCGAAATCTTCACCGAAGGAGAGTGGCACACTTCACCCATCTTCCGCCGCGAGGCGCTGAAGCCGGGAAACAGGGTTGCGGGACCTGCCTTGATTATCGAGCCGAACCAGACAATCGTCATCGAGCCGGGCTGGCAGGCCGAAATCACCGCCAGGAACCATGTGCTCCTGCGCCGTGTCGAGAAAAAGCGCCGGCAGGCAGCGCTCGGCACCGAGGCCGATCCGGTCATGCTGGAGGTCTTCAACAACCTCTTCATGTCGATCGCCGAGCAGATGGGCGTGACGCTGCAGAACACCGCCTATTCGGTCAACATCAAGGAACGGCTGGATTTCTCCTGTGCCGTCTTCGATCGCACTGGCGCGCTGGTCGCCAATGCGCCGCATATGCCGGTGCATCTGGGCTCGATGGACCGCTCGGTCGAAACCATCATCCGGCTGAATTCCGGCGACATCCACCCCGGCGACGTCTTTGCCCTCAACGCGCCCTACAATGGCGGCACGCATCTGCCCGACATCACCGTGGTGACGCCGGTGTTCGACGACGCCCAACGCGAAATCCTGTTCTGGGCAGCCTCTCGCGGCCATCATGCGGATATCGGTGGCACGGCACCCGGCTCGATGACGCCGCTTGCCACCACGGTCGACGAGGAAGGCGTGCTGTTCGACAATTTCCGCATCGTCGATCGTGGAAAATTCCGCGAGAAGGAGCTGGAAACGCTGCTCACCGACCACCGCTACCCGGCCCGCAATCCGCACCAGAACATCGCCGACCTCAAAGCGCAGATCGCCGCCAACGAGAAGGGCGTCGCGGAACTGCGCAAGATGGTCGCGCATTTCGGCCTCGATGTCGTCGAGGCCTATATGGGCCATGTCCAGGACAATGCGGCTGAAAGCGTGCGCCGCGTGCTGGAGCGGCTGCCCGATAGTTCGCAGTACGAATACCCGACCGACACCGGCCAAATCATCAAGGTGAAGATCACGGTCAACCGGCAAAAGCGCGAGGCGACCGTTGACTTCACCGGCACGTCGCCGGTCATGAAGAACAATTTCAACGCGCCCGAACCCGTCGCCCGAGCGGCCGTGCTCTATGCTTTCCGCGTCATGGTCGAGGACATGATCCCGATGAATGCCGGCTGTCTGCGGCCAATCAACATCATCATTCCCGACGGCTGCATGCTGAAACCCGCCTACCCCGCCGCCGTCGTCGCCGGCAATGTGGAGACCTCGCAGCATGTCACCAATGCGCTGTTCGGCGCCATGGGCGCCATGGCCAACGCGCAAGGCACGATGAACAACCTGACCTTCGGCAACAAGACCTACCAATACTACGAGACGATCTGTTCCGGCTCGCCCGCCGGCCAGATGAACTCGGGCCGCGGCTTTGCCGGCACCTCCGGCGTCCATACCCACATGACCAACTCGCGCCTCACCGACCCGGAAGTGCTGGAATTGCGCTTTCCCGTGCTGCTCGAGGATTTCCACATTCGGGAAAACTCCGGCGGCAAGGGCAAATGGAGCGCCGGCGACGGCACCAAACGCACCATCCGCTTCCTCGAAAAGATGGAATGCGCGATCCTGTCCTCGCACCGCAACCGCCCGCCGCAAGGGCTGGATGGTGGCGGCGATGGCGAGGTCGGCTCGACCAAGGTCCGCCGCAAGGATGGCACGATCGACATGCTGAAAGCCTGCGACCAGACAGTGCTGCAGGCCGGCGACGCCGTCATCCTGACGACGCCGACGCCGGGCGGATTTGGCAAGCCGTGAAAAGATGCGTCAACAGGCTGTCACCGGCCTGTCATGACCCTGAGCTACCCGCTTGCGGCAAAGCAAATGGGGAATCATCTTGCCATGACGGACGTTTCCGCTGATCTGGTTTTTCGCCGCGGCAAGGAAGTTGGAAAGGCCGTCTACCAGAACCGCCCGCTGTCGAAGGCAGGCATTTCGGAGCGGCTGTTCGCCTTCCTGTTTTCCGGCCTCGTCTATCCGCAGATCTGGGAGGACCCCGATGTCGACATGGAGGCGATGCAGCTTGGCCAGGGCCACCGCGTCGTCACCATCGCCTCCGGCGGCTGCAACATCCTGGCCTACCTCACGCGCTCGCCGGCCCGGGTCGACGCCGTCGATCTCAACGCCGCGCACATCGCGCTGAACCGCATGAAGCTGGAGGCGGTGCGCCATTTGCCTTCACAGGGCGACCTGTTCCGCTTCTTCGGTGCCGCCGACACCAGCCACAATTCGGCGGCCTACGACCGCTTCATCGCACCGCATCTCGATCCGGTAAGCCGTCACTACTGGGAGCGCCGCAACTGGCGTGGCCGCCGTCGCATCACTGTGTTCGACCGCAATTTCTACCAGACCGGCCTGCTCGGCCTGTTCATCGCCATGGGCCACCGCACGGCAAAATTCTTCGGCGTCGACCCCGCCGGCATCATGCAGGCCCGCAACATCGGCGAGCAGCGCCGCTTCTTCAACGAGGAACTGGCGCCGGTCTTCGACAAGAAGCTTTTGAAATGGGCGACGTCGCGCAAGGCTTCGCTGTTCGGCCTCGGCATTCCACCGGCGCAGTACGATTCGCTGATCACTTCTGGCGACGGCACCATGGCCAGCGTGCTGAAAGCCCGGCTGGAAAAGCTCGCTTGCGATTTTCCGCTGGAGAACAACTACTTCGCCTGGCAGGCCTTCGCTCGGCGCTATCCGAACCCCGGCGAGGCCGCCCTGCCCGCCTATCTCGAAAAACAGAATTACCAGACCATCCGCGGCAATGTCGACCGCGTCGCCATCCACCACGCCAATCTGATCGAATTTCTCACCGGCAAGGACGCCGGCGCGGTCGACCGTTTCGTCTTGCTCGATGCGCAGGACTGGATGACCGACGATCAGCTCAACGCGCTGTGGGCGGAAATCACCCGCACCGCATCGGCCGACGCCCGCGTCATCTTCCGCACCGCCGCCGAACCCAGCCTGTTGCCGGGCCGAGTCTCCAGCTCGCTGCTCGACCAGTGGGACTATCAGGACCAGGCTTCGCGCGAATTTTTGGCCCGCGACCGCTCGGCCATCTATGGCGGCTTCCACCTCTACGTGAAGCGTGCGGCATGAGCACCAGCGAGTTGCCGGCCAGCCCCGAATTCAAGGCCAACCATGCCGAACTGATGGACCGCGTCTACCGCTGGCAGCGCCATATCTACGACCTGACCCGCAAATACTACCTGCTCGGCCGCGACCTAATGATCTCGGGGCTCGACGTGCCTGTCGGTGGCACCGTGCTGGAGCTCGGCTGCGGCACCGGCCGCAACATCATCCTGGCCGCGCGTCGCTACCACGACGCCGGCTTCTTCGGCCTCGACATTTCAGCCGAAATGCTGGAGACGGCCAGCGCCGCGATTGCCCGCGAGGGCCTGGTCGATCGTGTCACGCTCGCCCAGGGCGACGCCACGGGATTCGATGCCAAGGCGCTGTTCGGGCGCAACGGCTTCGATCGCGTCTTCGTGTCCTATTCGCTGTCGATGATCCCCGGCTGGGAAAAAACTGTGTCGGCAGCGCTGGCCGCGCTGTTACCGAACGGTTCGCTGCACATCGTCGATTTCGGCCAGCAGGAAGGCCTGCCCGGCTGGTTCCGGACCTTGCTGCGCGGCTGGCTGAAAAAATTCCACGTCGCGCCGCGTGAATCGTTGCGCGAAGTGCTGGAATCGGAATCGCGGCGAACCAGCGCAAGCTTCCGTTTCCGCACGCTTTATCGCGGCTATGCCTGGCTGGCGGTTATCAAGATCACTTCCTGAATATTGCCGTGGGAAAGGCACATAAAGGCGAAGCAGCCACGATCCGTTGGATCAACGTTGCCTTATGACCCCGAGAGCGGTACACTATCTCACATGCATGGAAGCATGTGGTGATCATCGGCTTCAGGGATGAATGGCTGCGGGCCTTCTTCGTGGAAGACACCCATTCTCGCAACATTCCGTCCGATCTCGAAAGCCGTTTGTTCCGCAAGCTCCAGATGATTGACGACGCGATGATCGATCAGGATTTGCGTGTGCCGCCCAGCAATCATTTCGAGAAGCTGCGTGGCATTCTCGAAGGCTTCCATTCAATACGCGTCAACAAGCAATGGCGGCTGATCTTCCGCTGGGACGGCGGCCGCGGTGAGGCGTCGGACATCTATCTCGACGACCACAGCTATAGATGAGGTGAGAACATGTTGATGACCGCACGCAAGCCAGCAACGGTTGGCGAAATTCTCACGGAAGAATTCATGCAACCGCTTGGCCTTACGCAGGCAGCTTTGGCCGAGGCGATGGGGGTCCAGCGCAAACATGTGAACGAATTGTGCAACGACCGCCGCAACGTGACGGCGGCGACCGCGCTCATTCTGGCACGGGTGTTCGGCAACAGCCCGGATTTCTGGTTGAACGTACAGCGCCGCAGCGATCTTTGGCAGGTCATGAACTCGCCCGACGAGCGGGCGCGGGTTGATCGCGCCAAGCCTTTGGCGACAGCTGCATAGACAAGAGTTACGGCGCGCTAGTCTAATGTAACGCCTTGATTAACGCCGCCACCATCGTCTGCGGCCGGTAGCCGAGCTTGGCCGGCGTTAGCCCCAGCCGCACGACCACCAGTTGCTCCGAGGGAATGATGGCTACCGTCTGCCCGTCATGACCTTCCATCCAGTAGGTGTCCTTGGGCAGGCCTGCGGCGACGCCGGCGCCGGGGTTTTCCTCATCGCCAGGGGCCTCGATCCACAACTGGCCCTTGCCGTAGACTTTCGAGGCAGCTGCCGGCTCCCGCATCCAGTCGACGAAGCCGGCCGGCAGGATCTGGTTGCCGTTCCACACCCCGCTTTGCAGCAGGAACTGGCCGAAGCGCGCCCAGTCATGGGCAGTCGCGTAGAGATAGGATGAGCCGACGAAGGTGCCTTGCTCGTCGGTCTCGAGCACCGCACTGTGCATGCCGAGCGGCTCGAACAGCGCCGTGCGAGGCCACGTCAGCGCCTTGGCCTTGTCGCCGATCGCGTCCTGCCAGAGGCGCGACAGCATCACCGCCGTGCCGCTCGAATAGGAAAACTGTTTGCTGACCTCTGCAGCCAGCGGCTTGGATTCGGCGAAGCCCGCCATGTCAGGTTCGAGATAGAGCATGCGCGTGACGTCGGCGACGTCGCCATAATCCTCGTTGAACTCCAGCCCGCTCGACATCGCCATCATGTCGGCGAGGCGGATGGCAGTGCGGCCGTCCGCCTTCCACGGCGCAAACAGGTTTTTGTCGTCGAAAGCCATCTTGCCGTCCTTGACCAGCGTGCCGACGATGGCGGCGTTCACCGTCTTGGTCATCGACCAGCCGAGCAGCGGCGTCTTGGCGGAAAAGCCATCGCCGTAGCGCTCGCCGACGACGCGGCCATTCTTGACCACCACCACCGCGCGCATGCCGGTGCCGGCCAGCGCCGCATCGTCCAGCAGCTTGGCAATCACCGGATCCTGTGATGCCTCGACGCGCTCGCCTTGCGGCCACAGGTCGCCCATGGTGGCCGCCGACGGCTCCGCTTGGATCGCGGTCCGCCGCGCCTTGCCTACATCGCCGTCCGGAACCGAAGCGCAGCCCAGCCCGTCACGGGCGACGGCGATGCTCTTGCCGAGGAAGCCGAACAGGCCCGCCGACACCGTTCCCCTGTTCTTGTCCACCGAAACCCGCATTAGCCGCAGCAGGGGATGCCCGGGCGCCTGCACGTCGACGGCAAGCACCTCATTGGGATCGCGGCCGGCAATGAAGACGTTCGAACAGACGATCTTGGCCGAGTAGCCCGAGCCGACCCTGATCAACTCCGGCGGCGCGATATAAAGCCAGGCAAAAAGGGCGGCGATCGCCAGAACGATCAGGCCAAGCAGCCATTTGACGATCTTGACCACGATCCGCATTTATTTCCTCCGGGCCCTGCGCGACCCTTATGTCATCGATTTGCCGCCATTGCTTCCGCAAATCACAATGCTTGTCGAGCGCCATCAACGGATTATCAACCATGATCGGCGATCACAGGATATGCTGAGCGATGCTGTGGGGCGATCGCTCGGAGGGGCCCCGATCACAAAACCGGCCATCAGTGTATAGACCCATCAGCGACCGGCTGAATCCGGCTCGGGAATTGCGATGCGCCGTCTTGCGGGCCTCATCATGCTGACGCTGCTTGGCGCCTGCTCGACCGTGGACGATCTCTCGCCGCTGTCGCCGTCCGCGTCGAGCAGCCCGACGGTTGCCGTGCGCGCGCCGCGCTTTGCCGATTCCAAGCCGCATGAATGGGAAAGCGGAGCGCCATGGAACTATGCCGTTCACGGCACCGACGTCTCCAAATACCAGACCTCGGTCGACTGGACGGCGGCCAGGGCCGGCGGCATTTCCTTCGCCTTCATCAAGGCGACCGAGGGCGGCGATCGCTTCGATGAGTATTTCAACGAGCATTGGACCCGCACGAAAGCTGCCAGCGTTCCGCGAGCCGCCTATCACTTCTACTATTTCTGCACCCCGGCTGCCGTGCAGGCGCGCTGGTTCATCCGCAACGTCCCCGTCGACCGCTCGGCGCTGCCGCCGGTCCTCGACATGGAATGGAACCCGCAATCGCCGACCTGCAGGCTGCGTCCCGACGCTGCCACGGTGCGCGCGGAGATGACTACCTTCCTTGAAATCGTCGAACGGCACTACGGCAAGAAGCCGATCATCTACACCTCGATCGACTTCTTCGACGATAACGAGTTGTCGAGCTTTCGCGGCTATCCCTATTGGCTGCGCTCCGTCGCCGGCCATCCGCGTGAGAAATACGGCAGCCACCCCTTCACCTTCTGGCAATACACGGGAACCGGCATCGTTCCGGGCGTAAGCGGCAAGTCCGACATCAACGTCTTCAACGGCAGTGAAGCCGCCTGGAACAAGTGGCTGCGGCAGAACACCCGTTGACACCGGGCCTGCCGCCTGCTTTTCGACACAGCCAGCGGTGAAAAGTGCAACCGCCAGTAATTCAGGGCGTTGGGCTTCCGGGGAGCACAACAACTGCCCGCTATTCGTTTCGAGAGGAAGCTGATGCGACTGCGTTCCAAAGTCCTCGCGGCTGCGCTGACCCTGTGCGCCACGGCCTTGCCGGCGATGGCGCAGGAATGCGGCGGCGACTTCGAATCCTGGAAGCAGGGCGTCGCTGCGGAAGCCAAGGCGGCTGGCGTAGGTACAGCGGGTCTCGACGCCCTTGGAGCGGCAACCTTCGACGACAAGGTGTTGGCACGCGACCGCGCCCAGGGCGTCTTCACCCAAACCTTTGTCGAGTTTTCCAACCGCATGATCTCGGCCTATCGCCTGAAGCAAGGTGCGGCAAACCTGAAGAAATACGCCGACGTCTTCGCCCGCGCCGACCAGCAGTTCGGCGTCCAGGCGCCGATCATCGCCGCTTTCTGGGCGCTGGAGACCGATTTCGGCGCCGTGCAGGGCGACTTCCACACGCTGAGCGCCCTGGTGACGCTTTCCCATGATTGCCGCCGGCCGCAGCTCTTCCGGCAGCAGCTGGTGCCGCTTCTGGAGCTGATCGATCGCGGCGTGCTGCCGGCCGATGTCAGGGGCGCCTGGGCCGGCGAGATCGGCCAGACGCAGATCCTGCCCTCCGACTATCTGGCACGCGGCGTCGACGGCGACGGCGACGGCAAGATCGACCTGCGCGGCAGCGTGCCCGATGTGATCATGACCACCGCCAACAAAGTGCTGTCGCGCGGCTGGAAACGCGACCAGCCCTGGATCCAGGAAGTCCGCGCGCCCGAAGACATGCCGTGGGACCAGACCGGCCGCACCAACAAGCTGCCGCTGTCGCAGTGGGCGCAATGGGGCGTCACCTACCCTAGCGGCGCGCCGCTGGTCGACAACGGCCTGAAAGCAGGCCTGGCGCTGCCGATGGGCCGCAAGGGGCCTGCCTTCCTCACCTACGACAATTTCGACGTCTATCTCGAATGGAACCAGTCCTTCACCTATGCGCTGACGGCAGCCAACCTTGCCGCACGACTCGCAGGCGCGCCGCCGCTCGACCCGCGCAATCCCGAAACCGGCCTCAACAACGAGCAGATGAAGGCGTTGCAGACCAAGCTGGAAGCCAGGGGCTACGATGTCGGCACTGTCGACGGCATTTTGGGTACCAACACCCGCGAGGCGATCCGCAAGGAGCAGATGCGGCTAGGCCTGCCGGTGGATGGCTGGCCGACGCCGGAGCTATTGGGGAAATTTTAGGGCAGTAGGCAGTAGGCAGTAGGCAGTAGGCAGTAGGCAGTAGGCAGTAGGCAGTAGAAAATTACTCCGAAAGCCGTGCCTGCCACCCCTATTCCCTATTCCCTATTCCCTATTCCCTATTCCCTAATCCGCCATCGTCTCCAGACTCGCAAACCCCTGCGGCGCGTCGCCCTCGTCGAACGGCGTCGTCACCTCGACGAAGGTGTCGGGGTAAAACCCGTTGAATCGGGTCCTCAGCGACAGCGAATAGGCGCCGATATGGCCGATCTCGATCCAGTCGCCGGTATCGACCGTTTCCGGCAGCCAGAATGGCCGCGACAGGATGTCGACGGAATCGCAGGTCGCGCCGCAGACCTTGAACGGCACGATGTTCTTCTCCTCGCCATTGCGCGAGCGGATCGCAGGATCGGGAATGAAGCGGGCCGGCAGCGTGATCTTGCCGGTCCATGAATCCGACAGCGACGCCCAGATGCCGTCATTGATGTAAAGCCGCTTGCCCTTGCGCAGCAGCACCCGCACGATCAGCGACAGGCAGCGCGCCACGATCACCCTGCCCGGCTCGGCCACCAGCGGCATCTGGTCGAACTGATACTCTTTCAGATCGCCCGAAAGCCGCGACATGATCTGGCCGAGCGACGGCATCTCGATCTGCTTGCGGTTGGGATCGTGGCCGTATTCGGCGGGGAAACCGCCGCCGACGTCGAGCCCTGCAATATCGAAGGTCAGCCGGTTGCGCACCCAATCGGCGGAAGCCAGCGCCCGCTCATAGGTGTCGGGATCCTCGATCTGACTGCCGACATGGAAACACAGACCAACCTTGTAGCCGGTGCGGTTGAGCCGCTCGGCCAGTTCGACCGCATAGGCCGGCCCGGCGCCGAACTTCTTCGACAATTCGTAGGCGGCATGCCCCTTGGTCTGCACCCGCACGAACACGCTGATCGAGCCCGGATCGATGTCGAGCGCCCGCACCACTCGCGTCAGCTTGGTGATCTCGTCCTCGTGATCCAGCGAAATGACGCGGATGGCGTATTTCTCCAGCGCCAGCTTGATGTCCGACTGCGCCTTGACCGGATGCATGTAGAGCATCTCGGCATCCGGAGAGACCGCGCGCACGGCGGCGAACTCGCCCGGCGAAGCGACGTCGAAAGCCTTGACACCGGCTTCGACCAGGGTCTTCAGCACGATCTGCTCGCCATTGGTCTTGACCGCATAGGCGGTCTTGCCGGGGAACATGCCCATGAACTGCCTGGCATCCGCCATCAGCACTTGCGGGCGGAAGCAATAGACCGGATCGTCCGGACGAAGCGCCAGTGCCGCCTCGCGGGCATTTTCGAATCGCTGCATCGACGAATCCTTGACCTAGCCTGCGCACAATTAATCCAAGCTAGCGGCTAATGAAAACAATTCTGTGTCTCGTGCGGCTGACGCAGCGGCGCTAGGTCTTTGCCAGCAACGTTTGCCAGCGATCAGGTTTCGGGTGGCCCTTGTCACTGGCGCCGATATGGCTTCTGCCTGAGTGACTGGCATTCAGGCAGTCTGGGAGGGCGACTCACATGGCAATGGCCGCGACATCCGCACCACGCGGGCCGATGGTGCTCAAGGATTGGGGGCAACTCCTGCTGCTCGGCGCGATCTGGGGCGGCTCGTTCTTCTTTGCGCGCATCGCGGTGGCGGAACTCCCCCCGCTGGTGCTGGTGCTGTTTCGCGTCGCCATCGCCGCGATCGCACTGCAGATCTATCTCGGCCTGCGCGGTCCGTCCTTCCGCCTCGCGCTTCCGCATGCAGGCCTGTTCTTCCTGCTGGCGCTCACCAACAATGTCGTGCCCTTCTCGCTGATCTTCGCCGGCCAGACGGAGCTTGGCGCCGGCATCGCCTCGGTGCTCAACGCGACGACGCCATTCTGGACGCTGATCCTCGCCAACGCGCTGACATCCGACGAAAAGCTCTCCTGGAACAAGCTCGCCGGCATTGCGCTCGGCATCGCCGGTACGGCCGTCATGATCGGCCCCGGCCTGCTTACCGGGCTCGGCGGCCCGGTCTGGGCCAAGTTCGCGCTGATCGGTGCTTCGCTGTCCTATGGTATTGCGCTGATGGTCGCCCGCCTCTTCAAGGGCGTGCCCTCACCGGTCATCGCCACCGGACAGTTGACGGCGTCGACCATCATCATGATCCCGATCGTGCTCTTCACCTACGGTCCATCCGGCCTGTTCTCGGCCTCGCCCCCGGTCTGGGCGGCGGTGCTGGCGCTGGCGCTTCTGTCCACCGCCTTCGCCTACATCCTCTATTTCAACCTCGTCGCCTCGGCCGGCGCGACCAACGCCTCGCTGGTCACGCTTGTCGTGCCGGCCAGCGCCATGCTGCTCGGCTTCCTGTTCCTTGGCGAGCGGCTGGAGCTGTTCGAAATCGGCGGCGTGGTCCTGATCGCGCTCGGCCTCGTCACCATTGACGGGCGGTTGTTCGGCCGACGTTAGAGCGCCGCGCGTCCACTGGACGCGCAAAGAATGCTCTAACCGCCTAATTGCCCCCGCATCGCGAAAGCCGAATTCGGCTTTCGCGGGGGTAGCGCTGCCATGACACAGCAGCGACACGAGCGGGCCACATTTTATTCACAGGTCTGAAGCCGGTTTTTGCCTAGGAGTTTCAAAGCCTAACGGCAAAAGACATGTCGCGGATTTCACAATCACGTCGCAATGCAGCACATTTTCCGCTTGCCTGTGGCACAAATGAACCTAGACTCCATGACATAGCTCTTTAAGAGGAGGCTATGTCATGGGACTTACGAGGCCTATCAACGCATTGATGATCTGTGCTGCGTTCGCCTTTATCGGAGCCCTTATTATGGGCTTCCTTCCCTGACCGCCAAAGCGGGGAAGACCAGCACCCAAATAGTCCAACCAATTCAAAAGGCCGGGTTTTTCCCGGCCTTTTGTTTGAACCCGACCTCAAGCCGCGGCTGATCCGGCCGCCGCCGCCTCGTGCGAGCGGATGCCGATCATATGGCAGATGGCAAAGACCAGATCGGCGCGGTTCATGGTGTAGAAGTGGAAATCGCCGACACCGCGCTCGACCAGATCCATCACCTGTTCGGCTGCCACCGCCGACGCCACCAGCGCATGCGTCTGCGGGTCCCGGTCAAGGCCTTCGAAACGCTCCGCCAGCCAGCCGGGCACATGCGCGCCCGCCCTGGCGGAAAAGTTCGCGACCTGCCTGAAACTGTGAACCGGCTGGATTCCCGGCACGATCGGGATGTAGATGCCGGCGCGGCGGACGCGCTCGACATAGCGCTCGTAGAGATCATTGTCGAAGAAGAACTGGGTGATGGCGCGCGTCGCGCCATTGTCGACCTTGCGCTTCAGCATCTCGATGTCGGTGGCGAAATCGGGACTTTGCGGATGCTTTTCCGGATAAGCCGCGACGGAGATGTCGAAGTCCGCGATTGCCTTGAGCCCGGCGACCAGCTCCGCGCCGTTCTCGTAGCCACCGGGATGCGGCCGATACGGTTCGCCGACGCCGGAGGCCGGGTCGCCGCGCAGCGCCACGAACCGGTTGATGCCGATCGACCTGTAATCCTGGATGACCGCGTCGACCTCGTCGCGTGTTGCACCGACGCAGGTCAGATGCGCCGCTGCAGGAATACCGGTTTCCGTCAGGATGCGCTTTACAGTGCGCGCGGTACGCTCCCGCGTCGAGCCGCCGGCGCCGTAGGTCACCGAGACGAATTTCGGCTTCAGCGGCTCCAACTTTGTTACCGTCTCCCACAGCCTCGCTTCCATCTCGTCCGTCTTCGGCGGGAAGAATTCGAAGGAAACCCTGACCTTGTCGCCAATGTCGGGGCGGCGGGAAAAGCGGAACTGGTTCATGCGATTTCCCCTATCGAGTTCGCTTTGGCCTGCCTTGTGTCGTTGGAAGGATCGGCGATCAAGAGGCGCCGGTCGCGGCCAAGCCAGAGTTTTACGGTGAGCCTAGCCTCGTTGCCGCCGCGCGGCTCGAATTCCTGACTGTCTTCAAGATCGAGGCCGGCTTCCGAAAACCAGTCGGCGATCTGCCGGTCGGAAAAACCGAGCCGCATATGCGCGTGCTCCTCGCGCAGGAATTCCAGCGCATGCGGCGCGAAATCGACGATGACAAGGCGTCCGGCCGGACGCAAAAGCCGCGCCGCCTCGTGGATGGCGCGGGCGGGATCGTCGAGATAGTGCAGCACCTGATGGATGGTGACGAGATCGAAGGCATCGCGCTCGACCGGCGGTGCGAAGATGTCGCCCTGCCGAACCTGTGCGTTCGAAACCCCGGCCTTGTCGAGATTGGCGCGCGCCACGGTCAGCATCTCGCGCGACATGTCGATGCCGACACCGCGCCGATAAAGCGGCGAGAAGATTTCAAGCAGCCGCCCGGTGCCGGTGCCGAGATCCAGCATCGACTGGAACGGCCGCTTGCCCACCAGCTTCAACATTGCGGCTTCGACGGCGCGGTCCGGCACATGCAGCGAGCGGATATGGTCCCAGCTTGCCGCATTCACCGAAAAATACGCGACCGCGCGGTCCTGCCGCTTGCGCTTGACCGAGGCCAGACGCTCAAGATCGCGCTCGACCTGCGGATCGGCGCCGCGAATGCCGGAAACCAGTCCCATGACGAAGTCACGCGCTGAATCCGCATCCGACAGACGGAAGAAGGCCCAGGACCCTTCCTGGTAGCGGCCGATCAGCCCGGCCTCCAGCAAGAGCTTCAGGTGACGCGAAACGCGCGGCTGCGACTGGCCGAGAATTTCGGTAAGATCGGAAACCGTGAGGTCGCCGCGCGACAGAAGTGCCAGTATGCGCAATCGGCTGGATTCGGCCGCCGCCTTCAATGTGTCAACCATGGTGTCGAGCGAGACATGCATCAGCGTATTCTCTTTGAAAAGATATAAACATATGTTTATGTCGGTTTTCGAAACCTTGCAAGCGCTATGTCGCTTCCGGACCAGAAAATGCCGCTCGTGTGGCGTTTTAAGAGACGCGGGCCATGACTGAAACGCGTGAGATGTTCGAGGCGCGCGAAGGGGAGCAGAGGCTGGAAAACGATCCGGCCCTGATGCCGCCTGATGGCGGCATCGTCTTCATCGGCCGCATTGCCTCGCCGTGGACGACGCGCGAAACCTGCCCGAAGAACATGCGCGTCGCGCGCGAGACCGGACAGAAGGCGGTGCTGACCATCGACGCGCCCTACCGAAGGGGCCTGCAGGGGCTGGAGCGCGCCAGCCACGTCATCATCCTATCCTGGCTGCATCATGCGCCGCGGACTCTGATTGTGCAGAAACCGCGCCATGCTGTTGAAGCGAAAGGTGTATTTGCGCTGCGCTCCCCTGCCCGCCCGAACCCCATCGGGCTGCACATCGCCAGGCTGATTGCCGTCAACATCGAAACCGGCCGCATCGATCTCGACGCCATCGACGTGCTCGACGGCACGCCGGTCATCGACCTAAAACCCTATTTCGCCTCGACCGACGCCATATCAGAGGCGACCATCGAAGGGCGCGACGAGCCCAATGGGATCCGGCGATGACAGCGCCGACCGGCCGCCGCCGCGCCATCGCCAAGGCGCTGACCGCACTTCTGCCGCTGGCGCCCTATGCCGATATGGAGAAGATCCGCACCGACGCCGGCGCGGTTCACATGAAGACCCTGCCGCCGGGCATCGCCGTATGGCTGGCGACCATTGCCCATATCCGCCACATGCATACCGACTACGAAAAGCTGCTGAGTGAAGGTTACGATCGCGACTCGGCGCGTTTCTTCGTCATCGAGCAGACCAACATCGTGCTCACCCGCTGGCGCGCGACACGCCTGCTCGACGCCGACGACGAGGAATGAGGCGGCAGAACCGTTATTGCCGCTTCAGAACGGCGACTGCATTGTAGGGCTGGCCATCGGCCTGGCCGACCCACGTCCAGGACAGATTGCCCTTGTAAAACCTGACGGTGATGTTGCCGCCGTCGATGCACTTATCCTGCCCGTAAGTGATGCTCTCGTGGTATTCCGCCGATGTGTCGTCCCTTGATGTCTGCGACAGGGATCCGCCGCAGCCGAGCGACGGATAGTCGATCGACGCACCGCCATCGTTGATCGTCATGGCGATCGCCCAATCAGCTCCGGCATCGCCGGCCGGGCTCTGGTGGCCGCTGCCGACCCAGGTGCCGCTCAGCGACGGCACATTCACCGCGCAGGGCAAGTTCTGGAAGATCGGCGTCAATTCGCTGCCGGTTTTCCCGCAGCGATAGGTCTGGCCGCTCTGGCACAGTTCCTCGCCTTCGCGCGCGCACTGGGCGCTGGCTTCGCCCGCGGCGGCGAACATCATCATGGCTGCTATGACGGCCCCGAGCCTGCCCATCTTCCCCTCCCGTTCAGACCCGGAATGATAGGGCAATTGCGATCGAATGTATCGGCCAGATCATGATGGAGGCCGAACAGCGTCGGGCGGGTGGCTCTATGCCTTCTGTCTGGCGCCGCTAGCCTCTCGCCTTGCGCGACAGGAGGCCCCAATGAGCCGGACGATGGCAACACAGGACGAGAAGCAACTGCCCCTGGTTGGCGACCGCCATGTCGACCCGCACTCCTACCCCGAGGGCGTCGCTTTCCTCGACGACCAATACCTGCCGATGTCGCAAGCCAAGGTCTCGGTGCTGGACTGGGGTTTTCTGCATTCCGATGCCACTTACGACACCGTGCATGTCTGGAACGGTCGCTTCTTCCGCCTCGACCTGCATCTCGACCGCTTCTTCGGCGGGCTGGACAAGCTGCGCATGACCATCCCCTTCGATCGCGACGGCGTGACCGAAATCCTGCACAATTGTGTGGCGCTGTCCGGTCATCGCGCCGCCTATGTCGAAATGCTGTGCACGCGCGGCGCCTCGCCGACCTTCAGCCGCGACCCGCGCCAGGCGGTCAACCGCTTCATGGCGTTCGCCGTGCCTTTCGGCTCGGTCGCCAATGCCGAGCAATTGCAGCGCGGCCTGCGTGTCGCCATCAGCGACAAGGTGCGCATTCCACCGGCCTCGATCGACCCGGCGATCAAGAACTACCACTGGCTCGATCTGGTGCGCGGCCTCTACGATGCCTATGATCGCGGCGCCGAGACTGCGTTGCTTCTGGACTTCAACGGCAATGTCGCCGAAGGCCCGGGCTTCAACGTCTTCTGCGTCAAGGATGGCAAACTGTCGACGCCTTCCATCGGTGTGCTGCCCGGCATCACCCGCCGCACTGTCTTTGATCTGTGCGCCGAAGAAGGTCTTGCAGCCACCGCCACCGATGTCAGCGTTGCCGCATTGCACGAGGCAGACGAGGTTTTCATCACCTCGACCGCAGGCGGCATCATGCCGGTGATGGAGATCGACGGTGTTCGGATCGCCGACGGCAAGGTCGGCGCGATCACCAGCCGGCTGATGGCGCGCTACTGGCAAAAGCACGATGACGCGGCCTGGTCGTCCCAGGTGAATTATCCCTGATAATTCAGGGGTCTTTTCAAAACATTCCCGTCGGCTCTGGAAAATCAGAGGATCGACCGTATATGCCCGAAAGCGGAGAAGCCTCCGCTTTCACCCAAAAATCACGCCCGCAGGGGCAAGGACTCCAAGATCATGACAAACAAGGTTTGGTTCATCACCGGATCGTCGAAGGGCTTTGGCCGCGTCTGGGCCGAGGCGGCACTCGCGCGTGGCGACAGCGTCGCGGCGACTGCCCGCGACGCCGGCACGCTCGCCGATCTCGTCCAGAAATACGGCGACAGGATTGCCGCGATAAAGCTCGACGTCACAGACAAGAAAGCCGTCGATGCCGCTGTCGCCGAAGCGCACAAGCGTTTTGGCCGGCTCGACGTCGTCATCAACAATGCCGGCTACGGCCATTTCGGCGCCATCGAGGAGGTCAGCGAACAGGAAGCACGCGACCAGATCGAAACCAATGTCTTCGGCGCGCTGTGGGTCACTCAGGCCGCACTGCCGATCATGCGGGCACAGCATTTCGGCCACATCATCCAGATCTCGTCGATCGGCGGCGTCAATGCCTTTGCCTCGCTCGGCCTCTACCACGCCTCGAAATGGGCGCTGGAGGCCTTCAGCCAGTCGCTGAGCATCGAGGTCGCGGAATTCGGCATCCATGTGACGCTGGTCGAACCCGGCGGTTTCTCCACCGACTGGGCCGGCCCGTCGGCCAAGGTGTCCCAACCGATCGAGGCCTATGCACCGGCCCGTGCCAAGATGACGGAGCGCCGCGCCAATTCAGTCGCCGGCGATCCAGAGGCCACCGGGCCGGCCATGCTGGCCATTGTCGATGCCGCCGAGCCGCCGCTCAGGGTGTTCTTCGGCGACGGCGGCCTGCCGATGATCAAACAGGAATACGCCAACCGCATCGCCAGCTGGGAGAAGTGGGACGACGTCTCCATCATGGCGCAAGGCGCCAAGAAGAACCGCAAGGGCTGAAGTCCAGCACTCTTGCTACGCCGCTCCATGGGCGGCGTAGCTCGCCTCAGGCTTTATAGATCCACTGTTCCGGCACGCGCACCGAAATCTCTTCGCCGGTCTTGACCGTTCCCGGCTTCTCGACCCAGGCGACGACGCCGCGCAGCCGCTTCGCCATTTTTGGGAACAGTAGCGCGCCGGCTTCGACGTCGGCCAATCCGGCGTTTTCGGCGATCGACCGGCCGGCGATGCGGCACGGGCCGTTCTGTGCGTCGACCTTGATGGTGACGCCCCCCTTGAAGAACAGCAGCGTGCCGGCCGGCAGCATCGAGAGGTTCGGCACCCCTTCGATCACAAGATTGGCGCCGATCCACTCCGGCCTGATCTCGGCCAGGCCCATGCGTTCGGCGACAACCGCCAGCTCGTCCGCCGCCACGATGGACAATTGCCGTTCGTTGCGTATTTCCGTGCCGCGCGGATACCAGGGCTCGCGCCCGCCCGAGCGCCGTGTCGGTCCGGCATGGAAGTCGCCTGAAATGCCGTCGAAACCCAGCCGCAATTCGTCCACCGGGCGGGTCTGAAAATGATCCGCCGGCGCCACGTAAAGCGCTGCCGCCCTGGCGGCAAGCTTTCGCGCGGGGATGATTTCAACCGGCTTTTCTGCCTCGGGGAAGAGATCCAACATGGCGTCCTTTCCTTTCGTCATCCAGCGAAGTAGCCGGGCGGACTTCGAGGCGTCCAGTCGAAAGTACTGATTGTCCGATCAACACCATCGATATGATGGCGATCACGCATTTCTTACCTGTCATCGATGTGATGGCGCATTACCGACGTGCCGTTCATGGTGACGTCCAGACAATTCACGGAGGCCGATCATGCGACCCGTGACGGCAATCACGTTGCTTTGGTTGGATGGTGTCTGGTCCGCCGCCATATGGTCCGCCCATGCCCAGCAGCGCGCCGGATTCAAGGGCGGAGGCCCGGTATCGAGGTCTCGCATCGCTCATCATCGGCATCGTGACGAAGGCAAGACTGGAAGAGAGTTTCCTGCACGACGAGTTGGGCAGCGCCTATGACGACTATATCAGACGGGTGCCGATGCTGGTGCCGTTCGCACCGGTCTGACACGAATAGCTCTCTACAGCATCCTGAGAAGCGCGCCGCCTATCGAATACCCCGCGCCAAAGGCGCAGATCAGGCCGAAATCGCCGGGCTTCATGTCGGCGTGGTTCTCCGACAGCGCGACGATGGCGCCGGCGCCCGCCGTGTTGCCCAGCCGCTCCAGCACCATCGGCGCGCGGTCGTGGTCGACTTCGTGGCCGAACGACAGTTTCAGGATCATCGCATTCATGCGCGCATTGGCCTGATGCAGCCAGAAGCGCCTGATCGCCTGCGGCGTCAGCCCGTGCTCGGCGAGGAATTCGACGATGAATTTTTGCCCGGCGACGGTGACTTCCTTGAACACCTTGTTGCCGACCTGCTTGATCAGATTGCCTTCCAGGTTGATCATGTAAGGATCTTCCTGGGCGGTGCGGGTGTGATAGCCCAGATTGGTGCGGATGTTGTTCGACATCTGCGTCCAGACGCGCGTGTCGAGCACCTCGAAGCGCCCCGGCCGCTTGTCGCCCTTGGCCAGGCCTTCGACCACCATCGACACCGAAGCGTCGCCGAAGATGAAATGCGTCTGCCGGTCGCGGAAATTGAGATGCCCGGTGATGATCTCCGGCGTCGTCACCAGGATGCGTTTGTGCGCGCCCGACCGCACCAGGTTGACGGCAACGTGCAAGGCGGCCGCGGCCGAGGAACAGCCAAGCCCCATGTCGAAGCCGGCGCCCTTCGTCCCCAACGCCTCCTGCATTTCAATGGCGATCGCCGGATAGGGCCGCTGGTGATGCGAGGCCGAGCAGATCACCAGGTCGATATCCGACGGCTGCAGCCCGGCGTGGTCGAGGGCCTTCTTCGCCGAGGCGATGCCGAACTCCGCCTCCAGCGACAGCGCGTCGTCGGGCCGCGCCGGAATGCGCGGCGCCATCCGGGTCGGATCGAGAATGCCCTCGCGCTCGATGACATGGCGGGTGCGCACGCCCGAGGCGTGGACGATGAAGTCGCTGTCCGATTTCGGCAGCGGCGGCTCGCCAGTATCCAGGCGACGCGCGTTTTCCAGGTCGACCCAGGCATTGAAGCTGGCGACCAGTTCTTCATTGGTGATTGTGGGCTCGGGGATTTCAACGCCGATGCCGCTGATGATGACGCGATGCATGTCCAGTCCGTCCCATCCGCAGGCGCTGCGGCTTCATGTGGGCGCCGGAATGCTCCGACGCAACAGTTTTCTCACCGAGGCGGTTTACGCCGGCTTAAACCAAAGATCTGGGCCGACTTAAGCCGATCCTCGACATGGCCACAGGCAAAGCCAAGCGGCCCTAAGACGCCGCGCAACACGGATAATCAAGCTCGTTTTGCGACAATGAAAATGCGCGGAAAGCGCAAAAGCACCTTGCCGCTTGCCGTCTTCGGATAGGCCTTGGCGATCCTGGCCGTGTAGCTGTCGAGGAACATCGTCCGCTCGTCGGCGCCCAGCGGATCGAGGAACGGTTTCAAGCCCGTCGATTTCACCCATTCGACGATCGCCTGCGCATCGGCAAGCGGGTGGTTGTAGATGGTGTGCCAGATATCCAGCCGATCGCTGAGCGGCGACAGCAGGTCATAATAGAACGACACCGGCTGCAGCGGGCCGCGTGCCGCGCCCTTGAGCTTTTCGGCAAACGGCATTTCGGCGGCGGTTTCACGCATCAGGCGGTGCGAGTCCTCGCCCATATTGTCGGGCATCTGGATGGCCAGCGCGCCGCCTGGCGCAAGAAAACCCATCAGCCGCTGGAACACAGCGGGATGCTCGGGCAGCCACTGGAACACCGCATTGGCGAAGATCACGTCGACCGGCTCCGCCGGCTGCCATTTGGAGGCATCGGCCAGATCAAAGGTGACCTCGGGCAGACGCGCCCTCGCCTTCTCGATCATGTCGGGCGAAGTGTCGAAGCCGCTCACCTGCGCATCCGGCCAGCGCTCGACGAGCAGCTCGGTCGAGTTGCCCGGCCCGCAGCCGATGTCGACGACCCGGCGCGGGAAGTCCACTGGCACCTGTGCCACCAGGTCTCGCGCGGGCCGCGTGCGCTCGTCCTCGAATTTCAGATATTGGGCGGCGGACCAATCAGCCATGTGAACTCCTCACGTCTTCTTGAGAATTCGCCGCCCGGAAAACCCCCTACCGCGTCAGCCTCTTGTAGGTCATGCGGTGCGGGTTGACGGCATCCGGCCCGAGGCGGCGGATCTTGTCCTGCTCGTAATCCTCGAAATTGCCTTCGAACCATTCAACATGGCTGTCGCCCTCGAAGGCAAGGATGTGCGTCGCCAGGCGATCGAGGAACATACGATCGTGCGAGATGATGACGGCGCAGCCGCCGAAGTTTTCCAGCGCGTCTTCGAGTGCCGCCAGCGTTTCGGTGTCGAGATCGTTGGTCGGTTCGTCGAGCAGCAGCACATTGCCGCCGGTCTTCAGCATCTTGGCCAGATGCACGCGGTTGCGCTGACCGCCGGACAGATTGCCGACCTTCTGCTGCTGGTCGCCGCCGCGGAAGTTGAACGACGCGCAATAGGCACGCGTGTTGGCCTCGAACTTGCCGAGCTTGACCACTTCGGCGCCGCCGGAAATCTCTTCCCACACCGTCTTTGACGGATCGAGCGCATCGCGGCTCTGGTCGACATAGCCGAGCTTCACCGTTTCGCCGACGCGCACTGAGCCCGCATCCGGCTTTTCCTGGCCGGTGATCATACGAAACAGCGTCGTCTTGCCGGCGCCGTTCGGGCCGATGACGCCGACGATGCCGCCGGGCGGCAGCTTGAATTCCAGGCCGTCGATCAAAAGCGTGTCGCCAAAGCCCTTCGACAGGCCTTCCGCCTCGATCACCACATTGCCGAGCCGCTCGCCATGCGGGATGACGATCTGCGTATCGCTCGGACGCCGCTTGTCGGCTGCATCCAAAAGATCCTGGAACGCCTGGATACGCGCCTTGGACTTCGTCTGGCGGGCCTTCGGGCTCGACTGGATCCATTCGCGCTCGCGGCCGATGGCGCGCTGGCGGGCATCGTCCTCGCGGCCTTCCTGCTTGAGCCGCTTGGCCTTGGCTTCGAGGTATTTGGTGTAGTTGCCCTCATAGGGAATGCCGCGGCCGCGATCGAGTTCGAGGATCCAGCCGGTGACGTTGTCGAGGAAGTAGCGATCGTGGGTGATGATCATCACGGCGCCCGGATAGGCACGCAAATGCTTTTCCAGCCACGCCGTGGTTTCGGCGTCGAGATGGTTGGTCGGTTCGTCGAGCAGCAAAAGGTCGGGCTGGCGCAGCAAGAGTTGGCAAAGCGCGACGCGGCGCCGCTCGCCGCCCGAAAGCTTGGTGACTTCCGAATCCTTGGGCGGGCAGCCCAGCGCTTCCATCGCCATCTCGACCTGCTGTTCGAGATCCCACAGGTTGAGCCGGTCCATCTCGTCCTGAAGCTTGGCCGACTCGTCGGCCGTCTCGTCGGAGTAGTTCATCATCAATTCGTTATAGCGTTCGATGATCGCGGTCTTGGCGGCGACGCCTTCCATGATGTTTTCGAACACGGTCTTGTCCGGATCGAGCGCCGGCTCCTGCGCCAGGTAGCCGACGGTTGCGCCTTCGGCCAGCCAGGCTTCGCCGTTCCACTCCTTGTCGAGCCCGGCCATGATCTTGAGGATCGTCGACTTGCCCGAACCGTTGGGGCCGAGGATGCCGATCTTGGCGTCGGGATAGAAGGAGAGATGGACATTCTCGAGCACCTTCTTGGTGCCATAGGCCTTGTTGAGGCCGGCCATGTGATAGATGAACTGGCGTGCCACGCGCGCTTTCCCTGAAAAAAACTGACTGGCCCAGAAAACTGACTGGATCTGTCGAATTGAGTGGAGGTTGGCCGCTATGTAGGCGATGCGGCGGCGAACGGCAATCGCTTTTGCCATATCTGCCCGGTCACACGCGGAAGTGTCCGCCAACCGCCGAAGTTTTCCACCAGCACGAAGCGTGCTGAAATCTCCGGTTAACTCTTCGGCGTCAAAACAGGATCGGAGTGGAATCGCTCGCTATTCGCGATTTCGAGAAAGAGATCGGGTCGACGGCATTGCTGAACAGTTTCCTGCTCCTTGCCGAAGCGGTCGTCTATTTCAGCGTCATGGTGACGCTTTTCCGCTTCCGGAGGCGCATCGGCCTCGGCGTGTTCATCTGCGCGCTCGGTGTCATGCACTTCCTCGAGACCTACCTCGCCAGCGTTTTTTATGTCGCCTTGCCGTTCGGCATGGTCTCGCCTGGCTCGGCGGTGCTGTTTTCCGGCAAGCTGGTGATGCTTTTGCTGCTCTATATGAAAGAGGACGCTGCAACTGTGCGTCAGCCGATCTACGGCCTGCTGCTCGGCAATGCGCTGATGATCGGGCTGGTGCTGCTGCTGCGCCTGCACGTCATCGCGGCACTTCCCGACGGCAGGCTCCCAGACATCGGCTTCATCGACCAGATGGGCTGGCTGATGGTGTGGGGCACGACGCTGCTGTTCGTCGATGCCATCCTGATCATCCTGCTTTATGAAAAGCTCGGGCGTTATCTGCGCAAGGCGCCGTTCGCGCGCATCCTGATTTCGGTCGCTTGCGTGCTGACATTCGACCAGGCCGGGTTTTTCACCGCCCTGCATTTCGTTGCCGGCGCGCCGATAGCCGTCTTTTTCGGCGGCTGGTTCGCCAAGATGGCGGCGGCGGTGACGTTCAGCACCATGCTCGTCGCCTATCTCAAATGGTTCGAGGAGCGCCAAGTCACCGCGCCGCGCGGATTGACCGATATCTTCGATACGCTGACCTATCGCGAACGCTACGAAGCGCTGGTCGAACATGTCGGGCGGGACGGCCTGACCGGCCTGCTGCACCGCGGGCGCTTCGACGCCGACGGTGAAGCCGCCGTCCAGGCCAGCCTGCGCACCGCCAGGCCGCTCAGCCTGCTGATCATCGATGTCGACCATTTCAAATCGATCAATGACCGTTTCGGCCATGCCGAAGGCGACAAGGTGTTGAAGGCGGTCGCGGCCCTGCTTGGCGAGACGGCAAGCGCCGAGGACCAGGTGTTCCGCATCGGCGGCGAGGAATTCGCCATCCTCAGTTCGCGTCCGCACTCGGTCGCCAGGCTGTTCGGCGAAAGCATTCGCCACGCGGTCAAGGGCTCGGCCGCCACCAGTCGCTTCGAGCTCACCGTCAGCGCTGGCGTTTCCAGCGTCAGCGAAACCACGCGCTGCCTTGCCGACCTGTTCGCGCTTGCCGACCAGCGTCTCTACAAGGCGAAGTCGACCGGCCGCGATCGCGTCGTCGGCGAGCCGGGCGGCCAAGAAGCCGACACAGCCGCTGCGCGGACCAAATCCGCACAGATCTAGTTCGTTACGAATTCCTCTGCCGTCGAAAGCCCGTCACGGTCGAAACCGCCATCAGCGCGATCGCCAGCCATTTCAGCACCGTGATGATCGGCCCGGCCTGGATATCGTAGGCAATGAACAGCAGGATGCCCGGCACCAGCAAGCCGCACATGACCAGCATGATGCGGTTGATCTGCCAGGACACTTTTGACGCCAACGCCTCGTCGCCGAGTGCTGGAACCAGCACCGCCCGCACCGTCTTGCCGCCCACCAGCATGGCCGAAAGGTGCATCGAGATCGGCAGACCGAGCCGATGATCAGGAAAGCGCAAGCGGCCAGCAGGAGCGAAAACTTCAGCGCGCTGGTTTCCGCCGCTATGGGAAACAGCAGCGTCGCCAGCGGCAGGAAGACACCGAAAATGCCGATCGCCGCGATCGTGATGAAGATCGCCGCATTGACGATCGTGAACAGCTGGTAGGTGCCGACGCCGATCGGTTCGGAGAGCGTCCGCATGCGTGCCCACTCGGCGTCGGTATACGAAAAGCCCGGCCATTCCATGCGGGCATCGTTTATCGAGACCATGCCCTTGGCCCAGAAAGCCAGCCGCGCCAGCGCGCTGCTCGTCATGCCATCCATTGCCGCCCCCGCCAGAATGATGCGCTCGCAGCATAGCACCAGGGCGCGGCAGCGCGACAGTCCGGTATCTCTGTTGAGAGTTACTGGAAGCCGATCGCGTCGACATTGCCTGTCGGGCAGCCGGCCTTGTTGGTCGGCACCGAAGCTAGCAGCAGATCCTTAAGCGAGCTGTTGGGCCCGATCGGACCCGCGAGGCCGAGCGTCAGTTCGCCGATCAGCCGCCTGCCGCTCGACGGATCGATGACGCAGGAAACGCGCACGCGATCCCCTGCTCCCGCTCCGAAGGCAGTGTCGAAAGCGCCGCGGATCTGGTCCGCCGTCAGCTTGCCGCCGATGTTCTTGGCAAAGAGTTCGCGCACCGGCGAGCTGTTCACCGCGCGCATCAGGTTGAGCGCATCGGAGAAATAGTCCTGCTGGCTCTTGCCGTAGCAGGTGCCGTGCTTGATCCATTCATGCCGATCGAGGTGGGAGGCCGTGCCAGGCATCACCTGATCGAGTTCCGTGCGGGTGTTGGCGTCAAGATTGACCGGCGGCAGGTCTTTCCAGTGGGCCGGATTGTCGTTGGCCTTGTCGCTCGCCGTCGCCTGGCAATAGAAATTGCCGTTCGGCTGCGGCCAGAGACCGTGCAAGGTGAAATGCGTGGCGTCGAAATCACCAGCACTCTGCGCCCTGCATTCGGTCTTGTTCGACTTTGTCTCGCAAAACGCCGGCTGCCAGCTCAGCGCGAAGACGTATTCGGGTTTCCCCGATGCCGCCGGCTTGCCTTGCCCGTCAGGTGCGGCCGGCACGGTCGCCGCGCTGCTGCCGGAAACGTGGCCGCAGCTGACCTTCACCCAGCGGCGCTCCGGATCGGCGCCCGGCACCAGGATGAGATAATGCGTCGGCGTATCCTTGTTGCCGGCAAGCAGCTGATAGCTCTGCCCGGCATCGGTCGAGACATTGCCGGGGTTCTTGCCGTTCTTGATGGCTTGCGTTGCCGGACAGGCAGCGTCGGCCACAAAGGAGCCGCTCATCTTGACGTCGGCACGCGCGGCACCGGCCAGCGACGCGGCCAGCATGGCCAATCCGAAAACGACACCAATGCGCATGGAAAATCCTCGGCTGGACAAGTGGGCGACAGACTGAAGCTGTCTCCATGTCAGAATTGCGATATTTTGCTGGCCAAACGCAAGAAACATCGTCGCGAAAAGCGGGTTTGCTGGATTGACGCATAATGTGGGCCGGCGCAAACAAAGCCAACGACGATAATGCAAGGGCGGGACCGAGCGGCATGTCATTCAGCCAGCAGCGCGTGGTTCGCTCCCCAACCGGTGCCGAGCTCAATCTTTTCGTCAGGCAGGCCGATGGCCGGGCACGCGCCGTCGTCCAGATCAATCATGGCCTGGCCGAGCACGCAGCGCGCTATGCCCGCTTTGCCGATTTTCTTGGCTCCCGCGGCTTC
The DNA here is from genome assembly GCF_040321265.1 of Mesorhizobium sp. M0491. Classification (NCBI taxonomy): domain Bacteria; kingdom Pseudomonadati; phylum Pseudomonadota; class Alphaproteobacteria; order Hyphomicrobiales; family Phyllobacteriaceae; genus Mesorhizobium; species Mesorhizobium sp. M0491. The sequence continues at coordinate 107,299 of NZ_JAMYRE010000016.1, forward strand.
GATGTCTATGTCCACGATCATCGCGGCCATGGCGCGACCAAGGCGCCCGACGCGCCGCTCGGCAGGTTCGCCGCCAGCGACGGCCCGGCCAAGGTGATAGCCGACGTCGGCGCCATCCATGATCTCATCGCCAGCGAACAGCCAAACAGACCGGTCATCCTGTTTGGCCATTCGATGGGTGCGTCGGTCGCGCTGAACTACCTGTTGCGCCATTCGCCGCGCATTCATGCCGCCGCGATCTGGAACGGCAATTTTTCGCAAGGCCTGCTCGGGCAGGCGGCGCTGGGCATCCTTGCCTGGGAACGGATGCGGCTCGGCTCCGACGTGCCGTCGCGCCTTCTGCCAAAGCTCACCTTCCAGGCCTGGGGCAAGGCGGTGCCCAATCACCGCACATTATTCGACTGGCTGTCGCGCGACGAGGCGGAAGTGGCGAAATACATCGCCGATCCGCTCTGCGGCTGGGATGCCTCGGTATCGATGTGGCGCGATGTGGTCTCGATGGCGCTGAACGGCGGCAAGGATGCCGGCTTTGCCGGCATCCGGCGCGACCTGCCCATCAGCATCGTCGGCGGCGAAAGAGATCCCGCCTCGGATTATGGCAAAGGGATCACGCATCTTGCCAGCCGCATGCGCGCGATGGGCTTTTCGAATCTGGTTTCAAAGGTTTACGCCGACACCCGCCACGAAAGCCTGAACGAGGTGAATCGCGACATCATCATGGATGATTTCGCCGCCTGGGCCGACAAAGTCCTCAAAGCGTGACGGATTGGCCCATTGCAAGAGCCGTGACAGCCGTTGCAGGGCTTGATAGAGGCTCTGCTTTCGCAGCAGTCACGGTGATTGCGGCAACCACGGTGATCCATGGCTGAGCCCCCGCTGAAAGGCGTCCGCGTCGTCGAACTCGCCCGCATCCTTGCCGGGCCATGGGCCGGGCAGTTGCTTGCCGATCTCGGCGCCGATGTCATCAAGGTCGAAAGCCCCGATGGCGGCGACGACACCCGCAAATGGGGGCCACCCTTCGTCATGGGCAAGGACGGCGAGAACCTGTCGGCCGCCTATTACCATTCCTGCAATCGCGGCAAGCGCTCCATCGCCATCGATTTCTCGACACCGGAAGGGGCCGAGACCGTGCGCCGGCTGGTCGCCACCTCGGACGTGCTGATCGAGAACTTCAAGCTCGGCGGTCTGAAGAAATACGACCTCGACTATGACAGCCTGCGCAAGATCAACCCGCGCCTCGTCTATTGCTCGATCACCGGCTTCGGCCAGGACGGACCCTATGCGCCGCGCGCCGGCTACGACTTCATCATCCAGGCCATGGCCGGCATGATGTCGATCACCGGCGAGGTCGGCCGCGAGCCGCAAAAAGCGGGCGTCGCCATCTCCGACATCTTCACCGGCCTCTATTCGGTCATCGCCATCCAGGCAGCATTGCGCCATGCCGAACAAACCGGCGAAGGCCAGCACGTCGACATGGCGCTCTTCGACACCCAGATCTCGGCGCTCGGCAACCAGAATTTGAACTATCTCGTCTCCGGCAAATCGCCGGTGCAGATGGGCAATGCGCATATGAACATCGCCCCCTACGAGGTGGTGCCGGTCCGGGATGGGCACATCATCCTGGCGGTCGGCAATGACGGCCAGTTCGCCAAATTCTGCGCCGCTGTCGGACTGGGCGACCTGCCTGCCAATCCCGACTTCGCCACCAACCCCGCCCGGGTCGCCAACCGGGTGAAATTGCATGAGCGCATGATCGAGGCGCTGAAGGTTTTTGACCGCGATCCGCTGCTGGCCAAGCTGGAAGCGGCCAGCGTGCCGGCGAGCCCGATCAACACGATCGGCCAGATGTTTGCCGATCCGCAGACGATCGCGCGCGGCATGCGGCTTGATCTCGACGACGGCCATGGCAATCTTCTGCCTTCGGTGCGTGCGCCGATGGTGATGTCGGGCACGCCGCTGGTCTATGAGCGCCCCTCGCCGCGCCTGGGCGAGCACACGCAAGAAATCCTTGCCGAACTGGAGAAGTCTGGACAATGAAGACCGGCGGACAACTCATCGTCGACGCGCTCGAAGCCAACGGCACCGACCGCATCTATTGTGTGCCGGGTGAATCCTATCTGGCGGTGCTCGACGCGCTGCACGATTCTGCGATCCGCACCATCGTCTGCCGCCAGGAAGGCGGTGCCGCGATGATGGCCGATTGCCACGGCCGCCTGACCGGCAAGCCCGGCATCTGCTTCGTCACCCGCGGCCCCGGCGCCACCAACGCCTCGGCCGGCATCCACATCGCCATGCAGGATTCTATACCCGTCATCCTGTTCATCGGCCAGGTCGCCAGCCACGCCAAGGAGCGTGAAGCGTTCCAGGAGGTTGATTATAAGAGGTTCTTCGGCGATATCGCCAAATGGGTGGTCGAGATCGACGACGCCTCGCGCATCCCCGAATTCGTCACCCGCGCCTTCACTGTGGCGACGTCGGGCCGCCCCGGCCCGGTGGTGATCTCGCTGCCGGAAGACATGCTGACCAGCATCGTCGAAGCACCTATCGCCTTGCCGCACACGCCGGTTGAGACACGGCCGGGCGAAGCCGAACTCGATGCGTTGGAGAAATTGTTGGCCAAGTCCAAGCGGCCTTTCGTCATCCTTGGCGGCACTCGCTGGAACGCCGAGGCGGTGGCGCAAATGCGCACGATCGCCGAGGCGTGGTCGCTGCCGGTCGGTTGTTCCTTCCGCCGGCAGATGCTGTTCGATCATCTGCATCCGAACTATGCCGGCGATGTCGGCATCGGCATCAACCCCAAGCTGGCCACAGCGATCAAGCAGGCCGATCTCGTGCTCCTGATCGGCGGCCGCATGGGCGAAATGCCGTCCTCGGACTACACGCTGCTGAAAAGCCCCTACCCCGACCAGACGCTGGTCCATGTCCATGCCGACGCAGGCGAGCTCGGCCGCGTCTACAGGCCGACACTGGCGATCAACGCCTCGCCGTCCGCCTTCATCGACGCTTTCGCCAAGCGCAAGCCGGCCTCGGAGCCGACCTGGGCAGCCGAGACCCCAAAGCTGCATGCCGCCTATCTCGACTGGTCGACGCCACCTGAAGGCGGCCCCGGCTCGGTCCAGATGGGCCCGATCATGAACTACCTCGAAAAGATGCTGCCCGACGACGCCATTCTCACCAACGGCGCCGGCAATTACGCGACCTGGGTGCATCGCTTCCACCGCTTCCGCCGCTTCGCCACTCAAGGTGCGCCGACATCGGGCTCGATGGGCTATGGCACGCCTGCGGCCGTCGCTGCCAAAGAGCTGTTTCCGGAGCGCACCGTGGTCGCTTTTGCCGGCGACGGCTGCTTCCTGATGAACGGGCAGGAATTCGCCACCGCCGTGCAGTATGACCTGCCTATCATTGTGGTCGTCGTCAACAACGGCATCTACGGCACCATCCGCATGCATCAGGAGCGCGAATATCCCGGCCGCGTCGTCGCCACCGATCTTAAGAACCCCGACTTCGCGGCTCTCGCCCGCGCCTATGGCGGCCATGGCGAAACGGTCGACAAGACCGCCGATTTCGCTCCCGCCTTCGAACGTGCCCGCGCCAGCGGCAAGCCGGCGATCGTGGAAATCCGCCTCGACCCCGAAGCGATCACGCCGACCAAGACGATGACGCAGATACGCGACAAGGCGTAGTCCAAACAAAAAAGAGGCGGTCGCCCGCCCCTTTTTGTCATGCGGCTTGCGCTATTTCGCGGCCTCGATCTGTCCGCGGATTTCGCCGTCCTTGTTGGCTGCCGTGTGCAAATTGACATAGTCCTTGCCGCCCATCAGGTCGGCGGCCTGCGCGTCGGTCAGCACGGCCGACCCTTTGATCGGGCTCTTGAGCTTGCCCTTGAACGGGATCGCCACCCCGGCGTTTTCACCCATCGCGGCTGGGCCGTGAATATGCCCGGCGGTCGCCGACCCGCTGAGGCCGGAATATTTGACGTTCCAGCTGAGTTTCTTCGTGGCCGTGTCGAAGGTAAGAGCTGCGGTGCCCTTGCCTTTTGTGGTCACCGGCGGGTTCTGCTGGGCGCCGTCGAGCGTCGCTTTCAGCTTCACCGTCTCGGCCAGGGCCGGCGCTGCCGTAAGGAAGGACGCCGAGATGGCCAGTGCCGAAAGCATCGGCGCCAAGGATTGGATACGCATGAGGATCTCCGTTTGCTGATGACATCCAGCCACGGCTCCCCGGCGCGCGGATGTATCGGCACAACGCTTATAAGAGCGAATGGCTGCGCGCGAGTAACACTTACGTGCAAACTAATGGACCGCGCGATACCCCGGATACGGGGAGCGTCAGACCGCCGCCAGCGCCTGCGTCAGGTCGGCGATCAGATCGTCCGGGTGCTCCACGCCGATCGACAGCCTGACCGTGGTCTCCAGCACGCCGATGCGCTCGCGCACCTCGAAGGGTATGCCCGAATGCGTCATGGCCGCGGGGTGGCTGGCCAAGGATTCCGTTCCGCCCAGGCTCACCGCCAGCTTGAAGATCTGCAGGTTGTTGAGAAAGGCGAAAGCCGCCTTCTCTCTGCCCTTGATATCGAAGGAGAAGGTCGAGCCGGCACCAGTGCATTGCGCCCTGTAGGTGCGACCAGCCGGCGTGTCCTCGCCCAGGAACGGCAGGTAATGCACCTTCTCGACCTTGGCATGGTCGCGCAGGAATTCGGCGACCAGCCGCGCATTGTCGTTGGCCCGCTCCATGCGGATCGACAGCGTCTCCAGCGAGCGGCCGAGCATCCAGCAGGAATGCGGGTCGAGCTGCGTGCCGATCGCGCCGCGCAGCGCCTTGATCGGCTTGGTGACCGCCTTGCCGCCCATGGCGGCCCCCGCGATCAGGTCGGAATGGCCGCCGACATATTTGGTCAGCGAATAGACGGACACGTCGGCGCCATGTTCGATCGGCCGCTGGAACACCGGGCCGAGCAGCGTGTTGTCGCAGACGACGATCGGCGTCGACCCCTGGCTCGCGCCGATCTCGTCGGCGATCTTGCGCATCAGCGCGATATCGACCAGGCTGTTGGTCGGATTTGACGGCGTCTCGATCAGGATGACCGACACGCGGCCCTTCGCGACGGCGGCGTCGGAGGCCGTGCGCACCGCCGTCTCGTCGACGCCGTCCGCGAAACCGACAGCACCGATGCCGAAACCGGAGAGCGTGCGCGTCAAAAGCGTCTCGGTGCCGCCGTAAAGCGGCTGCGAATGAAGGATGACGTCGCCCGGCCTGATATAGGCGAGCAGTGTCGTGGCGATCGCCGACATGCCTGATGAAAACAGGATGCAGGCATCCGTCCCCTCATAGATCGCCAGCCGGTCCTCGACGATCTCGCTGTTGGGATGGTTAAAGCGCGAATAGACCAGGCCGGACGCCGTGCCGCTCGGCGGCTCCTTACGGCCGGAGGTGTAATCGAAGAAGTCGCGTCCTTCTTCCGCCGACTTGAACACGAAGGTCGAGGTCAGGAACACCGGCGGCTTGACCGCGCCCTCCGAAAGCTGCGGATCGAAGCCATAGCTCAGCATCAGCGTCTCCGGGTGGAGCTTGTGGTTGCCGATATGGGTTTTCGACGGGCGTGGCGCGGTCATGATCTTTCCTGCCTGTTCGAGTGAAATATTGAACGGCAATTTATGCGATCCTGCTCCACCAGTCCTTGCTATTTTTGGGCTCTCATGGCTGCATTCCCGCAACAAATTGCCCGGAGAGACCGAACGTGCAGCAGAAGATAGCCGACGATTTCGACCGCAAGATCCTGCGTGAGCTGCAAGCCGACGCCCGCATCACCAACCACGAGCTTGCCGAGCGGATCGGTCTGTCGCCGTCGCCTTGTCTGAGGCGGGTGCGGCGGTTGGAGGAGTCCGGTGTCATCAGGGGCTACACCACGCTGGTCGATCCCTCAGCCTTCGGCTGGAGCATGGTCGCCATCGCCACCATCCGGCTCAGCCGTCAGAACGAAGACGAGATCGTGATGTTCGAGGACGCGATCCGCGGCTGGGAAGAGGTGCTGGAATGCCACCTCGTCACCGGCTCGCGCGACTATGTGCTGAAGGTGGTGACGGGAAGCCTCGAGCAGTACGAGCGCTTCATCAAGGAAAAAATCGCGCGGCTGAAATGCGTCGCCTCGATCGAAACCAGCTTCGTCATGAACACCATAAAAGAACGGCGCCTCTGACCAGAGGCGCCGTTTTCGAGATCGAAATGTTGCTAACTAGGCTTACTTCACGGCCTTGTCGGTGATGGCGGTGGTGTAGGCGCCGGTCGGCTCCTTGGTGATGATCTTCTGGTCGAGCAGCGCCTTGGCGGTGCGCTCGTAGGTCGCCGGATCGAGCTTGCCGTCGGCATTGTCGATCAGCTTGGCGACTTCGCTCATCATGCGCTTCTGGTGGTTCTCATCCTGGCCGCCGCCGTCCATGACGATGCCTGCGGCTTCGTCATTGTTGTCGATGGCGTATTTCCAGCCCTTCATCGAAGCGCGCACGAAACGCACCATCTTGTCTTCGAAGGCCGGATCCTTGAGCTTGTCTTCCGAGGCATAGAGCCCGTCCTCGAGCAGGTCGTTGCCCATCGCCGAGTAGTTGAACACGGTCAGCTGTTCGGGCTTGTAGCCGGCGTCGATCAGCTGCCAGTACTCGTTGTAGGTCATGACCGAGATACAATCCGCCTGCTTCTGGATCAGCGGCTGCACGTCGAAGCTCTGCTTGAGCACGGTGACGCCATCGGCGCCGCCTTCGGTCTTGAGGCCGAGCTTGTTCATCCAGGCATAGAACGGATACTCGTTGCCGAAGAACCAGACGCCCAGCGTGTGGCCCTTGAAGTCGGCTTCGGTCTTGATCGGCCCGTCCTTCGGGCAGACCAGCTCCATGCCGGCCTTCTTGAACGGCTGGGCGATGTTGACCAGCGGCACGCCCTTTTCGCGGGCAGCCAGCGCACCGCCCATCCAGTCGACGATGACGTCGGCGCCGCCGCCGGCGATCACCTGCTCGGGCGCGATATCGGGACCACCCGGCTTGATGTCGACGTCGAGACCCTCGGCCTCATAAAAACCCTTGGCCTTGGCGACATAGTAGCCGGCAAACTGGGCCTGCGTGACCCATTTCAGCTGCAACGTCACCTTGTCGGCGGCCATTGCCTGGAAAGCGGCCAACGACATCGCGCCGGCCAGAACGGGAATAATCAGTCTTTTCATTTTATTACCCTCTGAAGTTAGTGCCCTAAACCCACCGCCCCTATCCACCACGGACAGAGGGATGCCAAAACGTGACGGCTCTTTCGACAAGAGCGACCACGCCATAAAAGACCGAACCCGCAAGTGCTGCAACTGCGATTTCGGCCCAGACCATGTCGATGTTCATCCGCCCGACCTCGGTCGAGATGCGGAAGCCCATGCCGACGACAGGCGTGCCGAAGAACTCGGCGACGATGGCGCCGATCAGCGCCAGCGTCGAGTTGATCTTCAGCGCGTTGAAGATGAAGGGAGCTGCTGCCGGCAGCCTGAGCTTCAGCAGGGTTTGCCAGTAGCCCGACGCATAGGTGCGCATCAGGTCGCGCTCCATGTGGCCGGAGGCGGCAAGGCCGGCGACCGTGTTCACCAGCATCGGGAAGAAGGTCATGATGATGACCACCGCCGCCTTGGACTGCCAGTCGAAGCCGAACCACATCACCATGATCGGTGCCACGCCGATGATCGGCAGCGCCGAGACCATGTTGCCGATAGGCAAGAGCCCGCGCCGCAGGAACGGCACACGGTCGGCGAGGACCGCGGTGATGAAGCCGGCGCCGCTGCCCACGACATAGCCAAAGATCACCGCCTTGAAGATGGTCTGGCGGACATCGGCGCCGAGCACCGGCAGCGAACCGGCGATGCGTGCGCCGATGGCGCTTGGCGGCGGCAGCAGGATGAAGGGTATGCCGGCCCCGCGCGTCACCGCTTCCCAGATGATCAGAATCCAGGCACCGAAGATGGCCGGGATGATCAGGCGCAGCGCGGTGCGAGCCCATTTGGCGAAGGGACGCAATGATGACAGCACCGCCACGCAGCGCCAGCCAAGCAGCCAGGCACCCGTGAGCAGCAGGAAATACGGCGCCCGCGCCAGGCCTTCGAAGCCGGCGACGCCGCCAATCAGGAGCCAGGCGACCAGATGCGCGCCGATGAAAAGCACAACGGCTTCGACGATGGACGGTATTCTGGCCATCGAGATCAAAGCGGCGACAAGCAGCACGCCAAAGATCAGCCAGTTCGTCGCCGCATAGGGATATATCAACGTCCCTGCGGGCTGCGCCAGTGCATCCACTTTCGGCGCGGCGATCGGGCCGAGCGCCACAGCGATCAGGCACAGCACAATCGCCAGCACCGCTTGCCAGGAGGGTTTCAGCCAGTTCATGCCGGCCTCCCGCCCATGGCGCGGTCGACGAGGCGCCCGGCAATGCCGACCACCATGACCAGAAGTGCGGCCACCACCGAACCGGCGACCAGCGCCGACCAGATGTCGATGGACTGGCTGTAATAGGCGCCAGCCAAAAGCTTGGCACCGATGCCGGCGACAGCGCCGGTCGGCAGTTCGCCGACGATGGCGCCGACCAGGCTTGCCGCCACCGCCACCTTCATCGAGGTGAACAGGAACGGCACCGAAGCCGGCACGCGCAATCTCCAGAAGGTTTGCGCACGACTGGCATTGTAGGTGTGCATCAGGTCGAGATGCATGATCTCGGGCGAGCGCAGCCCCTTCACCATGCCCACAGTCACCGGGAAGAACGACAGATAGGTCGAGATCATCGCCTTCGGGATCAGGCCGCTGATGCCGATCGCCCCCAGCACGACGATGATCATCGGCGCCACTGCCAGGATAGGAATGGTCTGCGAGGCGATGATCCACGGCATCAGGCTGCGGTCGAGCGTTGCCACATGCACGATGCCGACCGCAATGATGATGCCGAGCGCAGTGCCGAAGGCAAAGCCGAGCAGTGTCGACGACAGCGTCACCCAGGCATTGTAGACGAGGCTGCGGTTCGAAGTGATGGGCCGCAGGAAGGTGTTCTCGAAGAAATTCACCGCCACCTGGTGCGGCGCCGGCAATGTCGGCTTCGGCTGCGACAGCGTCTTGCCGATGAGTTGGCTGAACGTGGAGGTCTCATTGGCACGGCGGTCGAGATCGCGCTGGAACGGCGTGTTGAGGATGACGGCGAAAACATACCAGAGCACGACCACGCCGGCGAGGATCGAGGTGACGGGGATGAGTTTGTCGCGGAAGGTGTCCATCTAGCAGGCCTCGCCGGACAGGCGTGCGCTCTGCGTAACGCGAGCGACCCACCACGCGTTCGTCATCCTAGGGCGAAGCAAGGAGCGAAGCGACGCGGCGCAGACCCTAGGATCCATGCCGTTACCTCTCCGCTCCGCAACGGTGCCGAACATGATCCCCTCTGCCTCGCCCTGCTTGGCCGATATTCTCAACCGTTTTGGCCTTTCGGCAGACGTCACGGCATGGATCCTAGGGTCTGCGCTCGCCGCTTCGCATCGGCTCCGCCCTAGGATGACGAAGGCGCGGGTGGCCGCCCCCTCACCCGACCTCCGCTTCGCTCCGGCCACCCTCTCCCCGGTGGGGAGAGGAGGGAGCCCGTCGTTTGCTCCCTCAATCATCATAGCTGTGCCCTGCCCGCAGCCCGTCGCGCACGCGCGCTGCGATCGCCAGAAACTCCGGCGTCTCGCGGATGTCGAGCGGCCGCTCTCTCGGCAGCGTCGATTCGATGATGTCGCTGACGCGGCCCGGGCGCGGTGACATGACGACGATGCGCGTCGACAGATAGACGGCCTCCGGAATGGAGTGGGTGACGAAGCAGATCGTCTTGTTGGTGCGTCCCCACAATTCCAGCAATTGCTCGTTGAGATGATCGCGCACGATCTCGTCCAGCGCGCCGAACGGCTCGTCCATCAGCAGCAGGTCGGCATCAAAGGCCAGCGCACGGGCAATCGAGGCGCGCTGCTGCATGCCGCCCGAGAGCTGCCAGGGATATTTCTTCTCGAAGCCAGAGAGGTTGACGAGCTCGAGCGTGCGCTTGATACGCTCGCCTTGCTCCGCCTTGGACAGACCCATGATCTCCAGCGGCAGCCCGACATTGCGCTCGATCGTCCGCCAGGGAAACAGCGCGGCGGCTTGGAAAACATAGCCATAGGCGCGTTTCTCGCGCGCCTGTTCTGCTGTCATGCCGTTGACCGAAATCGTCCCCGAGGTCGGCTTCTCCAAATCGGCGATGACGCGCAGCAGCGTGGTCTTGCCGCAGCCCGAAGGCCCGATGAAGGAGACGAACTCCCCTTTGCCGATGGTGAGATCGACATTGGACAGCGCCTGCACCGGCCCGTCATTGGTCTGGAAGGTCAGTCCGAGTTTGCTTGCCGCGACGACGGCTGGCGAAGTCCCCGTCATCGGCTGCCGCCTGCCTGTTTCCGTCCCTGCGGCGGCTGGAATCCGATTGCTTTTATCGCGATGTTGTTTTCCACTCGCCCTGTCCCATTGGTCTTGTCCCACTCGATCGACGCCCGGAGTTTCCCCGATGTCGCCCAAACCCACTTGTCATCTTATCCGCCCTGAAAGCACTTATGAAGGCAAGCAGGGATTGACCTATTTCGCCGGCATTACCGCCGAAACCGTCGGCGCCTCCGGCATCTGCATGCACATGCTCACCATCCCGCCCGGCGCGCGCGCCAAGGCGCATATGCATGAGAGCCACGAGACGGCGATCTATGTGCTCTCCGGCGAAGTCCACACTTGGTACGGCGACCGGCTCGAGCATCATATCGTCACCAAGGCCGGCGACCTTTTCTATATTCCCGCCGGCGTGCCGCATCTGCCGGCCAATCTGAGCAGCGCCCCGTCTTCGGCCGTCATTGCGCGCACCGATCCCAACGAACAGGAAAGCGTCGTCCTGCTGCCGGAACTGGATGCGCTGGTCGCGTGAGGCCAGCATCGACGGAATGGCCGCCATCGGCACCGTCACGAACATAATTGCAGCGGCCCCATTTCCTCAAGGCCGGGGATGGTGACGAAGAAACCATCCTCCCCCTTGTTGGTGACCATGACGGTTTCGATTGTCGTTCCCGCCTCGCCTTCCGCCGAACAGGTCGCGCCAAGCGATTGCGCGCCCAGCACCGATGTCAATTGCTGTGTGAACCGGCAGCCGCTGCCATAGGTCTCGACGCCTTCGGCGGTCAGCACGATATAGGCATCGCTCTCCTGATAACCGGCTTTGACGCCGGCGCAGCCGACATCATTGCCCCAGGAGCCGGCCAGTAGGCCGTCCGCTGCTGCCGGACCTGAGGCAGTTGCCATCAGGACCAACGAAATGAGCGCGGCCGAACGCGCCAAGCTCAAACCCCGGTCGCCGGGATGCCGGTGCGTTCCACCTTGCGCGGCGCGGAGATTTCCTTCCACGTCGACAGCGCCCGGTTGACCGCCGCATTCGGCTCGCGGCCGACGAATTCTCCATGCCCGGGCTTGGCCTTGATCTCGGCCTCCTGGATCGACAGTTCGCCACGCGAGAACACGAACCGCGGCAGACCGGTCACCTCGAACCCTTCGAACACGTTGTAGTCGATGACGGACTGCTGCTGCTTAGAAGTGATCTTCTTCTTTCGCTTGGGATCCCAGACGACGATGTCGGCATCCGCGCCTTCGACGATGGCGCCCTTTTTCGGATACATGTTGAGGATCTTGGCGATGTTAGTCGAGGTCACCGCGACGAACTCGTTCATCGTCAGCCGGCCAGTGTTGACGCCTGTGGTCCACAGCACCGGCATGCGGTCTTCGAGCCCGCCGGTGCCGTTCGGGATCTTGGTGAAATCTCCGACGCCGTTGCGCTTCTGCTTGGTGGTGAAAGCGCAATGGTCGGTCGCCACCACCTGCAGCGAGCCCGCCTGCAGGCCCGCCCACAGCGAATCCTGGTGCAATTTGTTGCGGAAGGGCGGGCTCATCACGCGGCGCGCCGCATGATCCCAGTCTTTGTCGAAATACTCGCTCTCGTCCAGCGTCAGGTGCTGGATCAGCGGTTCGCCGAACACCCGCATGCCCTTCTGCCTCGCCCGGCGGATCGCCTCGTGGCTCTGCTCGCAGGAGACATGCACGACATAGAGCGGCACGCCGGCCATGTCGGCGATCATGATGGCGCGGTTGGTCGCCTCGCCTTCCACTTCGGGTGGCCGTGAATAGGCGTGGCCCTCGGGGCCGTTGTTACCGGCAGCCAGCAGCTTCTGCGACAGGGCGGCAACGACGTCGCCATTCTCGGCATGCACCAGCGGCAGCGCGCCGAGATCGGCGCAGCGCTGGAACGACGCATACATCTCGTCGTCGTCGACCATCAGCGCGCCCTTGTAGGCCATGAAATGCTTGAACGAGGTGATGCCCTTGTCGACGACAGTGGCCATCTCGTCGAACACCTGCTTGCCCCACCAGGTGATCGCCATGTGGAAGGAATAGTCGCAGGACGCCTTCGAGGTCTTGTTGTCCCACATCTGCAAGGCTTCGAGCAGCGACTGCTGCGGCGCCGGCAGGCAGAAATCGACCACCATCGTCGTGCCGCCGGAGAGCGCCGCGCGCGTGCCGGATTCGAAATCATCGGCCGAATAGGTGCCCATGAACGGCATTTCGAGATGGGTGTGCGGGTCGATGCCGCCCGGCATGATATAGCAGCCGGTGGCATCGAACTCGTGGTCGCCATGCAGGCCCGAACCGATGGCCACGATCTTGCCGTGCTGCATCAGCACATCGGCCTTCCAGGTGCGGTCGGCAGTGACGATGGTGCCGTTTCGGATGACTTTGGTCATTGGTTGTTCCCTTGTTCTTGCCGCGCTTCTTACGAGCGTCTCGGTAGTGTTTCAGATCGGTTCAGGACCGAAGCGGCGGCGCTACATGACTCCAACTTCTCCCAATATCTCCTCGATGCAACCATCGAAAGAGTTCGCCAGATCTCCGGTCGAAAACCGCAATACACGATAGCCCTGTCGGCCAAACCATGCGTCGCGTGTCCGATCCTTCTCCATTTGCTCCGGCGTGAAGTGATGCTCTCCATCCACCTGGATAACGAGGTTCTTCTCATGCAGAACAAAGTCAGCAACGTAAGGGCCGATCGGTGCCTGCTTTCTGGCGTGTAAACCGTATAGGCGACGGAACTCCTTCAACTCGGACCAGAGCTTCCGCTCGCCTTCCGTCATGTTCCGACGCAGGACCCTGGCACGTTCGATAGCAGCAGGATCAATTCCGGTCGGTGCCAAGAGTACCCCCCACCCTCAATCGCTCCCCGCAAGGGAGGGAGACTTGGCGTCGCGCTATCACAGCCCGACGTTCAAAGCCTTTGAAAGAATGCATAAAAAGGATTCTTGCGAAGGTGGACCCCCACCCTAACCCTCCCCACAAGGGGGAGGGAACGCTGCCGCGAGCCCAAACTTTCCTCTCGGTGTGGAAACGTAGACAATTTGCCAAGATTAGCACCAACGGAAGTCCCCCTCCCCCTTGTGGGGAGGGGTTAGGGTTGGGGGTACAGCGCCGACCTCTCACCCGACGATCTCCGCCGTCTCCACCACCGCGTGGAACAAAACGTCGGCACCTGCCGAAGCCCATTCCTTGCTGATCTCCTCTGCCTCGTTGTGGCTGAGGCCATCGACGCAAGGGCACATCACCATGGCGGTGGGCGCGACGCGGTTGATCCAGCAGGCGTCGTGGCCGGCGCCGGAGACGATGTTGCGGTGGGAATAGCCGAGGCGTTCGGCGGCATCACGGATCGCCTTGACGCAGCCGGCATCAAAGGTCACCGGATCGAAAGCACCGACCTGTTCGATCTCGTAGCGAATGTCGAGTGCATCGCAGATCGTGTCGATGCCTTCGCGGATGCGGCCGTCCATCGCGTCCAGCACTTCCTTTTCCGGCGAGCGGATATCGACGGTGAAGACGGTGCGCCCGGCGATGATGTTGCGCGAATTGGGATAGACCTCCATGTGGCCGACCGCGCCGACGGCATCGGGCTGGTAGTCCATGGCGATCTCGTGCACCAGTTCGATCACCCGCGCCATGCCGAGCCCGGCATTGCGGCGCTTGGGCATCGGCGTCGAGCCGGTGTGGGCTTCCTTGCCGGTCAGCGTCACCTGCAGCCATTTAAGGCCCTGGCCATGGGTGACGACACCAATGTCGATATCTTCGTCCTCGAGGATCGGACCCTGTTCGATATGCAGTTCGAAGAAGGCGTGGATCTTACGGTCGCCGACCTTCTCGCTGCCCTTCCAGCCGATGCGCTCGAGTTCCTCGCCGAATTTCTTGCCCTGTTTGTCGACATGCCCGTACACATCGGCCTGGTCGAGCACGCCAGCGAACACGCCGGACGCCATCATCGCCGGCGCGAAGCGCGAGCCCTCCTCGTTCGTCCAGTTGGTGACGACGATCGGATGTTTGGTCTTGATGCCGAGGTCGTTGAGAGAGCGCACCACTTCAAGCCCACCCAGCACGCCGAGCACGCCGTCATACTTGCCGCCGGTCGGCTGCGTATCGAGATGGCTGCCGACATAGACCGGCGGCAGGCTGGGATCGGTGCCTTCGCGGCGGGCAAACATCGTGCCCATTTCATCGACGCCCATTTCGAGCCCGGCCGCATCGCACCAGCGCTTGAACAGATGCCGCCCTTCGCCGTCTTCGTCGGTCAGGGTCTGACGATTGTTGCCGCCGGCAATGCCGGGGCCAATCTTCGCCATCTCCATGATGGAATCCCACAAACGGTCTGAATTGATTCGCAGATTCTCACCGGGTGCGGCCATCTTGAGTTCCCATCTACGCCAGGGTTCTTGTCGCCCCTTGAGTGATTTACAGCTTGACCGTATGGTCAGCTTTTAAACTACACAACCTGACCAAGCGGTCAACTACAATCTTGGGGTAGACATGGCAGAACCCACCCGCCCCATGCGGCGACAGGAGATCCGACGAGAGAATGAAAAAACCATTCTCGTCGCTGCCGAGAAGGTGTTTGCGGAGGCAGGGTTCGGCGGCGCCACGATGCAGTTGATTGCGGATCTGGCGGGACTGCCGAAGGCAAATCTCCACTACTATTTCGCCACCAAGGAAGAGCTTTACCGGTCGGTCGTTCAAAACATCTTTGAAATCTGGCTACAGGCGGCCAATTGCTTCGACGCGGCGCGCGGACCCATAGACGGCATCAGTGCCTATATCGACGCCAAGATGGAAATATCACGCCGCCATCCTGACGGCTCCAAGGTCTGGGCCTCTGAAGTGATGCACGGTGCGCCGGTGCTTCAGGACTATATGGAATCGACGCTGCGCGAATGGACGGACGGCCGCGTCGAGATCATCAGGCGCTGGATCGAGGAAGCCAAGATGGACCCGGTGGATCCGCGCCATCTGCTCTATATGCTTTGGGCTACGACCCAGCACTACGCCGATTTCGGTCACCAGATCGAGACGCTCAATGGCGGCAAGCCGCTGTCCGACCGGCAATGGCGGGAAGCCAAGGAAAATATCAAGCGGGTGATCCTGACCGGGATCGGCGCGTTGCCCGCCTGACTGTAACCGTTCGTTGCAGCAAAAGATCAGGTCGGCGCGCTGCCGCACCGACCCCACCCGACCGCTTCGCGGCGACCCTCTCCTCCAGGGCGAGGGATATCGTGTCAGTCCGTCAATCGATGGACCTCAGCACTTCCCGCACATGGTCGATCAATTCGTTGATCTGGCCCTTGGTGATGATCAGCGGCGGCGACAGCGCGATGATGTCGCCGGTGGTGCGGATCAGCGCGCCGCGCTCGAACGCCTTGACGAAGGCCGAGAAGGCCCGCTTGGTCGGCTGTCCGGCGATCGGCGCCAGCTCGATCGCACCGATCAGGCCGATGTTCCTGATATCGATGACGTTCGGCTCGCCCTTCAGCGAATGCAGCGCGTCTTCCCAGTACGGCGCCAGCTCCTCGCCACGGGTCAGCAGGCCCTCTTCCTTGTAGGTGTCGAGCGTGCCGAGTGCGGCCGCGCAGGCGATCGGGTTGCCCGAATAGGTGTAGCCGTGGAAGAACTCGATCATGTGCTCGGGGCCGGTCATGAAGGCGTCGTGGATCTCCTTCTTCACGAACACCGCGCCCATCGGGATGACGCCGTTGGAGACGCCCTTGGCGGTGGTCATGATGTCGGGCGTGACACCGAAATAGTCGGCGGCGAACGGCGTGCCGAGACGGCCGAAACCGGTGATGACCTCATCGAAGATCAACAGGATGCCATGCTTGGTGCAGATCTCGCGTAGCCTCTGAAGATAACCCTTCGGCGGCAGGATGACGCCGGTGGAGCCGGCGACCGGCTCCACGATGACGGCGGCGATGGTGGAAGCGTCATGCAGGGCTACGATACGCTCCAGCTCGTTGGCGAGTTCCGCGCCATACTCCGGCACGCCCTTGGTGAAGGCGTTCTTTTCCGGCAGATGCGTGTGCGGCATATGGTCGACGCCGCCGAGCAGCGTGCCGAACATCTTGCGGTTGGTGACGATGCCGCCGACCGAGATGCCGCCGAAATTGACGCCGTGATAGCCGCGCTCGCGGCCGATCAGCCGGGTGCGCGAGCCCTCGCCTTTAACACGGTGATAGGCGATCGCCATCTTGAGCGCCGTCTCGACCGATTCCGAACCGGAATTGGTGAAGAAGACATGATCCATGCCCTTGGGCGCGAGGTCGACCAGGCGGTTGGCCAGTTCGAACACGATCGGATGGCCCATCTGGAAGGCCGGCGCATAGTCCAGCTCGGCAGCCTGCTGCTGGATCGCCTCGGTGATCTTCGGCCGGCAATGGCCGGCATTGACGCACCACAGGCCGGCGGTGCCGTCGAGCACCTTGCGGCCGTCGCTGGTCGTGTAGTGCATGTCCTTGGCGGACACCATCATGCGCGGCGCCTGCTTGAACTGCCGGTTTGCCGTGAACGGCATCCAGAATGCGCTGAGATCGTTCGGCGTGACTTTCAGCCGGTTGGACATGACCAGGACTTCCCCTTGTAAACTGTTTCGCTGCGCCCAACGCTTGGTCTTTGCCGCGTTTTCATGCTACGCAAATTTTTGACCGATTGGACAAACGTTAGCACCGCCCTCTCAGCGGTCAAGGATTACTAGCGGAAATGCGGCACCTGAAGTGCGTTCCACAGGCTAGGGAAAAACTGGTCCAGAGAATTGGTCCAGAGGACCCTCAACACGAGGGCTTGCAACGGTGACCATCGCCACGGACGCCCCTCGCCGCACCCGCATCCAGCAGGAAAAGCGCGAACTCATCCTGGAGGCGGCGCTCGAGGTTTTCTCCGCCAACGGTTTCCGCGGCTCGACCATCGACCAGATCGCCGAAGCCGCAGGCATGTCGAAGCCCAACCTGCTCTATTATTTCCGCCGCAAGGAAGACATCCACGAAACGCTGATGCAGCGCCTGCTCGACACCTGGTTGGCGCCGCTGCGCGAACTCGACGACATTGGGGATCCCCTTACCGAACTGCGCAGCTACATCAGGCGCAAGCTGGAGATGGCGCGCGACTTTCCGCGCGAGAGCCGGCTGTTCGCCAACGAGATCCTGCAAGGCGCGCCGCGCATCATGCCGCTGCTGGCCGGAGAGTTGAAGACGCTGGTCGACGAGAAGGCGACCGTCATCAAGGGCTGGATGCGCGCTGGCAAGATCGCCAAGACCGATCCGTGGCACCTGATCTTCTCGATCTGGGCAACGACGCAGCATTATGCCGATTTCGACGTCCAGGTCCGCGCCGTGCTCGGGCCGAACCGCGGCGGCGACGGCCGCTTCGAGGATGCGGCCCGCTTCCTGGAACAACTGTTTCTTGATGGGCTGAAGCCGAAGACCTGACGCTTCAGGCGCTGCGCCGCTTGGCCGGCAGTTCATCCAGCAATGTCTGCAGCTTGGCGATCGAATTCTGCTCGGCGAGCGGCGTGTAGACGATCAGCTTCATGTCCGAGCCGTCGCCGATCGACAGGCTCATATGCTCGAAGCTCATGGCGCCCGCGCTCGGGTGCCGGACATGTTTCACCCCCGACAATCGGTGCGCGACGTCGCGCTGCGGCCACCAGGCACGAAATTCGGGGCTCGAACGCGTCATCAACTCGATCAGCCGCTCGAAATCCGGATCGCCGACATAGCGGGCGCTCGCGGCCCGGAACGAGGCCAGCACGGTGCGCGCCAGTTGCTCCCAGTCGACCAGCAGGCGCCGGTGGTGCGGGCTGGTGAACACCATGTGGACGATGTTGCGGGCATCCCCTTCCAGCAGGCCATAGTCGCCGAACACCGCCACCGCCGCCGGGTTCCAGGCCAGCACATCCCAGCGCCGCCCGACCACATAGGCCGGCTGCAGCACCAGGCTCTGCAGCATGTGCAGCAAGGGGCCGTCGACCCTTTCCGGCGCCACGGCACGGCGCTCCGGCTGCTGGCGGTCGGCAAGGATGAACAGATGCTGTTTTTCGGCGGCGTCGAGGCGCAGTGCTTCGGCGAGTGCCGTCAGCACCTCGACCGAGGGCCTGACCTCCCGCCCCTGCTCCAGCCATGTGTACCAGGTGGTGCCGACGCCGGCGATCATCGCCACCTCCTCGCGCCGTAGTCCCGGCGTGCGCCGCCTGAGACCGGTGGCGATGCCGGTGGCCGAGGGCGTCAGCCTTTCGCGGCGCGAGCGCAGGAAGGCGCCGAGTTCGCGCCGGCGGCTGTCTTCAGCGGAGTGGTTTGGGGCCGCGTGGGGTTGGGACTCCATGCGCCCAGTATAGCAGTATTGATACCAGGATAAAGTTTGAACTGTTTGGCTCGCGCCAACTGTCCCATCTTCCGTTCAGAGCAACAGAACGGAGGCTCTGAACATGGAACTCAAAGACAAGACGATCCTCATCACCGGTTCGACCGATGGCGTCGGCCGCGTCGTCGCGCAACGGCTCGGCGCCGCGGGCGCCCGTGTGATGGTGCATGGCCGCGATGCGAGGCGCGGCAAGGCTGTTGTCACCGAGATCGAAGCGGCCGGCGGCATGGCGGAGCTTCTGGTCGCCGACCTCTCTTCGCTGGCCGAAGTGCGCCGGCTTGCCGAGGCGGTGCGCGCCCGGACGGGCCGGCTCGACATCCTCGTCAACAATGCCGGAATCGGCACGGCGGGCCAGGGTGCCAAAAGGCAGGTCAGCGCCGACGGCTACGAACTGCGCTTCGCGGTCAACTACCTCGCCGGTTTTCTGCTGACATCGGAGCTTCTGCCGTTGCTGAAGGCGAGTGCGCCGGCCCGCATCGTCAATGTCGCCTCGGCCGGACAGCAGGCGGTCGATTTCAGCGATGTCATGCTGACCCGCTCCTATGACGGCGTGCGCGCCTATTGCCAGAGCAAGCTGGCGCAGATTCTGTTCACCGTCGACCTTGCGGAGCAGTTGAAAGGCACCGGCGTCACCGTCAATGCGTTGCATCCGGCCAGCTACATGAACACCACCATGGTCCGGCAAGCAGGCGTCACACCTTGGAGCTCGGTCGAAACCGGCGCCGAGGCCATCCTCAACCTCGCGACGTCACCCGCGCTCGAAGGTAAAAGCGGCCTCTATTTCGACGGCCTGCGGGAATCTCGCGCCGATGCCCAGGCCCACGACGCCAAGGCAAGACAACAATTGCGCAGCTTGAGCCTAGACCTCGTCGGCCTCGCCTCATCGAAGGAACAGCGTTCATGACCAAGACAATCCAACACACCGTCATCATCGGCGGCTCGTCCGGCATCGGCCTGGCGACGGCACGCAAGTTGCTCGGCCCGGACATGAAGGTGACCATCACCGGGCGCAACGAGGAGAAACTGAAGAGCGCTTGGAAAAGCCTTGGCGGCGCTGCCGGGAAGGCTGCTTTCGACGCCGCGAAGCCGGACGAGGTCCGCCAGTTCTCGAGAGCCTCGGGCCTTTCGACCATCTGGTGCTGGCGGCCAGCGGCGGCAAGGGCCTCGGCCCCTTCCCGACGCTTGACCTGAGCGACATCGGCAGTGGCGTGGAGGAAAAGGTCCGCCCGCAGCTGTCTTGCCTGCAGGCCGCCTTGCCGACACTCAACAAGGCCGGCTCGGTCACCTTCATCTCGGCGGTGTCGGCGCAGCTCGCGGCGCCGGGCGTCGCCGGTATCGCTGCCATCAACGGCATGCTGTTGACCGTGGTGCCGATTCTGGAGGTGGAACTGAAGCCGCTGCGCGTCAATGTCGTGGCGCCCGGCGTCATCGACACGCCCTGGTGGGATTTTCTGGCCGAGGAGCAGAGGCAGGCGCTGTTTGCCGATTACGCAGGCAGGACCCCGGTCGGCCGCATCGGCCGCGCCGAAGACGTCGCCGCGGCGATAGCCTTCCTCGTCTCCAACGGCTTCATGACCGGTCAGATATTGACCTGCGACGGCGGCCTGCGATTTGCGGCATAGGACAGGACCGTTAATTGGCCTTCTTTGGAACGCGGTCGTCCTCGTCCGCAGGCCTGTCGTCTGCCGGTTTTGCCGAAACAGGCTTTTCCGGCACATGGGAATAGTCAGATGTATCCGCCCCATACATCTTGTTGTCGATTGCCTCTTGCCAGCTGAAATCCGCGTCGGACGGTGAAACGTCGGCAATCTCATCGCGGGAGGAGCGAGAGTGCAGCCAGTTCGGGGTGATCTCTCGAACCAATTGTGCAAAGCGTCCCATCGAAACCGTTCCTTTCCTTGTCCTTTCCAGGACGCGCGATCGCGGTTGCGCCGGCTGGACCTAAAGTTGACCTCTCAGCCAGGCCAGCGTCTCGGCGACGCCGACCAGCCCGTACTGCGCGGTGGTGTGCGCCGGTGGCTTGACCCGTATCGATATGCCGCCCGCATCATTGACGGTTTCGAAGCCGTTTTCGTCCGACGTGTCGTCGCCCAGGAAGACCGGGCGACGGCCCGTGAATGGCGCGATCTCCATGAAACGCCGGATCGCGGCGCCCTTGGCGGCCTCCAGCGGCAGCAATTCCACGCCGGCGTTGCCGGCAACCACCCGGTAGCCCTTTGGCAGCGTGGCCAGCGCCTGCTCGACAAGCTGCGTCGCGCGGGGAAGCAGATGGGGGGCGGCGCGCGTGTGGATGGCCAGCACCCTTCCCTTACGCTCGATATAGGCCCCACGACCGAGCTCGGCCTCGATCTCGTCGGCAAGGGCCGCGATATCCGCCGGCTCCTCCGCGACTTCGACGTCGTCGCCCGGCAGAAGCCGGTGCTCCAGTCCATAGAGCCCGGCCGCGCGCAGTTTCAAAGGCTGAAACAGATGGTCGACAGCCGCAACGGACCGGCCCGTGATGAACGCCAACGCCCCGTTCAGCTTGCGGTCCAGGCCTTGCAGCAAGGAGCGGAGCTCGTCGCTGACCGAGACGGCGTCCGGGTGCTCGGCATGTTCCAGCAGGGTGCCGTCGATGTCGAGGAACAACGCCCATTCGCCGGTCAGCACAGTCTGCGGTTTCGGCATGACGGCCTGCGGCTTTTGCGGGCTTTCGCTGATCATCTTTTGCAGGACCTCGTTCATGACATGACTACCCGTTTGCGCTCGAACATGGACACGACATTGTCGACGCTAGGCGGCCGCTCACCGACACCGGTTACCCGGTCGAGGTCACCGCGCTTGCGCAAGCGCGCTGCATCCAGAAGCATGCTGCCGGCCCAGCGATAGACATTGTTGTTGCGGATCGTCTCGCGCATGGGCCGCATGCGCTCGCGCTGTTCGTCTGAAGTCATGATCAGCGCCTGCAGCAGCGCTTCGCTCATCATGGCGGCGTCGTAAGGGTTGACGATCAGCGCCTCCAGCAATTCGCGCGAGGCGCCGGCGAAGGTGCTGAGCATCAAGACGCCCTGTTCGTCGTCGCGCGCCGCGACGAACTCCTTGGCGACCAGGTTCATGCCGTCATGCAGGCTGGTGACCATGCATATGTCGGCGGCGCGATAGATCTCATAGACCTGTTCCTGCGAGTGATGCTCGGCCACCATGATCACCGGTCTGTAGCCCTCGCTGCCATAGCGTTGGTTGAGCTCCTCGGCATAGCGGTGGCATTCGTCGTGGAGCAGCTTGTAGGCCGGCAGCGTGCCGCGGCTGGGAGCCGCGATCTGCAGGAAAACCAGCTTTCCGATCCATTCAGGGTATCGCTTGAACAATTCGTCCAGCGCCTGAAATCGATCCAGAATGCCCTTCGTGTAGTCGAGACGCTCGACACCCACGGCCAGCTTCACATCCGCTTTCAGTCCGAACCTGTTGCGCAGGCGGGCGCGGCAGTCATCGACATGAGGCAATTTTGCCAACAGGTCCGCCGGCCATTCTATCGAGATGGGATAGGCGTGCACCAGCGTCGTCTGGCCACCATAGGAGATCGCCGCATCGGCCCGCTCGATGCGGCTTTCCAGGAAGCGATCGACGCTTTCGGTGAAATTGTTGGCGTGGAACTGGGTGTGGAAACCGATGATAGAGCTGCCGAGCAGCCCCTCGAGGATGCGTTCACGCCAAGGGCAGATGCTGTACACCTCCGAGTTCGGCCATGGGATGTGCCAGAAGGTGATGACGATCGCCTCCGGCAGGCGCTCGCGGATCATGCGCGGCAGCAGCGCGAAGTGGTAATCCTGGACCAGCACGATCGGCCGCTCGTTGCGCGCTTCGGCAACCACCGTATCGGCAAACTTCCGGTTAACGGCTTCATAGGCAGCCCAGTCGGAGGCGCGAAAAATCGGTCGGGTGAAGGCGATGTGGCAAAGCGGCCAGAGCCCCTCATTGGCGAAACCGAGATAATAACCCTGATGTTCTTCCTCCGTCAGCCAGACCCGGCGCAGCGTATAGGACGGATGGCCGGGAGGCACCTGTACCCGGTCGTGGTCGTCGACGGTGAGGCGGTCCGCCGTTCCGCCGCCATAGGCGATCCAGGTGCCGCCACAGGCGCGGGTGATCGGCTCGAGCGCGGACACCAGCCCGCTGGCCGGCACCAACAATTCGACGCCATCATCCCTGATGTTGTGGATATAGGGTTCGCGGTTCGACACCACGATGACCTGCGCATCGGGCAGATCGTCGGCGAGGATCTTGCGCAATGTCTCGGGCGACCACGTCACCAGCGCCGCATCGGCCGATTGGCCGTTCTTTTCGAACTCACGTATCACCTTGCGCGCCGCCTCCGCGGCCACGTCTTCGCCCGCTGTATGGGCAACCGCCGGAGGGTGACTGCGGCGCTGCCGCGATAGGGAGAGGAATACGGCAAGAGCGGAAAAACCGAGGCTCGCGAAGATCAGAACCCAGAGCAGTTCCGCACCGTAGTTTGTCATTGAATGTCAACTCACCCGGCCGTCGGCGACCGTTTTTTCGTGTTTCCCGTTTGAAAAGGTCCGCCGACCACGTGGTCGGCGTTCGGACCCGTATTTTTGCAACGCACAAAGCTCGGATCGGTTCCGCCAATTTTGTTCGGATCATGTCCTTACGATGAGCGGCACCAGCCCTTCATGGCGGTCGGCAAGGAAAGCGACGACCCGATCGCCGACGCGCTGGAAGGTGAGATCGACGACCCGGTCGCCGACGCCCAGGTGCCGCAGTGTCAGCGTGTCGATGCCGATCGGCAGCCTCGGGCGGGTGACGCGGATTTCGTCATCCCAGCCGTCGATCTCCAGGCCAAGGCAGGCCTGCATCAGCATGAAGGCGGAGCCCGCCGACCACGCTTGCGGCAGGCAGGCGACGGGATAGGCGATGGGTGCTTCGCCCGGCGCACGTGTAAAACCGCAGAACAGTTCGGGCAGCCGCATGTTGAAATGGACTGCGGATTCGAATGTGCCGCTCATCAGGCGAACCACGCTTTCACGCTCGCCATAGCGCGCCAGGCCGGCACCGCACAGGGCGGTGTCGTGCGGCCAGATCGAGCCATTGTGGTACGACATCGGATTGAAGAACACGGCATCGTCGGCGAGCGTCCGCAGTCCCCAGCCGGAATGGAAGGAGGCGGAAAGCAGCTGGTCGGCGACCATCTGGGCCCGCGCCGGCTCAGGCAATCCGACAAAAAGCAGATGCCCGGCATTCGAGGTCCGCACCTTGCAGGGCTCGCCCGCACCGTCGATCGCGAGGGCATAGAAGCCGAGATCGTCAAGCCAGAAATCGCGTTCCACGGCGACCCGCATCGCCTCGGCGCGACCATCCCAATGGTCGGCCCTGTCGTCCTCCCCACGGCGGCGGGCAAGCCTGGCCAGCCCCCGGAAAGCGGCAAAGACATAGCCTTGCACTTCGACCAGGGCGATCGGACCCTTGGGAATGCGGCCATCGGCATGGAAGACCGAATCGAAACTGTCCTTCCATCCCTGGTTGGCGAGGCCGGACTCGGCCGCTCGCTGGTAAGTGACGAATCCGGTCTCCCGGCCCGCCTCCTCCGTCCATTCGGCCGCAGCGCACAGCGATGGCCACAAGCCGTCGATGAACGCCATGTCACCGGTACGATCGGCGTAGGCACAAGCAAGATAGATGTAGAGCGGTGTCGTATCGACGCCACCGTAGTAGCGGCCGAAGGGGAGCTCCCGCAGCGCCACCATTTCGCCCTTGCGGGTCTCGTGCATGATCTTGCCCGGCTGCGAATCGCTGAACGGCGATGTCTCGGTCGCCTGATGCTGGGCCAGAAAGGCCAACACGCCCCGCGCCAGGCCCGGATTGAGCCACAGCATCTGCAGTGCCGAGATGACGCCGTCACGACCGAACGCCGTCGAGAACCAGGGGATGCCGGCATAGGGATAGGGGCCGGTCGCCAGTTCGGTGGTCAGCAGCGCGACATCGGCGCGGGCGCGCTCGACCCAGTCGTTGAAGACGCGGCCCGAGCTGCGCACCGTCGCGCCATGGCGACGTTTGGCCCGCATGCCAAAGCGGGCGCGGGCGGCAGCGGCGCGAAACCGGTCGCGGTCGGGCTTATCGGCCACCTCGGGACCGACCTCGACATAAAGCACCTTCCTGCTGCGCTTGGTCACGGCGATCAGGAAATCGGCACGGGTGGCTGTCAGTTGGTCCGGCGCCTGCGAGAACGATATCGCAGAGAGGCGGGCCAGGCCGTCGAGCCCGTCATAGCGCAGCAGGACGGACGTCGCGTCTGTTTCGGCGGCATGGGCCAGCCCGCGCTTCAGCCGTGTCGAGCCGCGCACTTCGAACATGTCGCGGAAATCGGCGGAATAGTGCAGGGAAACGCTGATCGTCGAGTGTTCCCGGCTGTAATTGGAAAGGGTGATGCGTTCGAACAGCCTGTCCTGCCAAAGCAGCCTGACGCGTTCGATGTGAATGGCTCCCTGCGGGATGTCGCGTCCACCGGCGCTCTGTATCGGCAGATTGGTCAAATTGGTGGTGAACAGCACATTGTCCTGGCTGAGCGAGGCGCCGAGCAGCGATGTCTGCCTGCCGCCGACGGTCAGCCGGAACTCGGAAAGAACCCGTGTGTCGTCGCGAAAGAAACCGTCGCCGGCTCCGCGTATGTCGCCATAGGCGTCGGCAACCGCGAAGCAATCGCCCTGCTTGAGGGCAAACAACCGATGCGGCTCGCGAGGGGCGGTGGCGTCGAGCGATGCAAGCGCAACCGCGGGATCGAGCTGGCGCTCATCGAGTTGGGCCATTCGTCAAAGATCCCTGTTGTTTCGTTGTCGTGGCTCGAGCACGTCGTTGCTCAAGACGCCTTCGCCGCGCTCGGGACGCCGATCAGGCCCGCATAGGCGGCCAGATAATCGCCAGCCATTCTTCGAGCGGAGAACCGCTTTTCGAAAACGGCCCTCACCTTTCGCCTGTCGAGTTGCAGCAAGTCGGGCACCGCGGCGACCGCGCCGTCCACCGTGTCAGCGATGAAACCGGTGACGCCTTGATCGATGATTTCGGGCAGCGCGCCGCAATTCCAGCCGATGACCGGCGTGCCGCAGGCCATGGCCTCGATGGCGACAAGGCCGAACGGCTCCGGCCAGTCGATCGGGAACAGCAGGCCGGCCGCCTTGCCGAGAAATTCCGCCTTCTGGTCCTCCTCGATCTCGCCGACATAGACGATGCGATCGCCGTCGATCAACGGTTCGACCACCTCGTGGAAATAGGCGCGGTCGTCGTCGCCGATCTTTGCCGCGAGGTTGAGCTTGAGCCCCGAACGCAAGGCGATCTCGATGGCGCGGTCCGGGCGCTTGTCGCGTGAGAACCGGCCGAGGAAGGCAAGGTAGGGTTCTTCCGCCGTCGTCTCAAAAGTCGGTTCGTAGAGAGTGGTCGGCAATCCGTGATGGATCGTCGCCAACCAGTTGGCGTTGGCAAGGCCAGCCTTCTGGCTGTGCGAAATGGAAATCAGGGGAAAACGCGGAAACCGTTCATAGGCCGGCGCTAGGTCGACATAATCCAGCCTGCCATGCGGTGTCGTCACCGTGCGGTCGACGAGATCCTCGAAGAAGGAAAAGTGCAGGAAATGGCTGAGATGGAAGTGGATGACGTCGAACTCCGACGCCCGTTCCCTCACCTGCGCAAGCATCGAAAGATGCGCCGCGATCTCGGATTTAAGCGGACGCGGATCGAGGCGCAGCGCGCGTTCCCGGCTGGGTACCAGCGTCGCGGAAGTCTGGCTGTCGCCACTGGCGAACAGCGTCACCTCATGGCCCAGATCGACCAGCGCTTCGGTCAGATACGAGACGATGCGCTCGGTGCCGCCATAGAGCCTTGGCGGCACCGATTCATAAAGCGGCGCGACATGGGCGATTTTCATATTCCATCCTGGATGCTGGGCATGCAGGTGTGAAATGCGTCAACGGCTCGATTGGTTCCGATTTTATGATCGAGCCGTGGGCACCAGAGGCCGCAGTCGGCATGGAACTGTGCGTCAAACAGATTGCGCGATCAGGGTCAGAAAGCCACCGCTCAGCGCGACATTGCCGACGAAGCCGTTGATGCGGGACGCACGGTCCTGGCCCTGATGGTCCCAGAAATTGTGAAACATCGGCGTGGCGACGATGA
Organism: Mesorhizobium sp. M0491; assembly: GCF_040321265.1. Lineage (NCBI taxonomy): Bacteria > Pseudomonadati > Pseudomonadota > Alphaproteobacteria > Hyphomicrobiales > Phyllobacteriaceae > Mesorhizobium > Mesorhizobium sp. M0491. The sequence goes on from NZ_JAMYRE010000016.1 coordinate 134,265, forward strand.
GGAACAGCAGCAGCACCGCGGCCGCGAGTGCCGTCCACAATCCTGCGATGACCAGCACGCCGGCGGCGATCTGAAGCACGATGCCGAGCCACAGCGCCAATCTTGCCTGCGGCACACCGCGCGCGGCCATCAGCTGGGTCAGGAAGGCCGCGTTCTGGATGTTGCGCAGGCCGGCGAAGACGAAGGCGCCGCCGAGCAACAGGCGAGCGAGAAACAACAAGGTCGAAGGCAAATCGGCAGGCATCAAACGCTCCCTTTGAAAGTGGAGCGCCGCCTTTCGACGGCGCTCCCAACATAACCGGACAATCAGGCGGCCTTCGCCGCCGGCACCGGGTGAATGGCCTGGAACGGGATGCACAGCCGGTTCCAGGTGTTGATCATGCCGAGCGCAACGGAAAGCTTGACCAGTTCCTCTTCCGAGAAATGCTCGAGCGTCTTTGCATAGAGTTCGTCCGGCACGCCATTGCTGGCGATCAAGGTGACGGCTTCGGTCCAGGCCAGGGCAGCGCGTTCGCGCAGGGAAAACAGCGGCGATTCCTTCCAGGCTGAAACCAGATAGAGCCGCTGCTCGGTCTCGCCGTCGCGCCTCGCCTCGCGGCTGTGCATCTCGACGCAGAACGAGCAGCCATTGATCTGCGATGCCCTGAGCTTGATCAGGTGCAGCAGGCTCACCTCGAGCCCGCATTCGTCCACCGCCTTGTTGAGCGCCGACACAGCCTTCATGATCTCCGGCGCCTTGGCGAAAAATTGCAGCCTCTGTTTCATCTTCCTGTCCTTTCAAATCTGCTTTGGGTTTGGGTCTACGGGTTAACTGGATTTCTGCGGCCGCTGGTGGCGCTCGACGAAGGCGCAGCTCGCAGCAAGCGACCTGGGATCGCCTTCTGCCGCATAGGTGGCCACGATATCGGACAGCTTGGTCTCGGCGAGCGCGGCGCGATAGGCACGCTCGGCCTTCAGCATCGCGGCGTTGATGCCGCAGGGTTTGACATAGGCCGAAGCATCGAGCTTCACCGGACCGCGCTGGCGGATCTCGCCGCAACGGAAAGCCGGCTCGCGCCCTTCGATGGCCAGCACGATGTCGAGCAGCGTGATGCGCTCGGCCGGCCGCGCCAGCCGATAGCCACCGGCAGGCCCGGGCACCGATTCCAGGATGCGCGCCGCGCTCAGCATGTTGAGATGCTTCAGCAGATAGCTAGGCGACAGGCCAAAGGACTCGGCCAGAGCGGCGCCAGGCATGGTGCTGTTCCCCTCCACACTGGCCAGCGTGGCAGCGCAATGGATAGCTGCCTCAACGCCCTCGCCCAGCTTCATTGGATCGGCTCCTTTATCATGGATATATACTATCGTGGATAATTATTATCTGCAATAGGAAAATTAAAAACGGCGCTCGAAAGCGCCGCTCTTTTGTTGGGGTAAGTCCCTATTCCGCAGCCACCTTGGCCATCGGATTGTTCGGGTGCGTCGTCCAGTTGGCATAGACCGGCGATACCGGCCTGCCGGTGCGCTGGTCCATCACGCCTGCCGCCAGCGGTTCCATGGTGATGCAGTTCTCGACCGGGCAGACATTAACGCACAGATTGCAGCCGACGCATTCGGCCTCGATCACCTCGAAGTGCCTGACGCCGTCGACCATGCTGGTGATCGCCTGGTGCGAAGTGTCCTCGCAGGCGATGTGGCAGCGGCCGCATTTGATGCAGGCATCCTGGTCGATACGCGCCTTGGCGACGTAGTTCAGGTTGAGATACTGCCAATCGGTGACATTGGGCGTGGCGCGGCCGACGATGTCGTTGAGCGAGGCGTGCCCCTTCTCGTCCATCCAGTTTTCGAGGCCCGCGATCATTTCCTGCACGATCTTGAAGCCATAGGTCATTGCCGCCGTGCAGACCTGCACATTGCCGGCGCCGAGCGCCATGAATTCGGCAGCATCGCGCCAGGTGGTGATGCCGCCGATACCGGAGATCGGCAGGCCGCGGGTTTCGGGATCGCGCGCGATCTCGGCCACCATGTTCATGGCGATCGGCTTCACCGCCGGGCCGCAATAGCCGCCATGCGAGCCCTTGCCGTCGATTGTCGGCTGCGGCGCGAAGCTGTCGAGGTCGACACCGGTGATTGAATTGATGGTGTTGATCAGCGACACCGCGTCAGTGCCGCCGGCATGTGCCGCCCGTGCGGGCTTGCGCACATCGGTGATGTTGGGCGTCAGCTTGGTGATGACGGGCATGCGGGTGTTCTGCTTGCACCAGCGCACCACCATTTCGATATATTCCGGCACCTGGCCGACGGCGGCACCCATGCCGCGTTCCGACATGCCGTGCGGGCAGCCGAAATTGAGCTCGATGCCGTCGGCCTCCGTCTCCTCGACCACCGGCAGGATCGCCTTCCAGGCCTCCTCGACGCATGGCACCATCAGCGAGACGACGATGGCGCGGTCGGGCCAGTCCTTCTTGACCTGCTTGATCTCGCGCAAATTGACCTGCAGGTCGCGGTCGGTGATCAGCTCGATGTTGTTGAGGCCGAGCAGGCGGCGGTCGGCGCCCCAGATCGCGCCGTAGCGCGGGCCGTTGACGTTGACCACCGGTGGGCCTTCCTCGCCCAGCGTCTTCCACACCACGCCGCCCCAGCCGGCCTTGAAGGCGCGGATGACGTTGTAGGCCTTGTCGGTCGGCGGCGCCGAGGCCAGCCAGAACGGATTTGGCGATTTGATGCCGACGAAATTGTTTCTGATATCTGCCATGCTCATGCCCTCCCGTTCGAGGTCAGTGCCCGATTGATGCTCTCCGCAGCGTCGCGGCCTTGCGCGACCGCCGAGACGGTCAGGTCGTCGCCACCGAAGATGCAGTCGCCGCCGGCCCAGACCCTGGCGAGAGAAGTGCGCCCTTCCGCATCGACCTTGATGCGGCCGGCTTCAAGATCGATCGACGCACCGCTGCCATTAAGGGCGACCGGCACAAAACTCTGTCCAATCGCCTTGAACACCTGGTCGGCAACGAGCGTCAGTGTCTCGCCGGTGCCGGCAAGCCTGTCGCCGTTCAGCGCCGTGTATTCGAGTTCGACGGCGGTGACCTTGCCGCCTTCGGCGATCACCCGCTTCGGCTGCAGCCAGTGGCGGATGCTGACGCCGTTGGCTGCCGCCAGATCCTGTTCGAATTCGGAAGCGTTCATGTGCTCCTGGCCGCGCCGGTAGCAGATCGTCACCTCCTCGGCGCCGAGCAGCTTCGACTGTACCGCGGCGTCTATGGCCGTCATGCCTCCACCGATGACGACGACACGGCGGCCAACCGGCAGGCCGGAAAGGTCGCTGGCCTGGCGCAGTTCGGCAATGAACTCGACCGCGTTGATGACGCCGTCGGCCTCCTCGCCATCAGCACGCAGCGCGTTGACGCCGCCAAGGCCCATGCCGAGAAACACCGCATCGTAATTGCGGATCAGGTCCGACAGCTGGTAGTCGCGGCCGAGCGCCTTGCCGTTCTGGATGTCGATGCCGCCGATCGCGGTCACGTAGTTGACTTCGGCTTGGGCGAAATCGTCGACACTCTTGTAGGCGGCGATGCCGTATTCGTTGAGGCCACCGGCCTTCGCGCGCGCTTCCAGGATGGTCACGTCATGGCCGTGGCGGGCGAGCCGGTGCGCGGCGGCAAGGCCGGCCGGCCCGGCGCCGACCACGGCGATTGTCTTGCCGGTCGGCTCGGCGCGCGGATAAAACTGCTTGTTCTCGCCCATGGCGACATCGGTGGCGTAGCGCTGCAGGCGGCCGATCTGCACCGGCTTGCCTTCCGCCACCTCGCGCACGCAGACTTCCTCGCACAGCGTTTCGGTCGGGCAGACGCGGGCGCACATGCCGCCCAATATGTTCTGGTCGAAGATGGTCTTGGCCGAACCGATCGGATTGCCGGTCGAGATCTGGCGGATGAACAGCGGAATGTCGATCGAGGTCGGGCATGCATTCATGCACGGCGCGTCGTAGCAGAAATAGCAACGATCGGATTCGACCAGCGCCTCGTGGTGATCGAGCGGCGGATGCAGGTCGGAAAAATTGTCCGCATACTGGTCGGCCGAGAGCCTGCCGCCCGCAATGCCTTCCCTGAATTGGCCTTCTGGCATCGTCAGTTCCCCATGTTTTCTTTTGAGGAAGGCTAGCACGTTTTATTTTTTTATCAATTGGTCAATTTTCGGCGCAAGCCCCTGAAAAGGCTCGACAATAACATGATTTTTTTAGTCATGTTATTGGAGGCGAGGGCCACTTTTACAGTGCGCGCGAATGGCCGGGTTCAAGCTTACAGCCATGAATGGTCTTGACCTCGTCGGCTACCAGTTGCTGCAGCCGCCACAGATTGCGGTCATGGATGCCGAATTCCTCGAGATGGCTGACCGTGTTGTAGAGATATTCGGCGCCGGATCCAATATGCCCGCAGGCTCTGGCCAGCACGCTCGCCACTCTGTCCAGCGGCTGGTTCAGCGACGTTCCCCTGCCCTTCACGCCGACCCAGAAGCCAAGCGCGCGCAGCGTACCTTGCGGCGTATGCACCGGCAGCCACCGGACCGTCTCGATGCTTTCGTGGTCGCTGATCTCGCGTCGCAGCAGCCTTTCGATCTGCGCCGGCTTTTCGCCCTCCGGCAAGCGGTAGATCACGCCGTTGCAGCGTCCGCCCCGTTCGAGCGCCATCATCAACCCCGGCTGCTCGGCGCTGCCCCGCCAACGCACCATGTCGAGGCAAAAAGAGCGGTGCCAGCCAAAGGCCGTGGCGAGCTGTTGCTCGACCGACTCGAATTCCGGCTTCCAGATCAGGGACCCGTAAGCGAACACCCATAGTGGTCCCTCATCGGCTTCATTGGACAGCCGCAAGGCAAGGGTGCGGAAATCCTCGTCGTTCATGTCTGTCCAACTCGGGTCCGGGCCGGGATCGGCCTCTTCCCGATGGCACAGTGCGACAAGCTCGGGCGTGAGCGACATCAAGCGCATGGACGACAACCCCTCATCACCGCAGAGAAATCGAAAACCAGAGCTCGCGCAACCAGGGAACGCTTGGCACACACACCCATTGTTGTCCGGGCGTGTCGGATTTCCGTCGTGAGGATCGTCCTAAGATGGACGACGATCGATCCATGAAAGGTGAGGAGACCGAAAATGCCGAAAACCCCGATGCCCTTCTTCTGGTACGAATTGATGACATCAGATCTCGACGCCGCCGAGGCGTTCTACACCCAAGTGGTCGGCTGGACGGCGCAGCCCTTCGATAAGGCACCCGGCATGCCGCGCTATATCGTGATGAATGTCGGCGAACGTGGCGTCGGCGGACTGATGACCTTGCCCGAGGATGCCGCCAAGATGGGCATGCCGCCTGCCTGGCTTGGCTATATTCACACCAAGGATGTCGACGTCGCCACGGCATCGCTGGAGAAAGCCGGCGGCACCGTTCACCGCCAGCCCGACGACATTCTGGGTGTCGGCCGCTTTGCCGTCGTCGCCGATCCGCAAGGCACGACCTTCATGTTCCTGCAGCCGAACGGTCCCGACCAGCCTGTCGTGCCGGCCGGCACGCCGGGCCACATCGGCTGGCACGAGCTTTATACGAGCGACTGGAAAGCCGCGTTCGATTTCTATTCCGAGCAGTTCGGCTGGATCGACGCCGGCGATTTCGACATGGGTCCGATGGGCACTTACCAGACTTTTACGGCTGGCCCCGAATCCGGCGGCGGCATCATGAACAAGCCGGAGCAGATCCCGGTGCCGGTCTGGCAATTCTACTTCAACGTTGCGGCCATCGACGCGGCCGCAAAACGGGTCACCGACAATGGCGGCAAGATCCTGATGGGCCCGATGGAGGTCCCCGGCGGCAGTTGGATCGTCCAATGCCAGGACCCGCAAGACGCGCACTTCGCCTTGATGGCGCCAGTCCGCTGACCGCGATCGAAAACCGCTGACACAAAGCGCGGGTTTTCATCAGACCACCGATGAAGGCCTCTACCCCTGCCTGGCGCCGTCTCATTCCGGCGCCAGCACCGCAACCTTCAACTCAGCTTTTTTCGCGCCGCTGAACTGGACGGTGGCCGGGCCGGGCGCAAGCTTGAAGCGCACGCTCTTGCGGATGCCAGGGCATGTTTTCACGCCACTATAGCCCGCCGACTTGATGGCCTGGCCATCCTGGATGACATCGATCCAGGCCTCCCCCGAGAGACTTATCTGAATGGCTCCCTCGGACGGCACTTCCACGCTGGCGACGGCCCCAAACGTGTCTGATGCCGGCGCACGTTCGGGCGCCACCGCAAAACCGGCTTTCTCTACCGGCACCAGCGCCAGGTCCGCAGCCGCACCAACCGCCAGCGCCGCTCCGGGCGGCGTTGCCGGTGCCGCGGCAAACAGGGTCTGCTCCCGCGTCACCGGCCATTTAAAGGCCTCACAGCCGGCGTCCTCGGCCATGGCGAAGCTGGTGCCTGCGACGATCGCGAACAGGCTGATGACGACTTTTTTCATGGCAAGACCCCCACACATTCAGATTGTTGTACACGCATTAATACAACCATAGAGGTATTAATGCAACCCTGGCGAGAAACATTTGAAGGGAATTGGGAACATTCCCAATCACTGATTGTTGATGGCAAACCAGGGGAAATGAATGGTCCAATGCCGGGCGATAAACTATGGCCGATCCCGGAAGCTAAAGGAGTTTTAGATGAAGCCTTTCGACGGCCTTGCCAGATATCAGCCGCAGGCACTCGGCATTCTGCGCATTGTGACCGCGCTGCAGTTCATCGAACACGGCACCCAGAAGCTGTTCAATTTCCCGGTCAGCGACCACGCCGGTGCTTTGAGCGGGCTGTCACTCACCGCCGGCATCCTCGAATTCGCCGGCGGCATCCTGCTGGCGCTGGGCCTGTTCACCCGGCCGGTCGCGTTCCTTCTGGCCGGCGAAATGGCGATCGCCTATTTCATGGCGCACGCGCCGCGCGACTTCTTCCCGGTCAACAATGGCGGCGATTCGGCGATCTCATTCTGCTTCATCTTCCTCTATCTGGTGTTTGCGGGCGCCGGCGCCTTCGCGCTGGACAACCGCCGCAGCGCCTGACGCCCAGAAGAAGGGGCGGGCCTAGTGCATGTCGCCCAAAAGTGCCCGCGGTTTTGGGACAACGACATGTACAAAACAGGAATCTGAAGCGCATCGGCGAAGCCGAAGCGCTTCAGGCACGCATCCGTTCGAAATTGGCGTCGAAAAGCGGCACCACCTGAATGCGCGCCGCATGGCGCTTGCCCAGCAGCTCGATTTCGAAGCCGTCGCTCTCATCGGCGATCTCCTTCGGCACATAGCCGATGGCGACGGATTTCTTCGAATGATGCGCATAGCCGCCCGACGTCACCCAGCCGCCCACCGCACCATCGAACCAGATCGGCTCGTCGCCAATGACATCGGCATCGTCGGCATCGACGATAAAGGCGCGCAGGCGCAATTTGCCGCCCAGCTTGCGCTCGGCCAGCGCCGCGGCCTTGCCGATGAAATCGGCGTCCTTGCCGTAAGCAACGAAGCGGTCGAGCCCCGCTTCCAGCGGTCCGTAGATCGGCCGGTACTCGCGCCCCCATGAGCCGTAATTCTTGTCCAGCCGCAGCGCATTGAGGGCGCGCGAGCCGAACAGGCCGATGCCGAATTCCTCGCCCGCCGCCATCAGCGCTTGATAGGCGGCGCGCTGGTATTCCGGCGTCACCCAGATTTCGTAGCCGAGATCGCCGGTATAGCTCACACGGCCGACCAGGCACGGCGCCATGCCGATATCCATCCGGCCAATGGCCATGAAGGAAAATGCCGCATTGGAGACATCCGAACGCGTGGCCTTTGCCAGCACATCCCGCGCCTTCGGGCCGGCGATCGACAGGCCGGTGAGCTTCGCGCCCAGCGCTTCGATGCGGACTGATCCATCGTCAGGCAGGTGCTTCTCGAACCAGCGCATATGGTATTGCTCGGCGATGCCGGAGCCGGCGAGGAACCAGCCATACACCCCCAGATTGGCCAGCGTGAAGTCGCCGATCAGCCTGCCGTCCTGCTTCAGCATCGGCGCCAGCGTCATGCGGCCGGGTTTCGGCAGTTTGCAGGCAAGCATCCGGTCGAGCCAGGCCGCGGCCCCCTCACCCGTCACCTTGTATTTGGCGAAGCTCGAAATCTCGGACAGGCCAACACCGTCGCGAACCGTCGCGACCTCCTTGGCGACCTGCGTGAAGTCGCTCGAGCGGCGCCACGAGAACTCGTCCTTGACGCCTTCCGGCGCGTACCACAGCGGCACTTCCAGCCCATAGGCAACGCCCCATTGCGCACCCCTGGCAGACAGCAGATCATAGACCGGTGTCGTCTTCAGCGGCCGCCCGGCGGGCAGTTCCTCATTTGGGAAGCGGATCGAAAAACGCCTGGAATAATTCTCGCGCACCTTGGCGTTGGTATAGGCCATCGTCGCCCAGTCGCCGTAGCGCGCGACATCCATCGCCCAGATATCGGCGCCGGGATCGCCCTCGATCATCCAGTTCGACAAAGCGAGGCCGACGCCGCCGCCTTGCGAAAAACCGGCCATGACGCCGCAAGCGACCCAGAAGCCCGGCAGGCCGCGCACCGGCCCGACCAGCGGGTTGCCGTCCGGCGCGAAGGTGAAGGGGCCGTTGATGATCTGCTTGATGCCGGTGTTCTGGAAGGCCGGGAAATGGCGGAAGCCGACCTCCAGCGACGGCGCGATGCGGTCGATGTCGGGCGCCAGCAATTCATGGCCGAAATTCCATGGCGTCTGGTATTCGGACCACGGCTTGTTGGCCTTCTCATAGGTGCCCATCAGCATGCCGCCGCGCTCCTGGCGCAGGTAAAGCTCGCCATCGAAGTCGACCGCGTGGATGATCTCGGTGCCGGTCTTGGCGTTCCAGGCGGCGACCTCCGGCATATCCTCGGTGATCAGGTACATGTGCTCCATGGCCAGCACCGGCAGTTCGAGACCAACCATGCGGCCGACCTCGCGCGCCCACAGGCCGCCGGCATTGACGACATGCTCGGCCACCACCTCGCCCTTGTTGGTGATGACGCGCCACAGCCCGTCAGGACGCCGCACGATGTCCTCGACCTTGGTGAAACGCTCCACTTCCGCCCCAAGTTTCCGCGCGGCCTTGGCATAGGCATGGGTGACGCCCGAGGGGTCGAGATGGCCGTCCTCCTTGTTCCTGACGGCGCCGACGAACTGCCTGGGGTCGAGAAGCGGCATCAGTTCGGCCGCCTCGTTGGGCGAGATCTCCTCCAGCTCGATGCCGAGATAGCGGCCCTTGGCGACGACGCCGCGCAGCCAGTCCAGCCGCGCCGCGCTTGCCGCCAGAAGCACGCCGCCGGTCAGATGCACGCCGGTCGCCTGGCCGGAAAGCTCCTCGATCTCCTTGTAGAGGTTGATGGTGTATTTCTGCAGCTTGGCGACGTTAGGGTCGCCATTGATGGTGTGCATGCCGCCGGCCGCGTGCCAGGTCGAGCCGGACGTCAATTCGTCGCGCTCCAGCAGGACAACATCGGTCCAGCCGTGGCGGGCGAGATGGAACAGCACGGAGCACCCGACGACACCGCCGCCAATGACCACGACCTTTGCATGCGATTTCATGGATTTATCTCTGTTATCAATGAGTTGGATCGGTGGAATGAATCGAAATGGGAGGAGCCAAGCCGCCCCCCTCTGGCCTGCCGGCCATCTCCCCCTCAAGGGGGGGAATTCAGCAGCGGCTGCGCCGCGACCCTCTTTTCAACATTGGTAGTCGGCGAAGAAGAACGTGCCAGCCAATCTCCCCCCTTGAGGGGGAGATGTCCGGCAGGACAGAGGGGGGTGCACGCGCGCAAACCTGTGACCATCACGGCTCGCCCTGCCCGATCGCTTCCTTGCGCCTGGCCATGTAAGCCTCCAGCGCCTCGCGCACGGCGATATCCATCACCGGCTCGACATAGTCTTCCAGCGCCTTCTTCCACAGCCGCGTCGCCCGCGCCGTGGCGTCGAGCCCGCCAGCCTCCTGCCACGCCTCGTAATTCTGCCAGTTTGACAGCATCGGCTGGTAGAAGGCGGTGGCGTAGCGCTCCAGCGTGTGCGGTTCGCCGAAGAAATGGCCGCCGGTCGGCACCGCGCCCAACGCCTCGACGGCGAGCTCGGCCTCATTGACCTCGATCGGGCGCAAGAACTCCATCATGTGCTGGATCATCTCGACATCGATGATGAATTTTTCGAACGACGCCGTCAGCCCCCCCTCCTGCCAGCCGGCGGCGTGGTAGACGAGGTTGCCGTGGCCGAGCACCGCGCCCCACAGCGCCATCAGCGTCTCATAGGCGCCCTGCGCATCGGCGGCGTTGGAAGCCGAGCCCGGCGTCGTGCGGTACGGAAGCCCGTAGCGCCGCGCCAGTTGCCCCGACGCAATGTTGGCCTTGGTGTTCTCAGGCGTGCCGAAGGCCGGCGCGCCGGACTTCATGTCGACATTGGAGGTGAAGGCGCCATACATGACCGGCGCGCCTGGACGGACAAGCTGCGTCAGCGCGACGCCGAACAGCGCCTCGGCATTCTGCTGCGCCAGCGCCCCGGCCAGTGTCACCGGGCTCATCGCCCCCATCAGCGTGAACGGCGTCACCGCCACCGACTGGCCGAACTCGGCCATGGTCATCAGCCCCTCGGCCATCATCTCGTCGAAGCGGCGCGGCGAGTTGACCGAGATGATGGTGGTGATGCCGGGATCGTCGCGCATCTGGTCGAGCGTCAGCCCGCGCGAAATCGCCATCATCTCGATGCCGTCCAGCGCCCTGCCCCGGCCGATCGCCGAGACATGGAAACTCTTGTCGGTCAGCGTCAGATTGGTGAAGTAGGTGTCGAGATGGCGGGAATTCGCCGGCAGTTCCACCGGCGCGCAGACCTGGTTGCCAAGCATGTGGATGCAGTTGAAATGCTGCGCCAGCCGGGTGAGATCCGAATAGTCGCGCAAATTGCCGGCGCGGCGGCCGCGCTCCATGTCGTGCACATTCGGCGGCCCGGCAACGAGCGTGAAATTGATGGTGTTGCCGCCCAGATGAACCGCGTTGGCCGGGTTGCGCGGCGTCAACACATAGCTGGACTGCGTGGTCTTCAGCACGTCTTCGATCAGGCCGCGATCGATGCGGACATTCGCCGAGGCATGATCGACTTTGGCGCCCGCCTTCTCGAACAGCGACAGCGCCCGCGGGCTCATCACCTCGATGCCGAAATTCTCCAATATGTGCATCGACGCCTGATGGATCTGCTCGATCTGGTCGGGCGACAGCATCGCCATTGGCGGATAGGGATTTGTCACCCGCCTGAGCGGCAGTTGCGGGATGGCCGATGGCCCTCTGTTGCTGGTGCGCTCGGCGCCGCGTTTGCGTCTTGGTTCGTTCATGCCCGGTATCAGAGCTCCGGCAGACCGGGCAAGCTGTCAGAAATACGCCGTTTGCGGGCGTGATTTTAGCCACGGCGGCATTTCTGCAATGTCTGTTTAGAAAAAGCGACGAAGTGCGTCGGATTATCGATACTGTATTTCCTTGAGAGACCGCGCCGGAGAAGCGTTAACGAGCGCTGCAAGATTCCCTTTATGATTTCGGCCTATTGCTCTGCCGATGCGTAGCTCAAGTTTTAGTAAAATTGGTGCGGTTTGCGTGCTGCTGGCGCTTTCGGCCTGCGCCACGCCGCCCAGCCACATCAACAATGTCTGTGCCGTCTTCGACCAGAATGACGGCTGGTTCGACAACTGGCAGTCGGCCGCCGAACGCACCCAGCAGAAATACGGCATCCCCGTTCCCGTGCTGATGGCGACCGTGCGCAAGGAATCGGGCTTCAAGAGCAATGCCCGGCCGCCACGCACCAAGCTGCTCGGCTTCATTCCGTGGAAGCACGTCTCGTCAGCCACCGGCTTCTCGCAGGCGCTGGACGGCACCTGGTCGCAATATCAGCGCGAGACCGGCAACTGGGCGGCACGGCGGACGAAATTCGCCGACGCCGTCGACTTTGTCGGCTGGTACCATTCCAAGACATCCGACACGTACGGCGTCGCCCGCAACGATACCTACAATCTCTACCTGGCCTACTATCTCGGCTGGACCGCCTATGGCCGCGGCAACCGGGGCGATGCCGGCGTCCAGGGCTATGCCCGGGCCACCGACAAGATGGCGCGGGACTATGCGCAGCAACTGAGTGAGTGCGGCAACTGACTTTGCCGGAGCATTACGCAGCCAAGTGAAATCACTTGGCGCTGCGGAAAAGTGATGTCGCCTTGATCGGAACAGGCAGAATTCATCCGCTCGGGATCAGATGGAGGGTCGGCTTGCCTCCCTTTACCGCCGCGGTCGATAACTTTCGGTCAAAGGTCGCCAATTTGCCGTCACGCGCCTTTGCGAGCCCCAGGAGATAGCTATCCGTTACTTGCGCCGAGGTTAGGATTCTAGCTGCATCAATGTCGCTGGGACCGACGAGACTGATGTCGTCCGACCAGAACTGATGTCCTGAAAGGGCATGCAGTTTGCCGACAATCTGCGCAACGACAGCGGGCGAACCCGGAGAATTAGGATATTTCGGGCTGCTCAAAATCCTGATGACACCATTCTCGGTAATGGGACATGTAGCCCATGATATATGCCCGGTGGATTGGAACCACCGATGGGCATCTTCATGCGCAACGTGAGCCGGATCGATCAACGCAATCAAGACGTTGACGTCAAGCAGGAAGGTCACGGCAGTTCATCGCGAAGCGCATTGACCATTTCCAGATCGACCATCGGGCCGTCGGGCCGCGATGAGAGTAAGGGAATACCATTGCGCTCACCGCCAGACTGCGGCCTGCGCAGTGATCGGCGAACCAGATCGGAAATGACCTCGCCAACGCTGCGATCCTGCTGTTGCGCCATGGCCTTGGCGGCAAGGAGGACATCGTCATCGATTGCAAGCGTCGTTCTCACAATACGTTTCCTTAATGCGCATCAAACATCACGCATCACCTAAGGCAATTGGCGGAGATATTCAAGCGAACGTAGCTCTGTCATTCCTTGACAGATATGAGATATGACGATGCCGCGGAGGGCAAAACTCCGACGAGAGGCATTGCCTCTATGTCGGTCAGCTCGGCCTTTTGCCGCGCGGACGCTTTGGCGGCGGGCCGGCAAAACCGGGGCCATCGCCATGCGGCGCGTCATCCGGCACGCCTTCGTGCGCGGCGTGCTCCTTGTCGAACTTGATCACCGGCTCCATCGTTGCCAGCACGTCGTCGGAGAGCCAGCACAGGCTCATATGGCCGCCGCCGAGATGCTTGACCGGTGGCACCTTGGTCTCGCACAGATTGTCAGGCACCAGCTTCTTGTAGCCGCAGCGGGTCTGGAACGGGCAGCCGGACGGTGGGTTCATCGCCGAGGGAATGTCGCCCTCCAGCACGATGTGCCGCTTGACCACGCTGGTGTCAGCGATCGGGATCGCCGATAGCAGCGCCTCGGTATAGGGATGGTAGGGCGGCGCGAAGATCTGGTCGGTCGTGCCTTGCTCGACAATATAGCCGAGATACATGACCACGACGCGGTCGGCGATGTAGCGCACGACCGACAGATCATGGCTGATGAACAGCATTGTCGTCTTGTTCTTGCGCTGGATGTCCATCAGCAGTTCGGTCACCGCCGCCTGCACCGACACGTCGAGTGCCGAGACCGGCTCGTCGGCCACCACCACCTTGGCGTCGCCGGCAAAGGCCCGCGCCACGCCGATGCGCTGCTTCTGGCCGCCGGATAGCTGGCGCGGCTTGCGGGTCTCGAACGCCCTGGGCAGCTTCACCAGGTCGAGCAGCTCCAGCATGCGCTTGCGGCGGTCGGCGACCGTCTTGCCGACATTGAACTTCTCCAGCGTGCGGATGATCTGCGAACCGACCGAATGGCTGGGATTGAGCGTGTCGAACGGGTTCTGGAACACCATCTGGATCGACGACACCGTGTCGACACTCCGCTTCTCGATGCCCGTCGACTGGATTTCCTTGTTGCCCAGCGTCACCGTGCCGGCACTTGCCGTCTCCAGCCCAAGCAGCACCTTGGCCAGCGTCGACTTTCCGCAGCCGGATTCGCCGACGATGGCAACCGTCTCGGATTCCCGCGCCATGAACGAGATCGTCTCGTTGGCCTTGACGACGCGGCCCTCGCTCGAGCCGAACACCTCGCTGCCGCCGACCCTGTAGTATTTTCTGAGATCCTCGATCTTGAGCACCGGAGCGCCGGGCACGACGCGCTCATTGACCTTCTTGGCGCCGGGCGGCAGCGCCTCCCAGTCGATCTCGTTGAAGCGCACGCAGCGCGAGAAATGGCCTTCGTGGCCCGCGACCTCGATCATCGGGATTTCGGCGGCGTTGCAGACGCCCTCGACGAAATGGTGGCAGCGAGGGCCGAAATTGCAGCCCTTGGGCCGCTCGTGCGGCAGCGGCAGCTGGCCGGGGATCGAAATTAGCGGCCGCGAATTCTTGTCGGCGCCGGGCAGCGGGATCGAGCGGAACAGCCCTTGCGTATAGGGGTGGCGCATCCGGTCGAACACGTCCTTGATCTTGCCCGTTTCGACCGCTTCGCCCGAATACATAACCGTGATGCGGTCGCAGGTTTCCAGGATCAGGCCGAGATTGTGCGACACGAAAATCATCGACGTGCCGAACTTCTCGCCGAGCCCCTTGACCAGGTCGACAATGCCGGCCTCCACCGTCACGTCGAGCGCCGTCGTCGGTTCGTCGAGCAAAAGCAGCGCCGGCTTCGACAGCAGCGCCATGGCAATGACGATGCGTTGCTGCTGGCCGCCCGAGAGCTGGTGCGGATAGGAGCGCATCATGCGCTCGGGATCAGGCAGCTTGACCGCGCGCACCATGTCAAGCGCGCGTTTATGGGCCTCTTCCTTCGACACCTTGTCGTGGATCAGCGGCACTTCCATCAATTGCTGGCCGACCTTCATCGCCGGGTTCAGGCTCGCCATCGGTTCCTGGTAGATCATCGCGATCTTGTTGCCGCGAATGGAGCGCAACTCCTCGTCGGAGAGCTCGCCCATGTCCTTGCCCTGGAACTTGATCTTGCCGCCGACGATCTTCCCGATGTTGGAGAGGTCGCGCATGATGCCGAGCGACACGGTCGACTTGCCGCAGCCGGATTCGCCGACGATGCCCATCGCCTCGCCCGGCATGACGGTGCAGGAAAAATCCATGACCGCCGGGATCTCGCCCTTGCGGGTGAAGAAGGAGATCGACAGGTTCTCGATCTCGATGATCGGCGCGTTGGCCGGCCCATTGGTTGGCGTCGCGGGATTTCGAACTGCCTCGTTCATGGGTCGCTCCAATCCTGGTTCTTCTAGGCCTGTTTCTCTCAGGCGCATCGGGTCGAAACCCGCGAGATCAGTCTTTCATCGATTGTTCGCGCAGCGAGTCGGCGAGCAGGTTCAAGCCCAGCACGAACGACATCAGTGCGATCGTCGGCGGCAGCGCCGGGTGGATGAAGGAGCGCAGCAGGCGGCTGGCGTCCTTGATCGCGGTGCCCCAGTCCGGACTTTCCGGCGCCAGGCCAAGGCCGAAATAGCCGAGCGTGCCGAGCAGGATGGTGGTGTAGCCGATGCGCAGGCAGGCGTCGACGATCAGTGGCCCGCGCGCATTGGGCAGGATCTCCCACAGCATGATGTACCAGGGCGATTCACCGCGCGTCTGCGCCGCCGCCACATAGTCACGCGTCTTGATGTCCATCACCAGGCCACGCACGATGCGGAACACGCCGGGGCTGGACGCGAACACCACCGCCACGAAGATGTTGAGCTGGTTGGGATCGATGTGCACGATCTTCAGCGGATCGGCGTCGAAGACAAGGCCGGCATAGATCCAGCCGCCGAGGATCAAGGTGATGCCGAGCAAGATGTAGAGCCGGTCGGGGCGGTTCTTGTAGCGCGTCCAGAACAGCACCGTGAAGAAGATGATCGGGAACAGGAAGAAGACGCCGGCCATGCCATAGGGGATCGGCGTGTCCATGATGCCCGGCGTCACCAAAAGATAAAACAGCAGGATCACAGGGAAGGCCAGCACGAGATTGGCGAGGAACGACAGCACGGTGTCGATCTTGCCGCCGTAGTAGCCGGCGGGTAGGCCGAGCGTGATGCCGACCATCAGCGCGAAGCCGGTTGCCGCCGGCGCGATGATCAGCACGATCTGGCTGCCATAGACCATGCGCGAAAACACGTCGCGTGCCAGCTTGTCGCCACCGAACAGATAGGCCAGTCCCGATTTCGCTTCGATGGCGCCCGGCAGCGTATCCTTCATTGCCGGGATCTGGGCCAGCGGATCGAAGGGCGCGATGGTTGCGGCGAAGATCGCCGTGAACAGCCAGAACAGACAGATGCCGACGCCGACGATGCCGACGCCGCTGTCGAACAACTGGCCGTAGAGCGCCAGCTTCTTCTTGTAGACGAAGCTCGCTCCCATGACGATGATGAGCGCGATCCAGACTGGCCAGAAGCGCGACAGCACTCCGAGCACGATACTGACGGCGCTGATATACTCGACCTGCATCCGTCTGATCTCCTACTGGACTCTGATACGCGGATTGAGAAACGCGTAGCCGACATCGGAAATGAGCTGCGTGATCAAGACGATGAACACCGAGACCAGCGAGCAGCCGAGCAAAAGGTCGATGTCGTTGTTGCCGGCCGCCTCGACCAGCGTGTAGCCGAAGCCCTGGTAACGAAACATCACCTCGACGATGACGACGCCGGTGAGCAGCCAGGGAAACTGCAGCATGATGACGGTGAACGGTGCGATCAGCGCGTTGCGCAAGGCATGTTTGACCACGACGCTGCCGAAGGAAAGACCCTTCAACCTGGCAGTGCGGATATATTGCTGCGTCATCACTTCGACCATCGAAGCACGCGTCATGCGGGCGATATAGCCGATGCCGTAGATCGCCAGCGTCATCACCGGCAAAGTGAAATTGTAGAAGGTGATGCCCTGGCTGGCCGAAGCCGCCGAGCCGTTCAGCCAGCCTAGCCATGAGGCGAAGATGACGGTGAAGATGACGCCCGACACATATTCAGGCGTCGCCGTCGAGGCGATCGACGCCACGGACAGCACCCGGTCGGTTCGCGACCCCTCGCGCATGCCGGCCAGAATGCCGATCAGCAGCGAGATCGGCACCATCACCATCAGCACCCAGAACATCAGGATGCCCGTAGCGCCAAGTGCCGGAAACAGTTTTGAGGCGACGGTCGCCTTGAACTTGGTCGAGCAGCCGAAATCGCCCTGGAAAACGCCGGCGAAGGTCGGGACGAGCGGATCGTTGCAGAAGGAGAAACGCTGCGCCGGCTTGCCGGTCGCCGGGTCTGTCACAGGTTGCTTGGGCACCACGCCCAGCCACTGCCCATAGCGGACGAAGAAGTTCTGCCGATAGCCATGGTTGACCAGCCAGCTCTCGAGCTGCTCGGCCGACGTATGCATTTCGGTCTGGCTGATCGCCAGCTTCTTCAGATTGGGTTCGAGGTTGATCAGGAAGAAGACGACCATGGTCAGGCACAGCATCGTCAATGCCATGGTGCCAAGACGCCTGATAACGAAGGAAAGCATGGCGGCCCCCTGCCGATGGGTTGGGGTTTGAGCCGGCTATGAAAGCCAACCCTGCCGTAACCGGCGGGGCTGGCTGTCAAACAGGCCTTCGGATGCGATCAACCCTGTTTTTGTTGCATGGCCTTGCCCGCGAGTCCGCAATTTTTTTGAGAAAGTGCGGACCAGCAGGGACGGACGATGCAAAGAGCGGGGGAAGGGAGCGAGCCTCTTCCCCCAATGTCGGTGCGATCAAGCCTGGTCGAGCCAGATCTTGCCGTAGTCGCGCTCGAAGGTCGGGTGCATCTTGTAATTCTGCACCGCCTTGACCGAGTGGCTGTAGAGCTTGCGCCAGTACGGCTGGATCATGATGCCGGAATCCTGCAGGATCTGCTCGATTTCCTTCATCATCTCCTTGCGCTTGGCGGCGTCGGCAACGGCGAGCGCCGCATTGAGCTTGGCATCCCAGTCCGGATTCGACCAGCCGGCCTCGTTCCAGGCCTCGCCGGTGCGATAGGCGATGGCCAGAACCTGGACGCCGAGCGGGCGCATGTTCCAGTTGGTCATCGACAGCGGATACTTCGTCCAGTCGTTCCAGAACGTCGAACCCGGCAGAACGGTGCGCTTCACCTTGATGCCGGCGTCGCGCAGCTGGGCGGCGATCGCATCGCCGGTGTTCTTGTGCCAGTCTTCATCGACAGTGATCAGCTCGTGTTCGAAGTCGGCCTGGCCGGCTTCCGCCATCAGCGCCTTTGCCTTGGCCGGATCACGGGCAACCTTGGGCAGCTCGTAATATTCCGGATGGATCGAGCAGACATGGTGGTTTTCGGCGACCGAACCGGCATTGCCGTAGCCGAGCTGCAAGACGACATTGTTGTCGACCGCAAGCTGCAGCGCGTTGCGCACCTTCTGGTCGCCATAGGGCTTGTTGTTGACGTTGGTGCGGCAGACGATGGTCGACGCGGTGACGATCTCCGACTTCACCAGGTCCATGCCGTCGAGGATCGACACATAGTCGGCCGAAGTCTCGAAATTGGTGTGCACTTCGCCGGCTTCGAAAGCGCTGACCATGGCTGCCGGATCGGTGCCGTAGTCGATGAATTCCAGGCCATCGAGGAACACTTCGCCATCCCACCACTTGTCGTCGGTGCGGCGCTTGTAGACCACCTTCTGACCGACATCGTAGGAGACGAGTTCGAACGGACCGGTGCCGATCGGGCAGGCCTTGAAGTCGCCGCCCTTCTCGTCGAAGGTCTTGTGGACGATGAGGCCGGGATAGTCGCACATGTTCGGAATCAGCGCGATGTCCGGCTTGGTGAGCTTCAGCACGACCGTGTGGTCGTCCGGCTTGGTCACGGCGCTTTCGTCGAGCTTGTCGTCCTTGACCAGCGAGCCGAGACGGCCGGGCATGGAGTTGCCTTCGGCTTTCTTGTCGGCCCAGCGCTTCAGGTTGAAGATGACGTCATCGGCTGTGAAGGCATCGCCATTCGACCAGGTGACGCCCTTGCGCACATGCAGCGTGTACTGCGTGGCATCGTCGTTGACGGCCCAGCTTTCCAGCAGATAGGGGCGGAACGTGTATTCGGACGTGTACTTGACCAGCGGCTCGAGCGCCTGGCGCTCGGCATTGGCGATTTCCGACCAGTCGGCCTTGCGCGGGTCCTTGGGATCCTTGATCCACTGGGCGATCTTCAGCGTGCCGCCCTTCTTGCCCTTTACCTCTTCGGCCTTCGCCGGCGTCGGATCGGCGAGCCCGAGCAAGCCGTAAGCCATTGCCGTCGATGCGCCGAAGACGCTGGCCATGGCCAGGAATTCGCGGCGGTCCACCTTGCCTGCCTTGGCTTCTTCGGCCATGGCCAGGATGTGATCCGGAACGCGATCGCCATTACTCTTATAAATTGTCATGACTTAACTCCCATTGTTGGCTTTCCGCCTTTTAACATTCCGCATCCAGGCCATGATGTCAAAGACGGCGTGGATTGAGAACATGTTAGGGAATGTGCAACTTTGAAAGGGGAGCGGTTCGCGTGATAACGACAGTCTTGGCGCAAATTTGCTACTGTCCGATGGATTCTTCTGGAATCTCGATAGTCGATTAAACTGAGACATTTACTCCAGCCCGAACAGCGCCAGAATCGATCCATCATGAGGCCAAAAGCCCTGCCGAATTATCAGTATTCCTTCTCGTAGAAGATGCCGCCCTTGGCTTCGCCGGCATCGTTGGCCTCGCCGCGCAGCTTGACGCCGCGCCCGACATTGAGGTCGATCGTAGCCTTGCCCGAGCCCGGCTTGTCGCCCTTCTGGATCGTGACATAGGTGCGGTCGTTGAGGTATTTGCCCGCCGAAACCGCCGTGCCGCCCTGGTCGTCGGTGGTGACGTCGAGATCGTCGACGCCAATGGCGCTGCGCAGGTTTTCCAGAAGCGACGTCGAGCCGCCGACGCCGGCCAGTTGCCCGGCGGCCTCGGCTAACTGGGCGATCTGCAGCGGCGACAGGTTCGACATCGAGCGGCCGAAGATCAATTGCGCCAGCACCTCGTCCTCGGGCAGTGCCGGCACGGAGGAGAAGGTGAACTTCGGATTGGTCGCTTCGCCCGACACCACGATGGTGACGGTGGCGCTGGTCGTCGTCGTGGTCGCCGTCAAATTGAGATAGGGCACCAGCGAGCCGGAAAACCCGACCGTGCCTTCGGTGAAGGTCAGCCGCTTGCCGAGGATCGACAGCCGTCCGCGCTGCAAGGTGAAGGTGCCGACCGCTTGCGGCGACGAGGCCGGGCCGGTCAGCCTGAGCGAGCCGCCAAGTTCGGCATCGACGCCCCTGCCCTGGATGAAGATCTGGTTCGGGGCGTTGACCGTGACATCGAGCGCAAGGCCGCTACCGCCGCCCTTGCCGCTGGTCGTCGGCGGCCGCAGCGCCTTGTCCTGTGCCTTGACCGCAGCTGGCGCGTTCTTGTGCTTGACGTCGAGCGCCGCCAGCGAGCCCGGCAATTTGTCCGGAACCGTGATCACCGTCTTGGCGAGATTCACGGTGCCGGCAATGACCGGTGCGGAGGTCAGCGGTCCCTTGATCGTCAGGTCGCCCCCGAGATTGGCGGTCACCACCCTTCCGTCCGTATAGCGGCCGTCGACCAGCTTGATCGACAAATCGGCCGGAAAACCCTGCGCCGGGTTGATGCCGACCGTGCCGCTGGCCGACAGGCTGCCGCGCGTCGACAGCGTTCCGGTCAGCCGGTTGATCCTGGCGACGCCGCCGGCAATCGTGACATCGGCGGCGAGATCGTTGACGGCGAGGCCGGAGCGCGCATCGACAAGGCGCGCACCGGAGGTGCTGACGCTGCCGCCGATGACGGGCGATGTCGCGGGACCGCGCACCTGCACGTTGACATTGGCCGTGCCCGTCAGCGACATGCCTTGCGCGGCGAGCTTCTGGCTCAGCAGGCCGAACGGCACGGCGCCATTGAAGTCGAGCACCAGCGCCGGCGTGCCGGCCGTCGTCACGGTGCCGCCGCCCTTGAGGCCAAGGCCGGCGCCATCGCTGACATTGGCGGTGAAGGCCAGCTTGTTGGCGGCAAAGGTGCCGGACGAGGAAACACTCACCGCCCCGACACCAGCGCCTCGGGTCTGCGATGTTTGCACGCCGGCCGCATCGATATTGAAGGCGACCGCAGGGCTGGCCGGCGCACCCGTCACCTTCACCGTGCCCGAAATCGAGCCGGCGGCGTCGAGGCCGGCCGAGAAACTGTTCGCAAGCGACATCGGCACCCGCGCCAGCGTCGCGTTGATGTCGAGCGCCGTGCCGACCTTGCCGGTTACCGTCGCCGTACCACCGCCAAGGTTGAGCACCAGCCTGTCCAGCGTCGTCGTGCCATTGGCGATGCTGACGGTCGAGGCCTGAGCAATGGCCGCCTTGATGCCCTGGACGGTCGCCTGGCCGGAGGCAAGCTCGATGGTCGTCGTGCCGTTGGCCACTTTCACGCGGCCAGCAGCCTGTGCCGGAATGCCCTTGACTGTGGCGCCGCCGGAAAAACCGGTCCAGTCGCCGTCGCGCTTCAAATCGACATCGATGCCGCTGATCACGGTGCCGCCCGAAATGACGGTGTCGGCGCGGACCTTTCCGGAGATCACGGGCGCCGCCAGATAGTTGGCGACCAGCGCATCGATCGAGACGGCTTTCGCCTGCAGGTCGCCGCGCGTAATCGACGCTGTCGCCGCCTTGATGGCGACCTGGGGTGCTGCGCCATTCTTCGAGAAGGCAATCGTGCCGCGTACGTCGCCTTCGGCCTTTTCCAGCGCCAGTGCCGCCAGCGGGCCGATATCGGGCAGGTCGAGCGCGATGGTGCCGACAGGCACGAACTTCTCGTCCAGCGCCAGATCGCCGGAGATCCTGTTCTTGCCCAGCGACAGCAGCAGGCCGTTGATGGCGCTCTTGCCGTCAGCCGTCGCCAGCACCGCGCTGCCTTGCAGCGCCTGGCCGGCGACATTGCCGGTCAGTTGCACGTTGGCTGCCGGATTGGCGGCATCGGCCTTGCCGGTGGCGGTCAGCTTCAACCCGGTGATCTCTCGCGCCGCCACCAGCAGCCTGTCGCTGTCGACCGTCAGTGACAGGTCCGGCGCGGTGGCCGACCCCTGTGCGTTCAACGCAAAGGCGATGGCGCCCTTGGCATCCTTCGACAGCAGAGAGATGTCGCTCAGCGCGCCCTTGATGTCGGCGGCCACCTTGTTGTCGGCAAGGCTGGCTTGCCCGTCGGCGGTCAGCGCACCCGAGGCCAGCTTCAATCCGCCTATGTTGATGCTGCCCTTGGGATCGCGCTTCAGCGTGGCGCTGATCTCAGCGCGTTCGCCAAGCATGCCGCGCGCCGCCGCCGGCAAGGCCGACGATGGGGCATCCGCCTTGAGATTGAGGTCGATGGCACCGTCTCGCAGCGATACCTGGCCGGCGACCTGGCTGTTCAACGCATCGCTCTTGAGCGAGCCGCTGTCGATGGCAAACAGGTCGGCCGTCAGGCGGCCGCTGACGGCTGCCGTGACCTTGCCGGCGATCAGCGGCGCGATCACCGGATTGTCGAGACCGACCTTGTCCACCGACACTGTGCCGGAAACCGGCCCTGCACGGTTCTTGAGATCGAACGCATCCGAATGCAACGCCAGGGCAAGCCCGTCCACCCTCGCCGGACTGGTGACGATCGAGGGCAGGATCGCGGAGACATCCAGGCGGGCCCGCGTGCTCTCGCCCGCCACCTTTGCCGACAGCGACTGGATCTCGATCTTGACCGGGCTCTCGGCGCTGCCGACAGTCAGGGGCAGGCTGGGGCCGGATGATATGAGATCCAGCGCAAAATCGCTGGCGCCGTTCGGGTTGAGGGTGCCGGCCGCCTTGCCGGAAATCTTGTCGCCGGTCAGCGTCGCCTGATCGAGCATCACGCCGCCGGCCAAGGTGTAGCTGCCGGCCGCATCGACGGCGAGCAGCCCGAGCCCGGCCTGCCGGGTCTGGCTGGTTTCGATACCGGCCAGTTGCGCATTGAAGCGGACATCGGGCGCGGCCGGCGGTCCGGTCACACCAGCCGTGCCGCTGAGCGTGCCCACGAGGCCGGGCGAAAATTCATTGGCGAGCGCCGCGGGCAGTGCCGAAAATTGCGCCGCAAGGTCGAGCGTCTGACCGGCAGTGCCCGACAGCGTCACCGAACCGCCGCCGACATCGAGAGCCAGTTTCTCGATGCTGGTCGTGCCGTTGGCGATGCTCATTGTCGACGCCTGAGCGATTGCCGCCTTGATGCCGCGAACAGTGGCTTCGCCCGAGGCAATCTCGACGCTGGTCGTGCCATCGGCGATCTTCACCCGGCCGGCAGCGGTTGCCGGAATGCCCGCTATGGTGGCGCCGCCGGTGAAATTGGTCCAGTCGCCGTCGCGCTTCAGGTCAACGCCGATGCCGCCGATTTCGGTGGTTCCGGAGGTGACGCTGTCGGCCTTGATCGAACCCGCGATCGCCGGCGCCTTGAGATAATTGGCGATCAGCGCATTGACCGTGATGGCCTTGGCCGTCACCTCGCCGCGCGCGATCGACGTGCTCTTGGCATCGATGGCGACGGAGGGCGCGTCGCCCTCCTTGGCAAAGCGGATGGTGCCGTCAATATCGCCCGTTATCGCCTGGCCGGCAAGTGCGGCCAGCTGGTCGATGGCAGGTGCATCGAGCGTCAGCGTGCCGAGCGGCATGAATTTGTCGTCGAGCGCGAGATCGCCCGAGACCTTGTTGTCGCCGAGCGAGACCAGAAAACCATTGATCGAACGCTTGCCTTCGCTCGTCACCAGCGCTGCCTTGATGTCGAGCGGCTGGTCGTCGACGGAGCCGGTCAGCGATACGTTGGCGGCGGGACTGGTGATATCGGCCTTGCCGCTTGCCGTCAGCTTGATGCTCTTCACCGTGCGGCCCGATGCCGTCAGGCTGTCGCTGTCGGCGGTAACGGTGAAATCCGGCGCCGTCATGGCGCCACTTGCCGACAGCGCGAAATCGACGCCACCGGCAACTGGCACGCCGACCGTCGGCGACAGCACGGAAACGTCGCCCAGTTTGCCCTTGATGTCGGCCTGGATGTCGGTGCCTTGCATGCTGGCCGTGCCGGCGGCGCTGAGCGTGCCGGACGTGAACTCGATCGAGTTGGCGGCGAAGGACCCTTGTGGATCGCGGGCCGCGCTTGCCGAGAATTTCACCCGGGCGCCGAGCACCGAGGCGATCTGCGGCGGAAAGGCCGTCGCCACGGCATCCGCGTTCATCTTCAGCTGCATCGACAGGTCGGCAAGCGCCACCGTCGCGGTCAGCGAAGCGTTGAGCGCGTCGGAACGCAGCGTGCCCTGGTCGATGGCAATGGCATCCTTGCTGACCGACCCGGCCAGATCGACATCGATCCTGCCGGTGATCAGCGGCGCCAGCGTCGCCACGTCGGTGTTGAGGCCGCCCGCCTCCAGCTTGACGGTGACCGGCCCGGCGCGGTTCTGGATGTCAAAACCGTCGGAATGGATCTGGGCCGCCAGATCATCCAGCCGCGTGCCGCCGGCGACGATGGAGACGAAGGAGGCGCCGACGTCGATGATCGGCGCCTTGCCGTCGCCGAAGGCGCGGGCGGTGGCATTGCTGATCGCCAGCGTGATCGGCTGCGCCTTGCTGCCGACGCTGATCACCACGGGTGGACCCTTGGCGGCGAGTTCGACCGAGAGGTCGCTGGCGCCGGCAGGATCGACAATGCCGGTCGCGGTGCCGTGCACCGCATCGCTGTCGATGTTGGCGCGGTCGACACTGACGCCACCGGCCGATGTGGCGGTGCCGGCAATGTCGAAACTGGTCTTGCCGGCAAACAGCGGCTTGAGATTCTCAGGCAGGAAGCGAGCGAAATCGCCATCGCCCTTGGCCTCGATATGATTGCCCTTGTCGGTCAGTTGGTGGCGACCCGTCAGCTGGGTGACGATCTTGCCGTCGACCGAGAACGTGCCGATGCCGTTCCAATTGGCGAGCGGCCCGGTGCCCGAGACATTTATGTCGACCGGCGGCGTGTCGGGCAGCTTGAGCAGGTTGGCGATGATACCGCCTGCCGGCTCCGAGGCCTTCAGGTCGAGATCGAGCCTGTTGTCTGCCGGCGCAAAGTGGATCTTGGCGTCGACATTACCTTGCTTGCCGTCATGGCGGGTGATGTAGAGCACCGTCTCGACCGCCAGTGGCGCGGCATCGGCCTTGACCGATCCCTTGGCCGCAAGCTCTGCGATGCCGCTGCCGGCCAGTTGCTGGCCAAGCGCGATCTCGGGCAGATCGATCTGCTTGATGTCGATGGAAACCGGCAGCGTCGTCGTGCCGCTCGGCGCCGGCTGTTGCGTGCCGGCCACCGGCAGGCGGGCCAGTTCGATGCGCTCGGCAGCGATACGGTCGGCGCTGAAGCTTTTCGACAGCAGCGCCAGCGGCGACCAGTCGACGGCCACCTTGCGCGCCACCAGCCAGGCGCCCTCGCGATCCTCCAGCACGACATGGTCGACGCTTAGCGCCCCGGACCAGATGCCGTCTATGCCGCTGACCGTGATCTTGCGGTCGTCGTTCGAGGCCAGCCGCGAAATGATGCCGGCGAGATTGTCGCGGCCGCGCTCGGTCTTGGTCAGCATCACCAGCGCGCCGATCGCTCCCGCAACCACGATCAGCAGCGTGTAGAGAACAATGCGGAGGATGCGCCAGACTGTTTTCATCGCTCAGAATGCCTGTCCGATGCCGGCATAGATGCCGAAATGCGGGTCACCCGGATCGCGGTTGAGCGGCACGGCGGCATCGATGCGCAGTGGCCCGAACGGCGTGACATAGCGCAGGCCGACGCCGGCGCCGACCTTGACATCGGAGAAATCGGGAGCCGATTTGGTCGATACGGTGCCGGCGTCGACGAACGGCACGATGCCGATCGTGTCCGTGATGGCGATGCGCATCTCGACCGAGGTTTCGAAGAATGACAGGCCGCCGATCGGCTGGCCGGTGAAGTCCTTGGGTCCGATGCCCTGATAGGCATAGCCGCGCACCGAACCGCCGCCGCCGGAATAGAAGCGCCGGTCGGCTGGCACATGTTCGAGGCTGGTGCCGACGATCGAACCGATAGCGACACGTTCGGCCAGGACGAACTTCGAAGCCGAATCCAGCGACTGATAGGCCGACCCTTCGCCCCTCAGCTTCAGGAACGCCGCACCGCTCAAAATGTCGTAGCTGGGCTCGGCATAGGCCAGCACCCGGAAGCCGCTTGTCGGGTTCAGCCGGTTGTCCCGGTTGTCGTAGACATATTGCAGCGGAATGCTGGCGATCAGGTATTTGTGTTTGCCGAAAGCGTCGTGGATGCGAGAATAGTCGAGCGCCACTTCCGCCGAAACCGTCTGCTTCTTCGTCAGTTCGTAGGACAGCCCGGTACTGCCCTTGACCGAGAAATGGTCGTAGGCGTCAGGATGTTCGAGCACCGTCTTGACGCTGGCGAAGAACTTCGATGCCGGCCCGATCACGCCCGGCTTTTCGAACATGATGCCGGCATTGTAGTTGAGCTCGCCGAGATCGTTGCTGCCGATGCCGCTGATCTTGCCCTCGATGCGCAGCTTCTCGGCCCGGCCGAACAAATTGCGGTGGCCCCAATAGCCCTCAAGGCCCAGCCCCTCGGTGTTGGAAAAAGTGCCGCCGACGCCGAAATAGCGTGGCTTGCGCTCGCTTACCTGGACGCCGATCGGAATGTTGCGGTCGGCATCGAGCGTGTCGGCTTCCTTGAACGTCACGCTGTTGAAGACCTCGAGCGCCAGCAGCCGGTCGCGCGCGTCGTCGATTTCTTGCGGCGAATATTGCCGGCCGCGCTTGAGGCCGGTCATGTATTCGGTGAAGTCACGGTCGACCTTCTCGGTGCCTTCCACCGTGGTCGGGCCGTAGCCGGCGACCGGTCCGGCGGCGACCGTCAGCGTCACGTCGAGCGTCGAGGTCGCATGGTCGGCGACGATCTGGCGGTTTGTCACCTTGGCCAGCGGTCTGCCTTGCTCCTTCAGCGTCCGCACGATCAGCGCCTCGGCCTTGAGCACCGCGCCGGATCCGGCGTCGCCGCCTGATATCAGGCCATAATCGGCGCTCATCAGTCCTGCCGCATCGCCCTCAAGGTGGATATTGCCCAAGGTGAATTTCGGCTCGGTGGCAATGTCAATGACCACGGGAACCGGCTGCGGCCCCTTGAATTCGGCATCCGGCGGCAAATCGTCGAGCGGCTTGCCGTCTATGGTGACGGTGACGACGCCTTCGTAACGGGCATCGGCATAAAGCGCGGCGACAAGCTGTTCGCGGTCGCTGCGCGCCTTGGCCATCAGCCCGAGCGAGCCTGAAACCGGACGCTCCTCGTCACTCTTCAGCGCCGAGGCATTTTCGAGCTTCTTGACCAGATCCTTGTCGGCGTCGGGGGCATTGATGGTCACGGCGTAGCGCAGGGGATCGACGATATCGGCATCCTCGTCGCTGGACGATCCCCACAGCTTGATGCCGAAAAGCTCGAAAGCGGCCGCCGGGCGCGATTCGGCGACGAGCACGGTCGAGCACATCATGGCCAGCAGCAGGGCGCGCGGAAGCGCACGCCCTGGCGCGCGACCTCCTGACATCTGCTCTTCATGCGCCGGCATTAAGACAACCTAGATTACAAAACTAAAATTGGAATGAAGTTCTGAAGCGCTCGTAAAGGGGCCACAATCCAATTGTCTGAAATAGGGCGGGCTTGGAATTCACACCTTTTGCGTCGCCGCAAGAATGCGTGATCCCCTGTCCTATGGAGGTACTACCGGTCATCGGCCGGAAAGGAAACCGCTGGCAGGCGGAACCCTGCCGCGTCCTTGTGTTGACAAGCCTGACTGAAGCTTGATCATGCCCGGACGTCAGCTGTGTCTGGAGGGGTGTTATGGCAATGCGCGCGGCTCGTGGTCTGTCTATCCTGATTCTTCTGTTTTTCGCCTGGGCCAATGTCCTGGCCTGGAGCAGCGCCGCGCAAGCGGCCGAGGCCCGGCGAATAGCGACAACGGACAATTCCGACTATTTCGGCTTTGATCTCAGGTCCGACCAGAATGTGACAATCGACCAGTGCAAGACGACGTGCCTGGGAGACCCGGCCTGCCGCGCCTTCACCTACAACAAAAAAGCCAAATGGTGCTTCCTCAAATCCGACTACAACCAGCTGAAAACCTTCAACGGCGCGGTCGCGGGCAAGGTCGTCAACATCGATGGCGATCCTGATATCGGCGCGCCGCCGGAACTCGCTTTCTTCCCCAACTGGATGGCCGATCAGGCCCAGCAATACCGCAACAAGCTGCTCGGCCCGGCCTATGACAGACCTACAGAAGGCATGGCTGCCTTGCATAACGCCGCCGAACAGGCCGTGCTGACCGGCGATCACCGCTCCGCCATGCTGAAATACGAGGCCGCGGTCTCGGTGCTGCCCGATGATGGCCAGCTCTGGCTCAACCTGGCGCGTGAAACGCTGGCCGTTCAGCCCGCCGCAAGCACCTCCGAAGCATCCACTTTGCCGGCGAACGGCACGTCGGCCGCTTTCAATGCCTATAAATTGCTGCGCACCGCCAAGACGCGCGCCGAAGTGCTGGCGCTGCTCGGCAACGGGCTCGACAAGCGCGATCTCTACCGGCCGGCGCTGCAGGCCTATGAGGCCAGCCTTGCCCTGAACCCTTCGCCGGCGGTCCAGGCCGACTATGCCGATCTCAAGGCCCGCAAGGGTTTTCGCGTCATCGACCATACCGTCGACGCTGACACCAGCGCGCCGCGCATCTGCGTGCAATTCTCCGAGGATCTGGTCAAGACCGGCGTCGACTACGCGCAGTTCGTCACCGTGGACAATGCACCGCCCAAGGGCGTCGAGGCCAAGGACAAGCAAATCTGCGTCGAAGGACTGGAGCATGGCCAGCACTACGACGTCACCTTCCGCGCCGGCCTGCCGGCGGCAATCGGCGAAGTGACCGCGGCCCCCGTGGTGCTGTCGATCTATGTGCAGGACCGCGCACCGTCCGCCCGCTTCACCGGTGACAGCTTCGTGCTGCCGGCTGGCGCGCGCCGTGGCATTCCGATCGTCACCGTCAACATGAACGCCGCCGAGATGAAGCTCTATCGCATCGGCGATCGTTCGCTCGCCCAGCTTCTGTCGGGCTACCAGTTCCTGCACCAGCTCGACGGCTATGACATCTCCAACATTTCCGAGCAGATGGGCGCGCCGGTCTGGCAAGGCCAGCTCGACATCGCCGATGATCTCAACAAGGAGGTCACCACCTCCTTCCCGGTCGACGAGGCGGTGCCGCAGCGCAAGCCCGGCGTTTACGTGCTGACCGCCCAGGCCGTCAACGACAAGAGCGACGACTACAATTCGATGGCCACGCAATGGTTCGTCGTCTCCGACATCGGCCTGTCGACTTATACCGGCCAGGACGGGCTCAATGTCTTTGCCCGTTCGCTGGGCAGTGCCAAGCCGATAGCAGGCGCCGAACTGACCCTGGTTGCCAGGAACAATGAGGTTCTCGGCACGGCGACATCGGATGCTGACGGCCATGCCGTCTTCAACCCCGGCCTGACGCGCGGCGACGGCGGCATGGTGCCGGCCGTGCTGATGGCCAAGCAGGGCGACAATGATTTCGTCTTCCTCGACATGGGCCGGGCCGGCTTCGATCTGTCCGACCGCGGCGTCACCGGGCGCGCGGCGCCCGGTGCGCTTGACGTCTATGCCTGGACCGAACGCGGTATCTACCGCGCCGGCGAGGATGTTCATGTCGCGGCCCTTGCTCGCGACGGCGCCGCCAAGGCAGTCGAGAACCTGCCGCTGACCTTCATCTTCTCGCGCCCCGACGGTGTCGAAAACCGCCGTATCGTCAGTGACGGCGCATCCGCGGGCGGCCATGCCGTCGACCTGCCGCTCGAACCCAACGCCATGCGCGGTACCTGGTCGGTGTCGATCTACACCGATCCCAAGCAGCCGGCGGTGGCCAGCCACATGTTCCTGGTCGAGGATTTCGTACCGGATCGCATCGAATTCGACATGAAGGCCGACAAGCAGGAAATCGCCCTGGGCGAAACCGCCAATATCGACATTGACGGCCGCTTCCTCTATGGCGCTCCGGCGGCCGGCCTGGCGCTGGAAGGCGAGCTGACGCTGTCGACGTCGCGCCACTGGGACCGCTTCCAGGGCTTTTCCTTCGGTCTCGCCGACGAGCAGTCGGCCGAACCCACGGTCACCCCCCTCGCCGATCTGCCGGTGGTCGGCGATGACGGCAAGGTGACCTTCCCGGTCTCCGTCGACCAACTGCCCTCGACCACCAAGCTGGTCGACGCCAAGGTGACGGTGAGGATGCGCGAATCCGGCGGCCGCGCCATAGAGCGCTCGCTCAACATCGGCATCCGCCCGCAAGGCCATATGATCGGCATCCGTCCGGATTTCGCCGACAATGAAGTGCCGCAGGGTGGCACCGCCAAGTTCAGCCTGATCGCCGTCGATCCCGACGGCAAGCGCGAGGCGCTGAAAGGCGCGCAGTGGACGCTGGTCAAGGTCGAACGCAATTACCAGTGGTACCGCTCCAACAATTCCTGGAACTACGAGCCGGTCAACTTCACCAAGTCGATCGCCAACGGCCAGGTCGACCTCAGCGCCGACGGCGACGCAACGGTCTCCGTGCCGGTCGACTGGGGTCAGTACCGCCTCGAAGTCGAGACATCGGATCCCGAGGGACCGGCGACAAGCTACGAGTTCGATGCCGGCTGGTATGTCTCCTCGACCACCACCGAAACGCCTGACGGCCTCGAAATCGCCCTCGACAAGGACAATTATGCCGCCGGCGAAGTGGCCAGGCTGAAAGTCTCGCCGCACTTTGCCGGCGAACTTCTCATCAACATCGGTTCCGACAAGCTGTTGAAGACCGTCACGGCATCCGTGCCGGCCGGCGGCAGCACGGTCGACATCCCGGTCGGCGACGACTGGGGTGCCGGCGCCTATGTCACGGCAACCCTGTTCCGGCCGGGCGAGGCGCAGGAAACGCGCATGCCGGCGCGCGCCATCGGCGTGAAATGGCTGAAGGTCGATCCGGGCTCGAAGAAGCTGGCCGTCACCTTGACGCCGCCGGACAAGACCATGCCGCGCCAACAGCTGTCGATCCCGGTTTCGGTCGCCGGCGTGCAGCCGGGCAGCAATGCCTATGTCATGGTTGCCGCCGTCGATGTCGGCATCCTCAACCTGACCAACTACAAGGTACCGGACCCGGAGAACTGGTTCTTCGGCCAGCGCATGCTGGGCATGGAAATCCGCGACATATACGGCCGCCTGATCGACGGCTCGCTTGGCAACACCGGCAAGCTCAGGACCGGCGGCGACGGCGCCAACATGCAGGCGCAAGGCAGCCCGCCGACCGAAAAGCTGGTCGCTTTCTTCTCCGGTCCTGTCGAGCTCGACGCCGACGGCAAGGCGCGGATCGACTTCGACATCCCACAGTTCAACGGCACCGTGCGCGTCATGGCCGTCGCCTGGACCAAGGAAGCGGTCGGCCACGCCCAGTCCGACGTGATCGTGCGCGATCCCGTCGTCATCACCGCCGGACTGCCGCGCTTCCTGGCGCCCGGTGACGCCGCCGTCATGCGCATCGATGTCGCCGACACCGATGGTCCGGCCGGCGACTACGCCTTCTCGATCGAAACGACGGGCGACCTGTCGACGGGCGACAAGCCCCTGCCCCAGAAGCTGACGCTCGCCCAGGGCAAGCGCCAGACGCTGACCGTGCCGCTGATCGCACAGACGGCCGGCAATGCCTCGCTTACCATCAAGCTCGCCCATGCCGACGGCACCAAGGTCGAGCAGACGCTCTATGTACCGGTGCGTCCGGCGCAATTGCCGGTCACCACCCGGCTGGTGGTCGACCTCAAGGGCAATGGCGGCGCGCTGCGCGTCGACAAGGAACTGCTGGCGGCAAGCCTGCTTGACGGCGCCTCCGTCAGCGTCGGCGTTTCGCAGGCGGCAGCCTTCGACGTGCCGTCGCTGCTGATGACACTCGACCGCTACCCCTATGGTTGCGCCGAGCAGACCACCAGCCGCGCCATGCCGCTTCTCTACGTCAATGAGTTGGCATCCGGCATCGGCATGGCCAGCGATCCCGATATCCATGGCCGCATCCAGGACGCCATCTACAAGGTTCTGAGCTATCAGGCCTCGGGCGGCAGCTTCGGCCTGTGGGGTCCGGGCTCCGGCGATCTGTGGCTCGATGCCTATGTCACGGACTTCCTGACCAGGGCGCGCGAGCAGAAATACGACGTGCCGAGCCTGGCCATGAACCAGGCGCTGAGCAATCTGCAGAACTCGCTCGGCTACGACCAGAGCGTCCAGGACCGTGGCAGCGAGATCGCCTACGCCCTCTACGTTCTGGCCCGCAACAAGAAGGCCTCGATCGGCGACCTGCGCTACTATGCGGACACCCAGCTCGAAGCTTTCTCAAGCCCGATGGCCGTTGCCCAGCTGGCGGCAAGCCTGGCGCTCTACGGCGATACACCGCGCGCCGAAGCCACCTTCAAGACTGCCTTGCAGTTGGCAAAGTCCACCACCGACTACGACTACTACCGCTCCGACTACGGCTCGCGGCTGCGTGATGGCGCGGCGATGCTGGCGCTGGCGGCGGAATCCAAGCCGGTGCCGACAATCGTGCCGGAACTGATCAAGCTGGTGACCAGGGAACGCGCCGAAGCCCGCTGGACCAGCACCCAGGACGAATCCTGGATGCTGCTTGCGGCCCGCGCGCTGAAGGAAGGCAATGATTCGATCACGCTGGCCGTCAATGGCGCGGCGCATTCCGGCGGCTACTCCAACCAGGTGGAAGGCTCTGACCTGGCCGACAGCCCGCTGACCATCGCCAACACCGGCAAGACCCCGCTGCAGGCAGTCGTTACCACCGTGGCGTCGCCGGTCCAGCCCTTGCCGGCCGGCGGCGACGGCTTCACCATCAGCCGCACCTACTACAAGCTCGACGGCACCGAGGCCAATGTCACCGAGGCGACGCAGAACGAACGCTATGTCGTCGTGCTCAAGGTCAACGAGCAGAACAAATGGCCGTCGCGCCTGCTGGTCACCGACCTGTTGCCGGCCGGCTTCGAGATCGACAATCCCGGCCTGGTCTCCAGCGCCCAGCTGACGAACTTCTCCTGGCTGGCGCAGACCGATGCGGCCCATCTCGAATTCCGCGACGACCGTTTCGTCGCGGCGTTCAACCCGGCCGATGGCGATCATGACCACAATCTGACACTCGCCTATGTCGTGCGCGCGGTGACGCCGGGTACCTATGCGCACCCGGCGGCAACGGTGGAGGACATGTACCGGCCGCAATATTCGGCCCGCACCGCCACCGGCATGATGGAGGTCAAGGCGCCGTAAGGCTCCGATGGTGATGGACGCGATAAGCAAAGTGCCCCCTCACCCGCCCTCCTCTTCGCTCGGTCGACCTCTCCCCGAGGGGAGAGGAGACGACCAGCGCCGGCGCCAGTCTCTTCTCCCCATCGGGGAGAAGGTGGCCGCGAAGCGGCCGGATGAGGGGGCGTCTTTCCAGCCATGAAGATACTTCGCAAACTCGCTATTGGAGCCGCAGGGGGCGCCTGCCTTTTGGCGCTCTCCGCAGCCAGCCTCTGGGAACTCGACCGTGCTTTCCCACCCCCGCTTCCAGCCGAACTCACGGTCTCCACCGAAGTCCAGGATCGCGACGGCGAATTGTTGCGCGCCTTTGCCACGCCGGACGGGTACTGGCGGCTCGAAACCCGCCTCGACCAGGTCGACAAGCAGTTCGTCGACATGCTGGTCACCTATGAAGACAAGCGTTTCTGGGACCATGGAGGTGTCGACGTGCTGGCGCTGGCCCGCGCCGCCGGCCAGTTCGCCACCAGCGGCCACATCGTCTCCGGCGGCTCGACGCTTTCGATGCAGCTTGCCCGGCTGATCGAGCCGCGCGAAAGCCGCAGCCTCGGCTCCAAGGTCAGGCAGATGCTGCGCGCCATCCAGATCGAGCGGCGATTGTCGAAACGCGAAATCCTCGAACGCTACCTGACGCTGGCGCCTTATGGCGGCAATCTGGAAGGCGTGCGCGCCGCCTCGCTCGCCTATTTCGGCAAGGAGCCGAAACGGCTCACCGTTTCCGAATCCGCCCTGCTCGTCGCTCTGCCGCAACTGCCGGAAAAGCGCCGGCCCGACCGCAATTTGAAGATCGCCCACGCCGCCCGCGACCGGGTGCTGACCCGAATGGTCTCCTCCCGCCTGCTCGGCGAGCGCGAGGCCGCACGGGCCGCCCTCGACGATGTCTCGGACCTGCGCCGCACGCTGCCGGCGCTCGCCGCGCACGCCGCCTATGCGATGTTGCCCAAGGCCGTCCCCGGCCAGCCCTTGCAGCTGACGATCCGCAAGAGCGTCCAGGAGGGGCTGGAACAGGTGGCGAGGGACGCGGCCACCAAGCTCGGCCCTCGCCTGTCGGTCGCTATGGTGCTGGCCGACTCCCGCACCGGCGACATCCTTGGCGAAGTCGGCTCGGCCAATTTCTTCGACGCCAGCCGCTCCGGCTGGATCGACATGACAAAGATCGTCCGCTCGCCCGGCTCGACGCTGAAGCCCTTCATCTACGGTCTGGCCTTCGAACAGGGCCTGGTGGCGCAGGAAACGCTGATCGACGACAGCCCCGTCGATTTCTCCGGCTACCGACCGAAGAATTTCGATATGGGCTACCAGGGCGATGTCAGCATCCGGCAAGCGCTGCAATTGTCGCTCAATGTGCCGGCGATCCGCGTGCTCGACGCGGTCGGGCCAACGCGGCTGATGGCGCGCTTCCGCCAGGCCGGCGTCAGCCCCATACTGCCGGTCAACGAAGCCCCGGGCCTGGCCATCGGTCTTGGCGGCGTCGGGGTGACATTGCGCGACCTCGTCCAGCTCTACACAGGGCTCGCCAATGGCGGCAAGACGCACACGCTGCATGATGGCACCGAGCCTGCCAATGCCGAGCGCACCAGCGCCACCATCCTCGACGGTCAGGCCAACTGGCAGATCATCGACATATTGTCGGGCGTCAAGCCGCCCGAGGGTGCCTTGCAGCGCGGCATCGCCTACAAGACCGGCACGTCCTACGGATACCGCGACGCCTGGTCGATCGGCTTCGACGGCCGCTATGTGCTGGGCGTCTGGGTCGGCCGCCCCGATGCCGGCGCGGTGCCCGGCCTTTCCGGCTATGTCTCGGCCGCTCCCATCCTGTTCGAGGGTTTTGTCCGCTCGGGCATCGCCACCGTCCCCTTGCCGGGCAAACCGCCCGGCATGTTCAGCCCCAGGCGCGAGGACCTCCCGGTGACGCTCGCCCGCTTCGGCGCCGGGTCGGACGGACTGGTGCAGGCGACAGTGACCGAACCCGCACCGACCATCATCTTCCCGCCCGACGGCGCCCGCGTCGATCTCGGCACCAGCTCTGCCGACGCCTCGCCGCTTGTGCTGAAGCTGCAAGGCGGCCGCGCGCCGTTCCGCTGGCTGGCCAACGGCAAGCCGCTCACTGGCATCGACCGTCGCCGCACCGCGACCTGGCAGCCCGACGGCGCCGGCTATTCGACACTGACCGTCATCGACGCCGCGGGGCGTGCGGCGAGTGTGAAGGTGTTTGTCGAATAGATCGCGCCAAGCGATTCATGGAATTGGCTTTCCACAGGCTCAGCGGATAGCAGGATACTCACCCCATGCCTGTTCCGAGGCACCCCCCTCTGGCCTGCCGGCCATCTCCCCCGCAAGGAGGGAGATCGGATGTCCTTTCCGCTTTCGCCAACTGTCAAAGACAATACGCAACGGCAAAGCTGCCAATCTCCCCCCTTGCGGGGGAGATGCCCGGCAGGGCAGAGGGGGGTGCCTCGCGCCATCTTCTATCGTCAGCAGCCTCAGCACTGGCAGCAACAATCCTTATCGCGGCAACCACACTCCCCGCTTTGGCCGATGCCCTGCCCGCCGGCTTTGTCCGGCTCGCCGATGTCGATCCCTCGATCCGCCAGGACATACGCTACGCCGGATCGGATAATTTTCTGCATCGCAAGTGGACGGCTATGACGCCCCGGCCTGCATCCTCACTGGGCAGGCGGCAAAGGCACTGTCCGCCGTCCAGAAAGCGATCGCCGCCAAAGGCTTGACCCTGGTGTTGTTCGATTGCTACCGCCCTGCCCGCGCCGTCGCCGACATGAATGAATGGACGCGCGAGGGCGGGCCGCCCGATCCGCAATGGTATCCGAAGGTCAGGCGCAGCGACCTGATCGCCAACGGCTATGTCGGAGAGCTGTCGACCCATTCACGAGGCTCGACCGTCGACGTCGCCATCGCCCGGACGGACCGCAGGTCCAGCCCCAACCCGGCCTGTGGCGCGGTTGATGCCGACACGCTCGATTTCGGCACCGGCTTCGACTGCTTTGATCCGATGAGCGAAACCGCCCACCGCGGCCTTGCCAGTGAAGCGGCGGCAAACCGCAAGATGCTTGTCGACGCCATGCGCGCTGGCGGCTTCAAGAACTATGCAAGGGAATGGTGGCACTTCACGCTGAAAAGCGAACCGTTCGCCAGACAGCGTTTCGACTTTCCCATCACCGCCGATTGATGCACCGGACCAAATTCCACACCTTGCCTCGGCACCGCCCCTTGCTAGATAGGCTGAGTGGCCGGGCCATGGATTCTTCCTTTGGCCGCAAGAGGAAAATATTTCTCCTAACGGCGAAATGGCGTCGAACATTTTCTCAAGAGGGGCAAAAAAGGCAACATTGAATGCATCTAATTTCTACCAATTCGGTAGATTTGGCGCGGGTTCAACGGAGGCAGAAATGACCAAACCTCATTTCAGGAAACTGCTCGGCGCACTGGTCGCCACATCTGTCCAGTTCGGCACGCTCGGTTTCGCGTTTGCCGATACCACCATTCTCAACGTGTCCTACGATCCGACACGCGAGCTCTACAAGGCCTATGACGAAGCTTTCGTCGCGCATTGGAAGGCCGAGACCGGAGAGACGGTCACCGTCCAGCAGTCGCATGGCGGATCGGGCGCCCAGGCCCGCGCCGTGATCGATGGCCTCGACGCCGATGTGGTGACGCTGGCACTTGAAGGCGACATCAATGCCATCGTCTCGAAGGCGAAGAAGATCAATCCGGACTGGCGCACCAAATTCGAAAACAATTCAGCGCCTTACACCTCGACCATCATCTTCCTCGTTCGCAAGGGCAATCCCAAAGGCATTCACGACTGGAGCGACCTCGTCAAGGACGGTGTCCAGGTGATTACGCCTAATCCTAAAACCTCCGGCGGCGCGCGCTGGAACTATCTCGCCGCCTGGGCCTACGCTAACGCCAATGACGGCGGCGACGAGGCCAAGACCAAGGAGTTCGTCGGCAAGCTCTACGCCAATGCCCCGGTGCTCGACACCGGCGCGCGCGGCTCGACCGTGACCTTCGCGCAAAAGGGCTTGGGCGATGTGCTTATCGCCTGGGAAAACGAGGCCTATCTGGCGCTCGACGAGTTCGGTGCCGACAATTTCGACATCGTCTACCCGCCGACCTCGATCCTGGCAGAACCGCCGGTGGCGGTGGTCGACGCCAATGTCGATGCCAAGGGCACGCGCAAGGTCGCCGAAGCCTATCTGAGCTGGCTCTATTCCAAAGAAGCGCAGACGATCATCGCCAAGAACCATTATCGTCCTGCCAAGCCCGATCTGGTGCCGGCCGAAGACCTCGCCAAGCTGCCGCCGATCAAGCTCGTAACCATCGACGATCCACAGTTTGGTGGCTGGAAAAAAGCACAGCCTTATCATTTCGGCGATGGTGGTATATTCGACCAGATCTACAAGCCCCAGTAAGCAGTCGATATTCAGGACGACATGACCACAGCACCCGCCCAGGCGGGGTGGCGATTCAGGCAGCCGAGCGTAATTCCGGGTTTCGGATTGACGCTCGGCTTCTCGCTTGCCTACCTCACCCTCATTATCCTCATCCCGCTATCCGGGCTGCTCTGGCGCTCGGCCGCCCTTGGCTGGCCTGAATTCTGGGCGATCGCCACCGATCGCCGCACCATCAATGCGCTGAGAATCAGCTTCGGCACCGCCTTCGTCGCAGCTGCGGTCAACGTCGTCTTCGGCACGCTGGTCGCATGGGTGCTGGTGCGCTACCGCTTCCCCGGCCGCCGCATCGTCGATGCCATGGTCGACCTGCCCTTCGCCCTGCCGACGGCTGTGGCCGGCATCGCGCTGACCACGCTCTACGCGCCGAACGGCTGGATCGGCAAATTGCTGATGCCGCTCGGCATCAAGGTAGCCTATACGCCGCTCGGTATCGTCATCGCGCTGATCTTCATTGGCCTGCCCTTCGTCGTGCGCACCGTGCAGCCGATCATGGAGGAGATCGACAAGGAAGTGGAGGAAGCCGCCGCCACGCTTGGCGCCAATCGCTTCCAGATCATCACCCGCATCCTGTTTCCGGGCCTGGCGCCGGCCATCGTCACCGGCTTCGCGCTCGCCTTCGCGCGTGGCGTCGGCGAATATGGCTCGGTCATCTTCATCGCCGGCAACTTGCCCTACAAATCAGAAATCGCACCGCTGCTGATCGTTATTCGGTTGGAGGAATACAATTATCCGGCGGCAACCGCGATCGCGGCGATCATGCTCGCTTTGTCGTTCATCATGCTTTTGGTCGTCAACCTCGCACAGTCATGGAGCCGCAAGCGCTATGGCTGACCCGGAGATCAAATCCTACGAACCGCATCATGAAAGCCAGTCGGCGGCGGTCACGGAAAGCCGCCCTGCGCGCCTGGCTCTGATGGCCGTCGCCTTCGCCTTCCTCGGCATTTTCCTGCTCTTGCCGCTGATCATCGTCTTCAACGAAGCCTTCGCCAAGGGCATCGGTGCCTACACCGAAGCGCTCGGCAGTGCCGACACCCGCTCGGCGATCCGGCTGACGCTGCTGGTGGCGGCGATCTCGGTGCCGCTCAACATCGTCTTCGGCATCTCCGCCGCCTGGGCGATCGCCAAGTTCGAGTTCAAGGGCAAGGCCTTCCTGACCACGCTGATCGACCTCCCCTTCTCGGTCTCGCCGGTCATATCGGGCCTCGTTTATGTGCTTCTGTTCGGCGCCCAAGGGCTGCTCGGCACCTGGCTGAAAGCGCATGGCATCGTCATCCTGTTTGCCGTGCCGGGCATCGTGCTGGCCACAATCTTCGTCACCTTCCCCTTCGTCGCCCGCGAGTTGATCCCGCTGATGCAGGAACAAGGCAATGGCGACGAGGAGGCAGCGCTTTCGCTCGGCGCCAATGGCTGGCAGACCTTCTGGTACGTGACCTTGCCCAACGTCAAATGGGGGCTGCTCTACGGCGTGCTCCTGTGCAATGCGCGTGCCATGGGCGAGTTCGGCGCGGTATCGGTGGTGTCGGGTCACATACGCGGCCTGACCAACACCATGCCGCTGCATGTCGAAATCCTCTACAACGAGTACAACGCCGTCGGTGCCTTCGCCGTCGCTTCATTGCTTGCGGGCCTGGCGCTCGTCACGCTGGTCTTGAAAACACTTCTCGAGATGCGCTACGGCGCCGAGATCGCCGCAACACGCGGGCACTGACAAAGGGACCACTATGGAAGTTCGCGTTGCCAACGTGCGCAAGGAGTTTGACCGGTTTCCGGCGCTTCACGACGTCTCGCTCGACATCAAGTCGGGCGAACTGATCGCGTTGCTGGGACCGTCCGGTTCCGGCAAGACGACGCTGCTCAGGCTGATTGCCGGGCTGGAGCGGCCGACACGGGGAAAGATATTCTTCGGCGACGAGGACGCCTCGCACAAGTCGATCCAGGAGCGCAATGTCGGCTTTGTCTTCCAGCACTATGCGCTGTTCCGGCATATGACGGTGGCGGACAATATCGGCTTCGGCCTGAAGGTCCGGCACGGACCGTCGCGCCCGCCGGCGCAGGAGATCCGCCGTCGCGCCTCCGAGCTTCTGGACCTCGTCCAGCTTTCAGGGCTCGAAAAGCGCTATCCGGCGCAGCTCTCCGGCGGCCAGAGGCAGCGCGTGGCGCTGGCGCGCGCCATGGCGATCGAGCCCAAGGTGCTGCTGCTCGACGAGCCGTTCGGCGCGCTTGACGCGCAGGTGCGCCGGGAATTGCGCCGCTGGCTGCGCGAAATCCATGACGCCACCGGCCATACCACCGTCTTCGTCACCCACGACCAGGAAGAGGCGCTGGAGCTTGCCGACCGCGTCGTGGTGATGAGCCAGGGCCGCATCGAGCAGGTCGGCACCGCCGACGATATCTACGACACGCCGAACTCGCCCTTCGTCTATGGCTTCATCGGTGAATCAAGCTCGCTTCCCGTCAAGGTCGAGAATGGCGAGATCTGGCTCGCCGACCGTCCGATCGGGATTGCCGCGCCCAACGAGCCCTCGGGCGATGCGACGCTCTATTTCCGCCCGCATGATGTCGAACTGCTGGACGGCTGCAGCGGCTGTATCGCCGGCACGGTCGCCGCCAGCCGCCGCGTCGCCGGCACGCGCCGGGTCGAGCTTGAGATCGGCGGAGAGCGCCAGCGGGTCGAAATCGAACTGCCCGTCGACCACCCCGCGGCGCAGAAAAGCCGGGTGGCGTTTCGCCCCGGACGCTGGAAACTTTTTCCGGCGGCTTGATCCTCTGGTCGAGGGCTACGCCAGCCAGTTCTCGACCTTCAGGCCTTTGATCCGGTTGAACTCGCCCGTGTTGGCGGTCACCAGCGTGGCGCCCAATGCACAGGCATGAGCGGCAATAAAAAGATCGTTGTGGCCAATGGTCTGGCCTGCCGCTTCAAGCTCGGCGCGAAGTCCGCCATACTCGGCATCCACCGGCACATCGAGCGGCAAGACAGGAATCTCGGCCAGCAAGTCTTCAACCTTCTTGAGCAGCTTGGCCGATCCCTTCCTGGCGCAGCCATATCGCAATTCCGAGGCGACCACGATGCTGGTGCAAACCGCGTCATCTCCCTCGCGCGACATTGCCCTCGCGGCCTTGCCAGCCGGGTTTCGGATCATGTCGCTGATGATGTTCGTATCCAGCATGAACCGCATCTAGAAAATGTCCTCGGATTTGACTGGCGTGTCGTCGATCTCGGGGAAGTCGTCTTCAGGATCGAGCGGCGGCTCTTTCGCCCACTGGGCGAGCAACGCGGTGAGGCCAGGTTTGCGAACCGGCTCGATGACAAGACGATCGCCTTCCCGGCTGATCAGGACTTTTTCGCCGGGAAGCTCGAACTCGACAGGAATGCGCACCGCCTGGCTGCGGTTGTTGCGAAACAGCTTCGCCTCCTTGGGCGGCGTTGTTGAATGACGGTTCTGGGGCATGTTGCAGCTCTTTTGTATATGCCATTTGTATATGCCAAACAGCGCCACGGTGCAAGGCCCGGGAAAACTCGGCACAGGAGACATCGCCTGCCATCGCACCCCGGAACGTTTCGGTCTGATGGCGGTCGGCTTAATTCATGCTTCGAGCGACACGACTATCCTTTCGTCACGCC
Source organism: Mesorhizobium sp. M0491 (assembly GCF_040321265.1). Lineage (NCBI taxonomy): Bacteria > Pseudomonadati > Pseudomonadota > Alphaproteobacteria > Hyphomicrobiales > Phyllobacteriaceae > Mesorhizobium > Mesorhizobium sp. M0491. Next base: position 175,877 of record NZ_JAMYRE010000016.1, read on the forward strand.
TTTCAGCGACAGCACCAAGGTCATTGGGTTTTTCGGCGAAGCCGCAAAACCGTAGTGTTCGTAAAAGGCTTTCGCCTCATCCGATATGGCATGAACAAATATCCCGCGAATCCCGAGGATCGTCGCGGCGCGACCTGCCCGTAAAACGGCGTCTTGCAGCAGCGCGGCACCCAGCCCCTTGCCTTGCCAGCCCGCGTCGACGGCAAGACGCCCGAGCACGACCATCGGAATGGGATCAGGCATGTTGCGACGAATGGCGCCGGGTGCCTGCGCGAGATCAAGCCCGCCCGAAGAGAGGCAGGAATAACCGACAACGCGCGCGTCTTCCGCCACCACATAGGTACGCGACGCGCCGCTGACCTGGTTGGCTCGCGCCCTCAGGCGAAGCCATTGGTCGAGACTTTCCGTCCCGCTTCGAAAAAGGTCGAGATCGTGATTTTCGGCCAGAGGCGCGGGCGCCGATAGTATCATCCCTGCCACGGCCTGGGCACGTTCATAAGGCGTGCAAAACCTTCACCGCTTGGCGTCTCATCGAGGATGTCGAGATAGTGCCGATAGCTCTCGGGATCCACCTTGATCAGTGCCTGGTCGAGCAGCGTGTCCTCGGCCGCACGATATGCAGCATCGATCATAAAGTCGGAGCGGGTCTTCCCGCGTATTTTCGCAGCACGGTCGATCAATATGCGCACATCCTCTCGGATGCGCAGATTGACAGGCTTGGCGTGGGTCTCGGGTGTGGTCTTTGTCATGGCAGCGCTCCTTGTCGCTCCCGTAGCACACCTGCATACACAATGTGTATCTTTTTTCGGAACAGTCAAACGAATGGAACGATCGGCGTCCACCGAGGCGAAGTCGCACTTGAAAGAAAAAACTACGAACCTTCTATTCCGGGGATAGGTTTTCTAGAAGCGATGCATTGATCCCCGGACCCATGCCTCGTCGCACACCACGCACCCCGGCTATGGTCCGACCATAAACACATTGCATCGGAGCCTGTTTTCATGAAGCGATTTTTCCTCGGGCTTGCCACCGTCGCCGGCCTGTTCCTCGCATCCTCCCCGGCCTGGTCGGCTGACAAACTGCTCAACGCATCCTATGATGTCGGCCGCGAACTGTTCGTGCAGGTCAACAAGGCTTTCATCGCTCAGCATCCGGGCGTCACCGTCGACCAGTCGCATGCCGGCACTTCGGCGCAGGCGCGCGCCATCGCCGAGGGCCTTGGCGCCGATGTCGTTACCTTCAACCAGGTCACCGACATCGACTTCCTGGTCAAGAAGGACCTCGTGTCGGCAGACTGGCAGAAGAACTTTCCCGACAACGCCTCGCCCTTCTATTCGCTGCCGTCCTTCCTGGTACGCGCCGGCAACCCCAAGCATATCAAGGACTGGAACGATCTCGTGCGCGACGACGTGCAGGTGATCTTCCCCAATCCGAAAACCTCCGGCAATGCGCGCTACACCTATCTGGCGGCCACCGCCTACGCCAAGGAGGCCTTCAAGGGCGACGACGCCAAGGTGAAGGAGTTCATCACCAAGCTGTTCAACAACGTGCCGATTTTCGACACCGGCGGCCGCGCCGCGACCACCACCTTCGTGCAGCGCGAGATCGGTGATGTGCTGATCACCTTCGAGTCGGAGACGCGCGGTATTCGCAAGGAGTATGGCGACGGCAAGTTCGAGCAGGTCACGCCTTCGGTCAGCCTGCTGGCCGAATTCCCCGTCGCGATCGTCGACAAGGTTGCCGACGAGCACGGCACGCGCGATCTGGCCAAGACCTATCTCGACTTCCTCTACACGCCGGAGGGCCAGGACATCGCCGCCCGCAACGGCCTCAGAGCCCGCGACGCCGCTGTGGCGGCAAAATACAAGGCCGATTTCCCCGATATCCGGCTGCTGACGGTGGAAGACGTCTTCGGCGGCTGGGACAAAGTACAGAAAGAGCATTTCGCCGCTGGCGGCCTGCTCGACCAGACCTACGGCAGCCGCTGAAGGCCGCGATATCTGCGGAGTAGACGGAAAAGCCGGCGCCCTGCCGGCTTTTTTCGTTTTTGAACGCCGAAAACCTGGTTATCAGCAGAATATCCGCCTTCTCAGTGCAAAACGTTACAAAGAATCAACGCGTTTATGCCTGACGTGCAATTTGGTGGCTGTTTGCGAAACATCATCGCAGGGCGAAGACGTCATTATTTGCACACAAACAGCCGGCAGATGCGAGTGGTTGGGGCTTTTATGGGTTGATCTGGGCATGCTGACAAAAAAAGGCAAATACGGCCTCAAGGCCCTCGTGCATCTGTCTGGCCTGCCGGCCGGCCAATTGGCCTTCGTCAATGACATCGCTGTGGCCAACAATATCCCGAAGAAATTCCTCGATGCCATCCTGGGCGAGTTGCGCAATGCCGGCTTCGTCCAGAGCCGCAAAGGCAAGGAAGGCGGCTACCGCCTTGCCCGGTTGGCTTCCGAAATCAAGATCGGCCATGTCGTGCGCGTGCTTGACGGGCCGCTGGCGCCGATCCCTTGCGCCAGCCGCACGCAGTATCAGCGCTGCGAGGATTGCGACGAGGCGACCTGCCAGGTCCGCCACATGATGCTGGAGGTGCGGCAGGCTATCGCCGAGGTGCTGGACAATCGCAGCCTCGCCGCCATGCGCGATGCGGACAATGACGATTTTCCGGTCGAGCTGACGTCGCAGATCTAAACCACCGACTGCAAGCTGACCGCGCTCAGACAGACATGAGATTCTTCCATTGAAGAGGGAGTTCTCCAAATCCCGGGTTGCGAAGACCTGAAATCACAGGAGAACCCCATACAGTTTGGCCTACCCGTTCAAATTGGACGCAGCCTCGAATACATCGCGTGCGGACGTCGTACCCGCCACGTGCTCCGTACCCGCCACACCGAGGTCCATCCATCCCGCATTCACGGCCTCGTACATTTCTTCGGCAGGTCCGCTGTGGCCCTTCGGGATGCCGAATTGCTCGAGCGCCTCCGCCCACCCCGCACGCGGGATTGCAAAGGCTTTCACGTCGAGATTCAGGACTTCGCCCAATTGCTCGGCGACGTCGTCCGCGCTGACCATCGAACCAAGCTCGACGATGCGCTGCCCTGACCACATTGGCCCGGTCAAAAGCGTTGCGAATTCCGCGCCGATGTCGTTCGTCGCGACCATTGTCGATTTCCGGTTTGTCGGATTGTAGAAAGCCGGCAGCGTTCCGCCCTGCGCGACCTGCAACCCGAAAAGAAAATTCTCGAAGAATCCGCCTGCGCGCACAAAAGCAACTGGCGATGTCAGGTCGCGAAAACCTTGCTCCAGAAGCGACAAGGCCGCGATTACCCCGTGCCCGCTGGTTCTGTTCGCCCCCATAGACGAAAGCGCAACCACTCGCGGCGGCGCTGTCTTGGTGAGCGCCTCGACATAGCTTGCAATCACGCCCTTTGCTTCCTTGTAATCGGGCGAAGGCGCCCAGACAGGGGGCAGCATGACGAACGCGCCTTCGACGCCTTCGAGCGCTCGCTCGATGGCTGCCGAATCGTTCCAATCGCCGTCAACGAGCTCCACGCCCCGGTTCGCCCAGCTCAACGCCTTCTCGCGGTCGCGAACCAGCGCGCGCACCTTCTTGCCTTGCGCTAGCAAATGCCTTGCCGTCGCGCCGCCCACGTTTCCCGTGATTCCCATTACTAAGAACATGTGTTTTCTCCTGATGTTTAGGGACAGAGCTGCCCCTGTTGGTTCAATGGATGAGCGGCAGAATGGCCCGGATACGGGGATCGCGCAGATAGAGGCCGCCCCAGGTCATCGCGCCCAGAAGCAGGGAAATGATTTCCGGCGGCGACCCCAACTCACCGATGCGGAGATGGGCGCAGATGGCACCTCCCAGAAAGCCAGTCACCAGGATCGCGCCGAGGACGGCGGTGACCGGGATGGCATAGAGGATGGCGCAGGCGAGTATGATCGGACCCACGACACCGGTCAGGTCCATCGCGAACCCGGTTTCCTGCAACATGCTCGCGATCCGTGCCGGCGCGAAAAGCTGAACAGTGCCGTCTGCCATCAAAGCGATAACGACAAACGCGCTCATTATCCGGCCGGCCCACAGGGCGCGATGCAAGGTCATAGTTTCAGGTGTCTGATGCAGGTTCACGGTTTCCGACACTTGTCATTCTCCATTGGGAAGATCCCATGTTCCAAGCTTACTGTGCCCCCAAGACGTGATAAACACCGAGGAAATGAACCGACTGTTCTCTTTTCGGGAAACAATACCGGGGCACGAAAATGCAAAATCTCGAACCCATCCTCATTTTCATAACGGTAGCGGAAATGGGGAGCTTCACCCGCGCAGCCGACAGCCTGGGCATCCAAAAGGGGAGAGCCTCAACGGCGGTCCGGAAGCTGGAAGAAGATCTCGGTGTCAGGCTCCTGCACCGGACGACGCGCAGCGTGCGGTTGACGGAAGACGGACGCGCATTTCATGCCCGTGCCCGCGATCTGCTTGCTGAAGTCGATGATCTGCACTCGATGTTCGCCGGCGATCGCGTGGCACTTCGCGGGCGTTTGCGGGTCGACCTTCCAACCGAAGTGGCGCGCACAACGATCGTGCCGGCCTTGCCGGATTTCATGGCGGCGCACCCCGAGTTGGAGCTGGAGGTGTCGAGTACGGATCGGCAAGTCGATCTGGTTCAAGAGGGGTTCGATTGTGTATTGCGGCTTGGACCCATTCGGGACGAGACGCTGATTGCCCGCCCACTGGGCCTGTTGCGCATGGCCAACGCTGCCAGCCCCGCCTATCTGGCGCGCCATGGCGTCCCTCGGTCGCTGGAAGATCTCCGGCGTCAGGAACATAGGACAATTCACTTTTCGACGGTGCTGGGCGCGAGACCCTATGGATGGGAATATCCGGACGGCGACAGCTACGCGACGCTTCAGTTGCCAGGTGGGCTACACGTCAACAGCGCGCAGACCTACGAAGCCGCCGCCCTCGCCGGCCTTGGTGTGATTCAGGCGCCACTCTTGGGCATTGGCCGATACTTGGAGAGTGGAGCGCTTGTCGAGATCATACCCGATTTTCGTCGCCGGGCGCTCGCCGTGTCCCTCGTCGTTGCGCATCGGAGCAATCTGTCGCGCCGAGTCCGCGCATTCATGAAATGGATCGAAGATGTGCTGACGCCATATATGGAATAGCGACACGAATATCTTCGTCCGACCCTCGAAATCAACATTTCTGAAGTTGTGTCTGCCGATCGGCGGTCCGGCGTCGCGGGCGCCGGCTCAAGCACGGACATGAGTACCGGGCCGTGCTCAGCCCCGCGCTGGCGCCGGAGGCGTCTGTCACCCCGGCAACGGACACCGCCAGGGATGGCGCCAAGAACATGGCCGTGCAGGCTCACTACATCCTGCTCAAGCGTGACCGCCTGCTGGAGGCGCTGAGGCTCTACCCCGAGCAGATGCTGACGTGGTCCCGCCGGCAGCGGCTGACCGAGGCCCAGGACAGCACCGGCATCGGCACTGACGATGAAAGTTCATGACCGGCGTATCAGTCGGACCGCGGCAGCGACGAGCTCACCGACCGGGCGCGTCGCATCGAGCGTCAGGGCCCGCTCCTCCACTGCCGGCGGCTCGAGGATGGCGAACTGGCTGTCGACCAGGCTTGCCGGCATGAAATGGCCCTTGCGGTTGCCGACACGCTGCCTGGCCGTGGCAGGGTCGATCTCCAGATAGAGGAAGACGATTTCCGGGCAGAAGCCGCTCAACCGGTCGCGGTAGCTGCGCTTCAGTGCCGAGCAGGCGGCAACCACGCCCTGTCGGCCGCCCACCGACTCCGCGATGCGCTCGCCGATCGCGTTGAGCCAGCCTTCGCGCAGTTGATCGGTAAGGGGTTCGCCGCTTGCCATGCGTGCGACGTTTTCCGGCGGGTGCAGCCTGTCGCCCTCGATAAAGGTAACGCGCAGCGCGGCCGCCAGCGCAATACCGACGGCCGACTTGCCGCAGCCGGCGACGCCCATCACCACGATGGCCGGAGACACCGAGCCGGGAGCGCCCGCTGGCGCCTGTGCTGCCTTTTCATCCACTGTCAGCGGCTTGCCGGCGCGCGGCCGTAGAGCAGCAGCATGGCGACGATGACGACACCATAGATGATCTGCCGCCCCGCCTCCGGCATCTGCATGACCGACAGGATGGATTGCAGCAGCGTGATCAGGATGACACCGGCGACAGTGCCGAGATAAGAGCCGCGTCCGCCCAGGATCGAGGTGCCGCCAAGCACCACCGCGGCGATCGACGGCAGCAGATAAGCGTCGCCCATCGACTGCGCCGCCTTGGAGGCATAGCCCGCCAGAAGCACGCCGCCGAAAGCCGAGAGCCCGCCGGAGACGGCGAAGGCGATCATCACCACGCGCCGCGTATCGATGCCGGAGAGATAGGCCGCGCGCTCGCGGTTGCCGATGCCGTAGACGGTGCGGCCGAAGCTGGTACGGGTCAGCACGAACACCATCGCGGCCCCGATCAGCGCCCAGATGATGACCGCGTTGGGCACGCCAGGAATGGCGAAGCCGGTCGCCAGGTAGCGCATCGCGCCCGTCGCCGAATCCTGCGGCGAGAAGCCGCCGGTGTAGACCACCATCAGCCCTTGCGCGACGGCGTTGGTGGCCAATGTGATGATCATCGAGGGGATGCGCAGATAGGCGACGCCGATGCCGTTGACGACGCCGATCAGCATGCCGCAGAAAATACCGAACGGAATGGCCAGCGCCACGCCGACCGGGCCGTAGGCCGCCGCAGCGCAGGCCATCATGGCGCCCGCCGCCACCGCCCACGGCACCGACAGGTCGATCTGACCGAGCAGGATGACCAGCATCATCCCGGTGGCGATGACGCCGAGGAATGAAGCCACCTTGAGCTGCTGCAGAAGATATTCAGGCGACAGGAAGCTTCTGGAATAGAGGCTGCCCAGGAACAGCAAGAGAACGATGCAGGCAAAGGCCGTCAGCACCGCCGGATCGGCACGGCGGATGAATCTGGGCACGCGGCCGGCAATGCCGCCAAGCGTCGTTTCGCTCACAGGAACCACTCCAGCCGGTTGCGGACCCGAAACAGGGCGAAGGCGCCGAGGCTGACGGCGACCAGCAGGATAACGCCCTGGAACAGCGGCTGCCAGAGCGGATCGAAATCGAAGACGAACAACAGGTCGCCGATGGTGCGGAAGGCCAGTGCGCCGAAGATGGCGCCGATGGCGCTGCCCTTGCCGCCGAACAGCGAAACGCCGCCGAGCACCACCGCGGCGATCGAAAACAGCGTGTAGGAGTTGCCGCTGGCATAGGCCGCTTCACCCGTATAGGTGAAGAAGGTCAGGAACAGTCCGCCGATCGCCGCCAGCAGGCCGGCCAGCGTGTAGGCGGCGAACTTGCCGCGCCGGATCGGCACGCCGGACATGTAGGCCGCCGTCTCCGACGACCCCGCCGCATAAGCCGCGCGGCCGAGCACCGAGCGGCTGAACGGCACCCAGATCACCAGCACGACGGCCAGCAGGACGACCAGGCTCGCCGGCACCACGCCGAACGCACGGCCGGTCAGCGCGTCGGCCAGATCCTCATTGACCGAGCCGCCCGGAAATGGCCGCAGCAACAGGCCGATGCCGTAATAGACGGCGCCTGTGGCAATGGTGGCGACGATCGGCTGCAGCCGGCCATAGATGACGATGGCGCCGTTGATCGCGCCGCACAGCAGCCCTACCGCCAGCACGGCGATGACACCGAGCGTCGTCTGCATCGGCGTGCCGACCACCAGCCAGGAGGCGAGGCAGTTGGTGAGCAGGAAGATCATGCCGACGGACAAGTCGATGCCCGCGGTGATCACCACCAGCGTCTGCGCCATGGCGACGAAGGCGAGCAGCACACCCTTGTTCGACGCCGTCTGCACGACATTGGCGGTGAAGCCCGCCGGATGGTTCGAGGTGTAGATGACGAACATGACGATGAAGATGCCGAACGCCAGCAGCGTTCCGCGCTGCTCGGCCAGCCAATAGCGCCAATCTTTCACGCGCTTGCTCCCAGGCCCACTGGGCTCTCCTCGCCATGGATGTTGAGCGCGCTTGATATCAGCGCCCGCTCGGTGATCTCGGCACCGACCAACTCGCGCTTGACCGCCCCGTCATAGAGCACCAGCACGCGATCGCAGCAGCCGATCAGTTCGTCATAGTCGGTCGAGTAGAACAGGATGGCCGCACCCGCGTCGGCCAGTTTGCGCATCAGCTGGTACAGTTCCTGCTTGGTGCCGACGTCGATGCCGCGCGTCGGATCGTTGAGCAGGATGATGCGCGGCTGGCGCATCAGCCATTTGGCGATGACCACTTTCTGCTGGTTGCCGCCCGAAAGCGCGCCGACCGGAATGTCGAGGCCCGCCGTCTTGATCGCCAAGAGGCCGACCATGTCGTCGATCAGCCGCTGCTCGGCGGCGCGATCGATGATGCCGGCCTTCGACAGCCGGTCGAGCGCCGCGAACGACAGGTTCTCGCGCACCGTCATCGGCAGCATCAGCCCTTCGGTCTTGCGGTCCTCGGGAATGAGCGCCATGCCGATGCCGTCGTCGCGCGCAACGGATGGACTGGTGATCGAGACAGACTTGCCGTCGATCAGGATCTGGCCGCTGAGGCCCCGCAGCACGCCGAAGAAGGCGAGCAGCAATTCGCGCTGGCCCTGGCCGTCGAGGCCGCCAAGGCCGACCACCTCACCTGCCCTGACGGTCAGCGAGATATCGTGCAGCCGGTCGGCCCATGAGAGCTTGCGGGCCTCGAGCCTGGGGGCCGCGGTGGCAGGCACGGCCGCCGGCTTGGGCGGAAAGATATGGCTGTATTCGCGGCCGATCATCAGTTCGACCACCTCATTGTCGCTCTTCGAGCCGGCTGCATAGCTGGCGACATTGCGGCCGTTGCGGAACACCGTGCACTGATCCGCCAGTTCGGCGATCTCGTTCATGCGGTGCGAGATGTAAAGCAGCGCCAGCCCTTCCGAGCGCAGCCGCTTGAGCACCGCGAAGATCTTCGAGACATCCGCGGCGGTCAGCGCGGAGGTGGCTTCGTCGAGGATGAGGATGCGCGGCTTGCGTGCCAATGCCTTGGCGATCTCGACCATCTGGCGGCGCGACAATGGCAGGTCCTTGACCAGCGCCAGCGGGTGGATGTCGGCGGCGCCGGCGCGAGCAAGTGCTTCTTCGGCGATGCGGCGCTGCGCCTTGCGGTCGATCATGCCGAAGCGTTTGGGCGGATCGGAAATGACGATGTTGTCGGCCACGCTGAGCTCAGGGACCAGCGACAGTTCCTGGAAGATGCAGACGATGCCGGCCTTGTTGGCGGCCCCCGGAGAAGCGAAGGTCGCCTCGCGCCCGTCCAGCGTCATGCGGCCCTCATCGGGCGCCACGACACCTGCCATAACCTTGATCAGCGTCGATTTGCCGGCGCCGTTTTCACCGAGAATGGCGTGGATGCTGCCGGCTTCGACGACAAGCTCGGCCTTCTCCAGCGCCCGTACGCCGCCATAGCGCTTGGATATGCCTTCCATACGAAAGAGCGGAGCCGCACCGTCCATCGGCCCTCCCAGGGCGATTGTGGGATTGAGACAAGCGCCGCGGCGCAAGCCGCGGCGCCCGGTGGCAGCCCGCGATGATTTAATGGGGTTGCTTGGTCTGACCCCTGATTTCATGGGCGGTGGAATTGATTCCGCAGGTCGGGAAGGAGTTGCCGC